>JAEEMK010000063.1 GCA_016283175.1 Bacteroidales bacterium
ACAGTATTTGTACAGTATATGTACAGTATATGTACGCTTTAGAAGCGTACATATACTGTACATATACTGTACAAATACTGTACATATGCCTTAGAAAGTATAGGGAAAAATCGTGGGAAAATGAAGTTTTAACCACGCCGCCACGCACAAGGCTTCTCCACGCGCTCCACCGGAGCTTGTGACATATGCCAGGGAAAGTATATCGAAAATATCATTACTAACCATAATGAAAAAATATGAAACAAGGGTCATTATTATGTTTTGCGTTTTCGAAAATAGTTTGTATATTTGCAGATGAAACTAAAAATAAAATTAGCATAAAAAATTAAGTTAATAATTTAAAACACAAGTTATTATGAAAGTAATTCTATTTCGGTCAAGAGAACTTAGAGTTTTTTTCGGGAATTAATTTTGTGTTTTTGATGTTTAATCTGGGTGAGATGGCCCACGTCCGTGGTTCCTGAAGAATGCCACAATGCGTCCCAGCCCAAATGACTGCAATGATGTCAAAACAATAGATATTGATATTTTGCCGAAAGTTCAGTATTTGCAAGATGTTGATGTATTGAACGACAGCAGGAGTTTGGATGGAGAAATAAAAAGGAGCGATGTTTATTCAAATGGAAATGTTTATGAGTTTATACCAGATTTCAATCGATAGTTACTTATGAAATTATGAAAAAGATATTGTTTGTTTTTAGTCTTTTGTTGTCAATAGGTGCACAGAGTCAGAACATTATTACTTTAGGTGACGCCGATAATGGATATATATTGCCAGAAAACATAAATCCCTATTTGTTGGCTACTCAGGGTGGTGAGCCCAATTACTTTATAGTATCTTGTATACGACAAGGGAATGTATATCCGATACAACCAATCGGCACAAGAATTTATGGGATAGCTTGTATGTTGTGTGATAACATACCCGACAGTGTTGAAGTATATGCTTTTTTGTTCTTTGAATCAGAAGGTTGCGTTGCATTTGACTCTATTCGTGTAGACACGGTTGTACCAACAAGTTACCTGCTTTTGGAATACGATAATATGGACACACTTATTCCAGTGTATGAGGTTTTCTTTGAAAGGGGATATTATATTGACAGTTCAGCGCCTATTGTCGCATTGGGCTATAAACTCACACCGGAGGTGCAGAGTCGATATGCCTTTGCGTTGTATAACCGACATGGCTCACATAATTCTATCTCAGAAATTAACAATAGAGGTTTTTCATATAGTAAATATGGTGATTGTAACACCTATCCCCCGACTTGTTTTTATGGTGCTTTCCCCATCATCGACAGCACGTTGCGGATACGTCACGAGCAGGCATCGACGTGCGGTGACGTAGGACAGCTACGTGCCGACTATACAGGTGTGCGTGTTCATAAGCTGCACTGGAGTGACACTAATGAACATTGTTTGTACCAGGTGGCATATGGTCGCGCCAATCTGCCATTTTCGAACTATAACGTCGTCGAGACGACGGACACAAGCTATGTGGTTGCCGGACTTTTATACGGCGAGACCTATGCTTTCCGCGTTCGCGCCAAGTGCTGCTTCAACGACACAATGTCTATGTGGCGACCTTGGAGCGACACAGTGCGATTCTCGCGTCCCTACTACACCCTCACGTTGCTTGCCAACAACGACGAGTGGGGCACCGTGGGCGGTGGAGGCAGGTACGAGCGAAACGACACGGTGGCGATAGCCGCCTATCCTGCCGACAGTTGCACCTTTGAGGGCTGGAGCGACGGCGACACCAGCAATCCGCGCACCATCACACTGGTGTGCGACACGACGATTACCGCTGTTTTTGCATATCATCAGGACAGTACATCCGTGCTGGCAGGAGAAAACATCGACAGCCGTTTTGTCACGCTGACACCTAACCCTGCCTGCGACGCAGTGCAGGTGATGTCGTCACTGGGCATAAACAGTGTGGATGTGTACAACCTTCAGGGACTGCTGATGGCAGAGGCCAAAGCCGACAGCATCACGGTATCGATCAGCACAAGAAACTGGCCTACGGGAACATACATTGTCGTTGTCCATACTCCGGCCGGCAGCTTCTCAAAACGCCTTGTGGTAAAAAAATAGGCCAGACTGTCTGATTTGATTTTTTTCCGTAACTTTGCAGCATAAAACACAACACTTCACATTATGAGAAAAACCATTTTGTCACTTGTACTACTGATACTTACAGCATCCTTCCCAGCAAATGCCACACCTGTAGACAGCAATACTGCACGCAAAGTGGCTGTCAACTTTCTCCATTCGCAGGGTATGAAGTCCTGCAGCATCAATGTCACCGATATCAGCACATCGATTCCTTTCACGGATATTTATGTTTTCAGCATCGGCAAAGAGACTGGTTTCGTGGTTATTGCTGGCGACGACAACACCGAACCCATTCTTGCATACTCGCTTACCGAGCCGTTCCCGACAGAGGCTATGCCACCCCATATATACGCTTGGTTCAAAGGATACGAGCAGGAAATACAACAGAATCGGCATTCTGCAAAATCACACTCTGTCAAGGAACAATGGACCAGCCTGCTGGAAGACCGTGTCGAATACAGTCCTAAGGAAATAATCTCACAGATGTTGACAACTGTCTGGGACCAAAGCCCTTATTACAACGAGTTTTGCCCCTACGACAGCAACGCCCGCAGACGCCCACCCTGCGGCTGCACAGCCACTGCCACAGCACAGATTATGAAGATGTTCAACCATCCCGCCCAGGGATATGGCTCGGAGTCGTACACGAACCATAATTACGGTTTTCTTTCGGCTGACTACGGCAACACCAACTATCAGTGGGACACAATGCCGAACAAGCTTGACATTTACAGCAACGAAACGCAAGTCAACGCTGTCGCTGAACTCATCTACCACATCGGTGTGGCAGTGAATATGGACTATTCTATGGGAGGCAGCGGCGGCAAGACGGCAAGCTACGGCTACGGCGGCGAAGCGTCGTCGGAAAACGCATTGAAATATAACTTCCGCTACAGTCCCTACATTTGGACTGCGTTCCGCATCGACTACACGCTGGAAGACTGGAGCGAGCTGATGGTCAACGAGCTGCGCGCCGGAAGGCCAATCCTTTATGCCGGTTACGACGAAGTGCAAGCGGGTCACGCTTTCGTATTCGACGGATATAACAGCAGCACCAACCGATTCCACATCAACTGGGGTTGGGGCGGCAAATACAACGGATACTACAAGCTTGACAACCTTACACCTTCAGCAGGAGCAGTGTCGTCGAACTACAACTTCAACCTCTTCGCCACCGCCACAATAGGCATTGAACCTTTCAGCCAATTCGGCGAAGCAACCACGACAGTTGCCATCACCACCGAAGGCGAGGGCAACGTCACCGGTGCAGGCACCTACAACTTCGGCGACACCATAACACTAACCGCCACAGCTGCCAACACGCATACACGCTTTGTGCAGTGGAGCGACGGATGCCGCTACAATCCTCGTTCTACCGTTGCCACCGGCGGTTCCTTGCAATTCACGGCACAGTTTGCGCCACTGCGCAGCGACACGTTGCGATTCCACACTTGCGACAACTCTATGAACCGTGCAAGCAACATACCTGTAGGTCTTGGCGCCGATTCGGTGTGGGGCATACGCATACCCGCCGAAGCCATCCGCAACGGTGCTCAGCTCAATGCTGTACGCTTTATGGGTCGCTGGGAGGGCACTCATACATTGACCATCCTTGGCGGCACCGACAGTCCTGAGACTACACTTTACACAGCCACCTTCTTCGACAGTCTGGCCTATCCGTTCTCATATTACCAGCACAACCTGTCGGCTCCTGTCACCGTCGGCGACGGACAGTCGCTTTGGGTGGTGCTGAAATGCACCGATGTCGACACGCCTGGTGTCTTCTCTATCTATGGCGGTAACCCCTACGGTATGCTTTCGGGAGCAGACTTGACGGAAATGAGCGACCAATGGAAGTTCAGCTGGATGATTGAAGCCCTCTTTACAGGCAATGCCGGCATCAATGATGCCCAGCTTTCATCTCTTAGCTTCTCACTCTACCCCAACCCTGCCAGTGACCACATAACACTTGGCAAATTGCCGGACAATGCCAAGGTTGAGATTATCGACATCAACGGACGCGAGGTCTTTGCCACGCGCTCTGCAGGGAATGAGCTGACAATTGATAATGCGCACCTTATCCCCGGCATCTACCTTGTCCGCGTTACCAGCGACAAAGGCATCGGGACACAGCGACTGGTGGTGAAGTAACTAAGAAACAACCGCACTCAGAAAGATAAGCACAAACGGTCCCAGCACAAACGCCCAAAAGCGGACCAAACGCAATACAGGATGTTCTTTCCTATATTGCTCATAACGTTCTTGCAGCGACTTGCGTCGCTCCTTCGAACCGTTGCGTTTAAAGAATACCATCAGCAGAATAGCAAAGAGTGCTATCGCTATCAGTAGAGTGTATATGTTCAATGGCCAAATACCGGCAACCGAACAGACAAACAGTATATCAAACAAATAGAAGAACAGAAAGCCCACAATGAAACTGTTGGCTTGAAAATAAGGGTCTTTTATTCCGCCGAAGAAAAGTGTCTCCGGGGAACGCTCCCAGGCACGATAAACTATGCACCAGCTCAGATCCAGTATGTTCATAGAACAACTATTCTGTCGGAATGTCTTTGTTCACATTCTTGCTGCCAACAAGGGCGTAGAAGAGTATATAGGCAAAACCAAGAATGACAATCCAATAGCTTCCAACATAGCCGATGCTGTCAGCGAGCAGGTTCTGGAAGAACGGCAGTATGCCACCGCCACAGACAAGTGTCATAAAGATGCCACTGGCAACCGGAGTGTATTTACCCAAACCTTCGGCAGACAGGTTGAAGATGGCGCCCCACATAACCGAAGTGCAGAGTCCACAAAGCGTGGCGAAAGCAATCTTGAGTGGCACATCGGCACCGTGGAGATGCACCGTCGATGCTTCAGGAATGAAAATTAAACAGAGGATGAACACAATGGCAATGGTCGATGCAGTTGCGAGCATAGCCTTCGACGACACTTTTCCGCCAAGCAGTCCACCGATGAAGCGACCCACAAGCATAAGGAACCAGTAAGCTCCAATGAACCATCCCGCCAGGTCGGCACCCAGTCCAAGACCGTCGCCAGGTGTGGTCATATAAAGGTTGGCAGTGTTGGGGATGCCCACTTCGACACCAACATAGAAGAAAATGGCAATGGCACCCAGCACAAAGTGGCGGAACGACATAGGGCTGTATTTGTCCTTTGGTTTTGCCTGGTGTTCAGCCTTAGTTTCGATATGCGGTTCTGGGATTCGGGTCAGCATAATGACCAGAAAAGCGACAGCAAATATAGCCATTGCTATAATCATTGCCGGTGCTGCATCGGAGACATTGGCCATATCGACCGAGCCACCGATGAGGTAGCCCAGCAGGATTGGAGCCAACGTGGCACCAGTCGAGTTGATAGTACCGCCCCACTGGATAAGCTGGTTGCCCTTATTGCCGCCACCTCCGAGAGTGTTGAGCATAGGATTTACAACGATATTGAGCAAGCACATCGAGAAGCCAGCCACGAGGGCACCGGCCACATAGACGGCGAAACTTTCGGCATATCCCGACATAAACTGGATTCCCACGCCGACAAAACCGACGGTTACAGCCAGCAGCGACGTAAATTTATAGCCCTTGCGACGCAGGATAAGGCCAGCGGGTATTCCCATACAGGCGTAGGCGATGAAGTTGGCCAGCGTGCCCAGCTGGGCAATGGCGTTGCTTGTGCCGAACTGGTTTTTGACGATGACACCCATCGAGCCAGCAAAATTAGTGACGAATGCTATCATAAAGAACAGCAGGAACATCACGATGATGGGGATTGTGTAGTTTTGTTTCTTGTCCATAAATATTGTGTTTGAATAAAATAAAAGCGGGAAGTGCACAAGTCCACTTCCCACATAGATGCTTTGTTGTTAGCCTTTCAGTGCTTCCGAGCCACTGACAATCTCAATAATCTCGTTGGTAATGGCGGCTTGGCGAGCCTTGTTGTAACTGAGTCGCAGCTCTTTGAGCAATTCGGTGGCGTTGTCGGTTGCTTTCTGCATAGCCGTCATACGGGCACCGTGCTCGGCAGCCAGAGAATCAAGGATCACGCGATAGAACTGCGAACGCAGTGTCAGAGGTATCATCTCACGCAGTATTGTCTCCTTGCCAGGTTCATAGATATAGTCATTACGCGTTGTTCCTTCATTATTGGAACCGTTTTTAGGAAGCACCGGCAAAAACTGTTCAGTAGACAGAATCTGTGTCAATGAGTTTTTGAACTGATTGTACACCAACTCTATGCAGTCGTATTCTTTATTACAGAACGACTCCATTATGCTGTCGCATATATTCGAAATAGCATCAAACGAAGGACTGTCGAGCAGATCATCGTATGACGCAACGACAAGACCATTCTGTTTTGCAAAGAATTCCGATCCACGCTTGCCTATAGTAATCATTTTCACCGAGCCGCATCCTACAGACCGGTAATGAGCCATACGCACCGTCGCCTCCTTGATGACATTGGAGTTGAAAGCACCGCAAAGGCCCTTGTTTGAAGTTACCACAACCAGCAAAACAGTGTTCAGCGGTCGCACTTCGTGATACGCAGTCACAACACCATCCTCAATGTCGATATCATTGATGATGGCATTAAGCTGTGCTGCGTAGGGCCGCATACCCAAAATTGCATTTTGAGCTCTGCGGAATTTGGCGGCACTGACCATCTTCATTGCCGAAGTGATCTGCTGCGTGCTACTGACCGAGGCTATGCGTGTCCTGACTTCTTTTAAGTTAGCCATAATTAAGTTAAGGTTAATTCAACGTTAACATCATTTTGCATATTTCGCGCTTAAATCGGCAGCAACACGGCGCATCGTAGCCAAATCGTCGTCCAACAGCTTGCCTGCTTTAAGATTGGCAAGCAACTGCGGATGGTTCTGACGCAGGAAGAAAATATACTCAGTCTCAAAGTTGCGCACCTTGTCGACAGGAACTTTCTGTATCAAGCCATTGGTCCCGCAGAAGATAATGGCCACCTGTTCCTCGACGGGCATAGGCGTATACTGCGGCTGTTTGAGGATCTCGACATTGCGGACACCCTTGTCAAGCACCGCCTTGGTAGCGGCATCAAGGTCGCTGCCGAACTTCGAGAAAGCCTCCAACTCGCGGTACTGAGCCTGGTCAAGCTTCAGAGTACCGGCAATCTTCTTCATCGACTTGATCTGAGCCTTGCCACCCACGCGGCTGACCGATATACCGACATTGATAGCAGGACGCACACCACTGTTGAAGAGGTTGGTCTCAAGAAATATCTGTCCGTCGGTGATGGAAATAACATTTGTGGGGATGTAAGCCGACACGTCGCCTGCCTGCGTCTCAATGATGGGCAGCGCCGTCAACGAACCGCCACCACGCACTTTGTCCTTGAGCGAAGCCGGCAGGTCGTTCATCTGACGTGCGATTTCATCGCTCTGGATGATACGTGCTGCACGCTCCAGCAGACGGCTGTGCAGGTAGAACACATCGCCAGGATAAGCCTCGCGTCCCGGCGGGCGACGCAGCAGCAGCGAGACCTCACGATAAGCCACAGCTTGTTTCGACAGGTCGTCATAAATGACAAGGGCATTGCGTCCCGTGTCGCGGAAATATTCGCCAATGGCGGCACCTGCGAAAGGAGCGTAGAACTGCATTGCTGCCGGATCGGAGGCTGTTGCAGCCACAACGATGGTGTAAGCCATTGCGCCTTTTTCTTCAAGATTCTTGACAAGGTTGGCCACAGTCGAGCCTTTCTGTCCGCAGGCTACGTAAATGCAATAAACAGGGTCGCCAGCGTCGTAGAAGTTCTTCTGATTGATGATAGTGTCAATGGCTATGGCAGTCTTACCTGTCTGGCGGTCACCGATAATGAGCTCGCGCTGACCGCGTCCGATGGGAATCATAGAGTCGATAGCCTTGATGCCCGTCTGAAGCGGTTGCTCGACAGGCTGACGGAAGATGACACCGGGAGCTTTGCGTTCTATAGGCATATCGAACAGTTCACCCTCTATAGGGCCCTTGCCGTCAATGGGCTCGCCAATGGTGTTGATGACACGACCCACAAGCTGTTCGCCCACTTTGACCGAGGCAATGCGCTTGGTGCGTTTCACGGTGTCGCCCTCATTGATGGTATTGCTTTCGGCAAGCATCACGATACCGACATTGTCCTCTTCAAGGTTCTGGACAATGCCTTGTTCGCCCGACTCAAACTCTACAAGCTCGCCGCTCTGGGCATTGTTGAGGCCATAGACGCGGGCAATGCCGTCGCCGACAGTAAGGACAGTGCCTATCTCCTCAAGCTGTACTTCAAGACCAACGTCTGCTAATTGTTTTTTCAAGATCGCCGATACTTCGGCAGGTTTTATTTCGGACATAAAAATGATTTTTTTCGATATGAAGTATTAAAGTTTGCTTTCGTAAACATTCTTGCTGAACTCCATGCGCAACTGCGCCACGGCGCTGCTGATACGAGCGTCATACATATTGCCGTCGAAAGTTATGCTTAGACCACCGAGGATGGACGGATCCACCACAGTCTCCAGTTCCACACTCTTGTGTGTAAAGTCGCCCACCTTCTGACATACAGCATCTTTGACATCATCGGACACAGGCGTTGCTGTGACAAGCTGCGACAGCACAATGTTCTTGTGGTCGCGATAGAGCTGCACAAACGCATCGGCGATGCCACGCAGATTGACAGTGCGGCGCTTGCGAACCACAAACTCCAAAAAGAGCATCGTCACTTTGCTGACACGCTCGCCAAACAAGTCACGCAGTACCCCCGTCTTCCTGTGTTCAGGGATGACAGGATTAGCAAAAACAGTGCCGAGAATGTGATTGTCGGCGCAAGTGCCGGCCACAAGTCGCATATCCTCGTTCACAGCGTCCAGCTGGTCCGTGTCGGAGGCCACAAGGAAGAGTGCCTTGGCGTAGTTTATGTTGATACGGTAGTTTTCCACTGTTTTTTAATTGAGGTGAGTGTTTTCGATTTGCTTTATGACAAAATCGTTGGCGCGTTTCGGGTCGGCCAGTTCGCCCTGAATCAGTTTCTCGGCAATCTCAATGCTGAGATTGGCTATTTGATTTTTGAGGTCGGTCATAGCTTTCAGTTTCTCATAGTTGATGTTCTCGCGAGCGTTTTCCACTATGCGATCGGCCTCAACAGTAGCCTTGCGACGAGCATCCTCTATGATTTGCTCGCTTGTCATACGTGCATTGCGCAGTATCTCGTCGCGCTGCACCTTGGCTTCTTTCAGCAGGTCTTCGTTATGAGCCTGAAGCTGAGCCATCTCGGCGCGCACACGTTCGGCAGCGTTGAGCGACTCATTAATGGTCTTCTCGCGGTCATCGAGAGCCTTGAGAATCACAGGCCAGCCCCATTTCATCAGAATGAAAACAAGGATGCCGAAAGCAATAAGCATCCAGAAAATGACACCCAGACCGGGACTTACAAGGGGGTTGTTCATATTCTATTAATTTAGTGACATTTGGAGTTTAAATAGTCTGGTACCGATAGCCCATCGCACGCGGCACCAGACTCGTTGGAACACCGTCGGATATTAGAGGACGGCGAGCAGACAGATGACCACTGCAAAGAAAGCGACACCTTCCACAAGGGCGGCGGCGATAATCATCGTGGTACGGATAGTACCAGCGGCTTCGGGCTGACGGGCAATGCCTTCCATTGCTCCCTGACCGATCTTACCGATACCCAGACCTGCGCCAATAGCGGCAAGGCCGGCACCGATACCGGCACCGAGGACTCCGATGAACTTTGCTGCTTCAGCAGTCATTTCCAAAAGGATGTTTAAGATTGACATAATTCTTTAATTTTTATGTTGATATGATTTTGATTTATTTTCTGTTGTAAAATGCAAAAATACGTGTTTTTTTCAATATATACACAATTTCTAATACATTTTCTTTCAAGCACAGCACAACATCATAAGTACCAGCCTTTTGCATTCATTCCTCAAACCAAGTCGATGGAATAGTGCAATCCGACGTTCTGACGGCGGGCACGGGCCTGCTTGATAATTAGATAGGCGCAGGCTATGAGGTTGCGCAGCTCGGCCAACGGTTCGGCAAGCACCGAACGCTGGTACAGTTCCTCCGTCTCGCGGAAAATGAGGTTCAAACGGTCGAAAGCGCGCTGCAGACGCAAGTCGCTACGAACGATGCCCACATAGTTCGACATAATCTCCTGCAACTCCTTCTTTGTCTGCGTTATGAGTACCATTTCCTCGTTCAGGACCATACCCTCGGCATTCCAATCGGGCACCCGGCTGTGGGCAGACGTGTCGATTTGGCGGATTTTCGATATAGCGTGTTCGGCCGCATTGTGGGCATATACCACAGCTTCAAGCAACGAATTGCTGGCCAGGCGGTTGCCACCGTGCAGACCGGTACAGGAGCACTCGCCTGCTGCATAGAGATTGTGAATCGAACTCTCGCCGTTGCGGTCCACCTTGATGCCGCCACACTGGTAGTGTGCAGCGGGACGAACCGGAATCATATCCTTCGTGATGTTGATGCCCAACTCCAGACATTTGGCGTAAATCGTCGGGAAACCGTTGATAAGTTCGTGCTTGCCAATGCCGCGGGCGTCAAGCCAAACGTGTTCCACGCCAGCCAGTTTCATCTCATTGTCGATGGCACGTGCCACGATGTCGCGGGGTGCCAGGCTCAGACGGCTGTCGTATTTCTGCATAAACTCGTTGCCGTTGCAGTCTTTCAAGATGGCTCCCGCACCACGCATTGCCTCGGTGATGAGGAAGGCAGGCTTTTCGGCAGGATTGTAAAGCGACGTGGGATGGAACTGCATAAATTCCAAATCCTTGAGCACACCGCGGGCACGATGCACCATGGCCACACCGTCGCCGGTCGAGATAATGGGCGTCGTAGTGGTCGTATAGACGTTGCCCATACCGCCAGTTGCCAACAGGGTGACCTTGGCAAGGTAGGTGTCAATCTCGTTTGTAATGCAGTTCAGCGCATAGACACCATAGCATTCGATGTCGGGCGTATGCTTCGTGACGCGCTGGCCCAGATGATGTTGGGTAATGATATCGATGGCAAACTGGTGCTCTTTCAGCTCGATGTTGGGATGGTCGTGCACAGCCTGCAGCAGGCCGCGCTCAATTTCAGCGCCAGTGTTGTCCTTGTGGTGCAGTATGCGGAACTCCGAGTGACCGCCCTCGCGGTGCAGGTCGAACTTGCCGCCCTTCGATTTGTCGAATTCCACACCGTATCGCACCAGTTCCTCGATACGCTGCGGAGCCTCACGGATGGTCATCTCCACCACCTCGCGGTCGCAGATGCCATCACCGGCCACAAGGGTGTCGGCAATGTGCTTGTCGAAACTGTCGGTGTCGTACATCACGGCGGCTATACCACCCTGCGCATACTTTGTCGAGCCCTCTGATGCATCGCCCTTGGTCAGAATGCACACCTTGCCGTACTCGGCAACTTTGAGGGCAAAGCTCAGGCCTGCAATGCCCGAGCCTATAACAAGAAAATCAACTTGATGACGCATATCTATGTAGTTTGTCGATTGTTGACGGATAGAGTTTTCAAACTGCAAAAGTACACATTTTCGGAAAAACAGCAAAATTAAATGCATTTTACGTTGCAAATCAACGTCACACGCCAGTTTGTTTTTCGTAGCGTATCAAAAGACATCATAATAGACAACAATATTGTTTCCACTATATTTTCCCTGGCATATGTACATATACTGTACAAATACCGTACATATGCCAGGGAAAACAGGGGGTAGGAACGTTTAACCGGGCGGTCACGCTCATTTTCCCACTACACGCTCCACCGGAGTTTGTGACATATGCCTATAAAATAAGTTTTTTACTTCCTGAACTGGATGTCGGCGGTGTCAATGATGCGACACTGTATAGCCTTGGCGATGCGGGCGCCAGACTTGTTGACGATGCCGAACTTGCGAGAAAGCTCTTTCTGTTTGTCCTGGATAGATTTGTCGGTTTCGGCCCAGCGTGTGAGACGCTGTGCTATTTCCTGTGCCGTGCAGCCGGCGGCTTCGAGCAGCAATATCTCGCGTTCTTCGTCGCTGATAGGTTCGTCGAATGTCGAACGGCTTTCACGTTCGAAATAAAGTTCGGCAGCCTCTTTGAGCGTCAGCATCACAGGATAGTTGAAATAGTAGTCTTCGCCACGTTCCAGGCTTTCGATGGCCCGCAGTATGTTTTCAATCGAGAAGCCACCGGTGGCGTTCTTGCTGACAAAGGCGTTTGCGCCCTTGTGAAGGGCTTCAAACACCACTGCGCCAATGTCGTTGAGGCGCTGGCTTCGGTTTGTCTCGCTTGACAGCGGATTGTCGAAACGGCCAGACAGGATTATGATTTTAATGTCTTTGCCGGGTATGGTTTTATACTGGCGCCGTATACGGTCGGTGATGGCTATGCCGCCTGTCGGTTCACCCTGAAACTCCATATCGACCAACAGGTAGTCGGGACGCGGTCGCTGGGGGTCGTTGAGGGCTGCAAAGAGCTGCGGCCCGCTGGCAAAGGTGTCGAGCACCTCGATTTGTTTGCGTTGTATGCGGCCGTCGTCGTCCATACGGCAGTCAACGGTCTCGTGACGTTCGTTGAGTTCGTATTTTATTGCTTTTCTGATAAGTGGTTCATCGTCCACTATCATTACCGTTATCTTGTCGTCCATTGGCTTGAAGGGTTTTAAGGGATTAAGGGTTTTGTTTTACTGCTTCGACCAGGAAGTGGAATGAGCTGCCTTTGCCCGGCTCGCTTTCGGCCCAGATGCGGCAGCCACGGATGGTATTGTCGTCGTGCTTCTTGATGATGTAGCGGCACAGTATGAGACCGAAGCCGGTGCCATAGCCCTGCTCTTTGGCGCCGCTGGCGTCGATGTGCTTGTCGGCACGGAATAGGTTCTCAAGCTGTTCTTCGCTCATACCGCAACCTGTGTCGCTGATCGTGACACAAATGAACCGCGTGTCGGCGGCATATGGTTCGGCGCCGACGCCGACGATGCCGTCCTCGGTGTGCTGTATGGCGTTGTTGACCAGATTGCGTAGCAGTATTTCGAGCAATAAACGGTCGCCGCGCACGGCGAGGTCTGTTTCGGCGAAAGAGAGCTTCACCCGCGGTGCCCGGAAGTTGTTGACGCTCGACGCAACGCTGTCGAAGACCTGCTGCAACGACACCGTCGTGCAACGGAACTGCAAGCCGCTGGGGATGGAGAGGTTTGTCCAGTTCTTTATGTTTTCGAAAGTGCGTATCAGCTGGCCTGTGACCTCGCGTTTCAGTTCTTCGGGCAGATGCTCGTTTTGGAGATACGAGACAAACGGCGTGATGTCGTGGCGCAACACCGACAGGCAGGTTTCGACGTTGGCTATACGCTCCACGTCCTGCTGCTTGGCGGCTTGCAGGCGCGCCGTTTCACGCTGCAGAGCCTTTGTACGTCGTCGTAGCAGTAGAAGCGTAACAAACAATGCAATGGCCAAGACAAGCAGAATGATGGTAAAAAGCATAAATCGGCCGCTGTCGTAACGTGCTTTGTCGAGCTGCTGCTGCAGTATGAAGTCGGCCTTCTCGTTCTGCTTTATGTAGCTGAGCAGTTCCAGTTCCTTGCGCGTCCAGGAAACCACATCGCTGTTGTTTTTGGCCATTCCCGATGTAAGGAGCCCCTCGTAGAGCATAGCCTCGAACTTTGGCGCTACGCCAAGCATAGTGCTGTCTATCAACGCTTCGTTGAAATAGAGCCGTGCCGTCGCCGTGTCGCCACGCGCCATACAGTAGCGGCCTGTGGCCACAACGGCACCAAGACGCTGATAGGGGTCGTCGTGCAGGAAAAAGAGCGACGCCGCCTCGCTCAGGAAGGGGTAGGCAAGTGTGGATTGGCGTATGTCGAGTGTGCCGTCGGCAGAGTATGGATAGTAGTCGAAGACATCAAAACCAAACGCATCGCGCACATAATGGCAAATTTCTTCCAGCAACGGGATGTTACTCTGCCAGCTGGCGGCATCAATCTGCGGGCTCCACAGCATAAAGCCCAGCAGCTGGTAGGTGTTGCCCAGATGATAGGTGTTGTAGCGAAGGCTGTCGTTGAGGATGCGGAAATTGTCGAAACAGTAGTTCAGCGCCTTGCCGAGGTAGTGCGAGCGGTTGATGCTGTCGTCGCAAAGAGCGTAATAGCCGTATGCTATGGCGTAGTTGAACGACATATCCTCGGCATAGTCACACCGCAGCTGATGCCGTTTGGCTTCCATTGTCGTCAGCAGCTCGGCCTGCTGGTACTGCGACTTGTTGCGATAGTGGTAGTTAAGCGTGGTGGTGGTGATGTAGAACTCGCTGCGCGCCAGGTTGTGGAGCAGGTCGTCCTCGCTGCCGTCAAGAAGGCCCGACTGCTCAATGTCGTAGAGCAGACGGTACGAGCCAGCAATGTCACAGTGACGCTGCAAAGTACGGGCCTTCAGCAGGCTGGCCAGCACCTGCTCGACCTTTAGGTTGGGCGATTTTCCGTTGAAAGAAAGCACCGAATCGACATAAAGATAAACCGAGTCGTGCTCGGCACGGTTATAGTACGACGTGGCGATATTGTTCCACGCTCTGAGACGTCCGTCGTCATAACCGGGCAAACTGTCGTTGACGTATGCCAGAGCCCGCTGCGCATAGCGTTCGCTGAGGCTTGCAGCGTCATAGCGGCTTTTAAACGATGCCCTGTTCAGCGCGTCGACCTTCGAACGTAGCAATGCGTCGACCTCGGCCTCTTTTTGAGTGCAGCCAACGACAGACAGCAATGCTGCAAGTGCCAAAATTCCTAACTTCAATCTCATCTTGATAGTTGTTTTCAAAAAGCCGTAGTTAATAGTTATATCAGAGTTGAATCAGAGTTGAATCAGAGTTGACCCAGAGATGAATCTTTTTTCAACCTGTTTCAAAATGCAAAATTACGAAGAAAAACGGATACGGCAAAATGCAGGAAACAAAAAAGCCCACCGTCTTGGTGAGCTTTAAGTCGGAGGTCGCTTCCGGATTTGAACCGGAGTAGCAGGTTTTGCAGACCTGTGCCTAGCCCCTCGGCCAAACGACCTTTTTACCTTTGAAAGGAGTTGCAAAAATACCAACTTTTCCGAAACTGGCAAAATTATTTTCCGAAAATAAAGCATCAATAGCAATATAGTATTAATTTTCAAATAATTGCAATTATAGACTTTTTATCGCCAGAAGTCAAAGAACAAAGAAAAAGTCCGATAAAAAAGGAGATTTTCCAAAAATCGACTATCTTTGCAATTATGAATATCATCACCATCACCGACATAAACAGCTCCGAACTGGATGTCTACGCGCGACTTACGGAAGCACAACTGCGCAACCGGCTGGAGCCTGAAAAAGGCATTTTCATTGCCGAAAGCCTCAAAGTGGTACGCATAGCTCTGGCTGCGGGTTTGCAACCCGTATCGTTCCTTGCCGAACGCAAATACATTGACGAACAAATCACTCCCTTGATAGGCAACGACAACACCGCAACAATCTATACCGGCGAGCGCGAAGTGCTTGCGCAACTGACAGGCTATGAACTGACACGCGGATTCCTTTGCGCTATGCGTCGCCCACAGCTACCAACGGTCGAAGAGGTATGTCGCGGCAAGCGTCGCATAGCCGTGATGGACAGCATCGTCAACTCCACCAACACCGGTGCCATCTTCCGCGCCTCCACCGCACTAGGCATTGAAGGGCTACTGCTTACACCCACCTGCTGCGACCCGCTCAACCGCCGCAGCGTCCGCGTCAGTATGGGCACCGTCTTTCAGATGCCGTGGTCATTCACCCAATCACCCGTCGCCTATCCGCGCCAATTGCGCGAACTTGGTTTCAAAACAGTTGCTCTTGCGTTAAGCGACAAAGCTGTAAGCATAGACTCCCCCATCCTACAAAACGTCGACAAGATGGCCATCGTGATGGGTACCGAAGGCGACGGCCTCTCAAAGTCCGTCATCGATGCCTGCGACTATGTTGCCAAAATCCCGATGCAGCGAGGCGTCGACTCGCTCAACGTCGCAGCCGCCGCGGCTGTAGCCTTCTGGCAACTACGAGTGTAAGACGGACAAATTATATCAATAACACTTGCGGAGAGTATAAAAGGTCATATTTACTGTCAGTAACAGCACCGTTGCTGAACGTTATCCCTTCCCACATTTTTATGCCATATGCGTCGTGCGTATGACCGAAAAGACATAACCTTGGTTTAATGGCGTCCACTTTGTCAAGCAGCAACGAACTTCCATAATGGATTTTGCTGTCCGTACTGTCCAAGATACCCAGCGGAGCGCGATGGGTTATAAGCACATCTGCTTTATCTGGTATTAGGTCGTAATGCTCCGTCAGCTTCATCTCGCCATCCGCAAACTCTGCCAGCATCGGAACGCCATAGAACGACACACCGTCGATAATGATACCGCTGTCGTGCAGATAATGCACGTTGTCCGGCAGTCCTTCCAATGTGGCATCAATCATACAGTCGTCGTGATTACCCGCAATAAAGATTTTATGCTTATATGGAAGGTCGCAGAGCCATTCAAGGAAGTCCAACGCCTCCATATCGCTGCCGCTCATAGTGAAATCGCCACTATGCACCAACACATCGGCCTCTGGCATTTCGCCAAGGTCGCGATGCCTGTTATGTGTATCGGACAGGTGTAGAATTTTCATTTAATGATGATTTTCACGTCTTCTATGGTGGAGCTTTCGGTATGCACCTTGTCTTTCAATTCCTTTGGCAAATCAAGGCTGCAGAAATCACTTTCTGCGTCACGATGGATGGGAATGATAGCCAAATTTGGATGAACGCGCTTGCATACCATTTCCAAAGCCTCGCGTGAAGCGTGACCCGAGGTGTGCAGTTTCCTCACCTGCCAAGGACCGCCATAAACAAAGTCATATGTGTTTTGACTTTTACAATTGCTCTTCTCGTCGATATACCCTTTAAACATAGAGTAGATAAGGCAGGTGCGCTGGGGGTCCAGCATCGGCTTCATCTTTTCAATATTGTCTTTGAACGAATCTGATGCTCGAACCAGCATAGTGATACCACCTTCGGACAAATGCCTGTACACATCATCGGTATTTTTATAGTAATCCATCTTCTGCCCGTAGTGGTAATAGCTGTATTTACCAAGATACCTCTCAAATATCCTAACAATACGCATCTGATAAGAGTCCATCACCAGCGGACGATGCAAACGATGGGAAGCAATATTGAACGATGCCAACCGGTCGGCATCCTGCGATCCACAGAGCACAAAGACATTGTCGTATTGTTTCATAATCTCAACAGCCTCCTCCATCAATTCCTTTTCGGTACGCATCAGTTCGTTGCTACGACTAATCATAGTGCCTTCCGTGATCAGGATGTCAACGTTGTGAATAAAGGCATTGAGGACCCACTCTAAACGGTTGCCGAGATACCCGTGCGTACGGAAATCGCCTGTATGCAGCACCCTTCGTCCGTCACAGTCAATAAGAAACATATACGCGTCGCTTGCCGAATGACTTATCTTGTACGGTCTTATCGTTATGTCGCCAATACTGATTGGATCATTGGCAATATAGGTCATAAACTTACGTATTGCATTCAGGCTTTCTTCTGACTGAACCTTAAGTTCGGCTACACGAGCCATATGCTCACGCTGCATAATCATTACCTCCTTTGCCATCGCACCAATATACTGCGGAACATTCTTGTCTGCCACTTTGGCTTCGAAACCCACGTGGTCGCCGTGGGAGTGGGTGTAGAAGACGGCATCCACTCCTTCAAGGATGGGGTCGATGTTCTCGGGTTTGTCCAGGGGGTCGTTGTTCCGTTTGTCCCCTTCGGGGAGATTGTGACCGAGGTCTATCAGTATCTTAGCACCAGAGGCGGATGCAATCTCCGTGATGCACCCGCCTATCTGATTAATTCCGCGATGAATGGTGATGGTCATACTTTATTTTCGCAAAGAGTTTTTTAATCGGCATTATCTCAAAAAAGTCATTGGGAAAATGTTTTTTACCTCGTCTTTCGTAAAAACAAGGTCCTCATATAACCCATATCCCATAAATGAGGAGACAAAAAACTTACAATCCTCGGGAAGTGTTTCACATTCTTCTCGCAATTGTTTGCTATAATGATGGTAATTTGCCAAGAGAAAAACAAAATCGACATCGTCATCGATGGTCGGAACGATGTCCTTCTTCCCATCAGTGAACAGTTTTTCCAATCCTTTTATTAACCCAAGTTGTTTTTTTTGCTTAAGCACATTCATCATATCGTCAGCAAATGCCCTAACATACTCTTTATCTTTCAAGAAATTCCGATAATCCTCATAATGCTTTCTTAAACCTGGTTTTAATTTTATTATTCCGTTCTTAACCATCTCTGTTGTTTTAATTGCATGTTCACCCTGCTTCACTTCAATCAGAGCTAACTTTAGAGATCGATTTTTGTGATTCATATGGTTCCATTTAAAAGCAACAATATCGGCTCTTCCGCCCAGAGAATTGTTATCAGCCCACTCGACATCCACTATGAAATAATCAGTATTGTCTGCATTCACCGAAAGATTGTTCTCATAAACAGTCCTCTGTTGAATCTCCTTCTCTCCCAATTTGCTGTTGTACATCTCATACTTGTCCATTATATTCTTGGCTTTATAGATATAAGCTAAGATATTCCCAAGTTCAGGTGTAACATATTCTCTTTCATCTTTGAGGCAGTACTTTTTATCTAACCCAACCAAGCCCATCTTTTCATTAATTGTAAGCAATTTTCCTCCGCGATAATACACTATTGCCCCTGTGCCTCCTCTCATTTCCATATCCAAATAAGGGTCCCTCTTTACTATTTCAGTTATTGTATGGAATTTTCCACCAACGTTGAGCATTTTTAAAAGAGAGTCAGAGATTTGTCTTTTTTGCGGTTTCATTTCACTATTTTTTAAAAGTTTTTAATGTGCAAAATTACGAATACTTTTTCAACCATCCAAATAATTCTATAATTAGGGAAGTCATACTCCCGAAGGAGTTTCCTCCAGGAGTATGACATCAGAGTACAGTTTTGGGAAGCCCCGCTTCAGTTCGGCGACGGGCAGGTCGGAGGCGATGATGAAGAGGCCTTTGCCATCATAGTGTTTGCCTCTGTAGAGCGAGGAGAACGGCAGGCTCTTGAGGTGGAGGGTCAGCAGCTCGTCCAGCAGATTTGTCCAATACATCCCCCTGCGAGGATCGCCGCTGAGGATAACATTGATCGGAGGGTAGGGATAGTTGCCGCGCTGCTTGATTTTGACAGCCAAGTCGCCGACTTGCAATGCCTCGCGCATACTGACGGCATTGAGGAGAGCCAGGTCGTCGTGGTCGATGCAGAGGGTACGGCAGCATTTCTCGCCCATTATGCCGTGGGAATCGCTCATCACAAGCATAGGGATGCCATAGGAGGCGAAGCGGGCGTTGATGGCACAGATAACTTTGCACGCATTGGCGGCGTTGGCGATGGCCTCGTCGAGGCTCTTCTTCTGGGTGTTTTCCTTTGTCGTTTTCATTTCGTTTTTCATTTTCTGTCTACTATTATTATACGAAGAGCTCTCATTAAGAATTGTTACATCAACTTACAAAACAATGAAATTCAAATTATTAACCAGTTTTATACCAAAAATGTTTTAACTTTTATATAACATTATATTTGCACACGACCACTTTCGCTGAATCGTTTCCATAGCTGTATACCAATCGGAACAATTCTTCTCCTAATTTTTTTTTATATGATATTTCCTGAATGATCTATTGTAACCTCGCCTAAATCGGCGTCCTTCACTTCGGCCGTTCCGCCCCAGAAGGGGCCGGCATCAATCCAGCGGCAGGGGATAACCAGTTTGCCGCTTTCATCTACATATCCCCATTTACCAGTGTCATCCATCACCCGTGCAAGTCCCTCACAGAAACAGCGCGCAATTTTCCACCGCCCAGTTATTACAGGCTTGCTCGTGACTTTAATGTCGTTGCGGCGAATAATGCAACTGCCATCAACTGATTGAAGTTGGTATTCCACGTTTTTGGCAGCCGTCTCCACATCATCGGTAAAGAATATCTTTGTTTCGGCAAATCCCCACTTTCCATTCTTGTCCTTCATCGGGAGTAACAATGTACAATCCTTATTATCTTCGACAAGTTCCATCGCTCCTCCAAATTCGTTGACCAGTTTCCAATTGTCGGTTTGGCTCTTTCCTAAAAAATAGCCGTTTTGCAATGGAAGCAGAAGCTTCCATCCAATTCTACTGAATATGGTTTCATCAGGGTCGATTACGTGCCACAAACCATTGTCATCCATTACTGCAGCACTGTGATAATAGAACGGCGTGACTGCCTTCCACCTGTAAGGGATGAGAAGAACGCCCGTTCTGTCAATAAAGCCGAACTTGCCATTCTCTCCCTTCACCCAGCAGAGACCGCTGCTGAAGTGGCCAGAACAGCCATATTTACAAGGAATGACAAGTTCGCCTGTTTTGTCGATGAAACCACATTTGCCGCTATCATCCACAACCTTAGCCAATCCTTCATAGAAGTTGCCTGCAATGCGCCATTGGTGAGGAATTACCACGTCTCCATCAGATGTGGCGTATCCCCATCATCCTTCGGCATTTTCTACTGGATGCAAGGGTGTCACCTTCGTTCTAATCTGGCTCACAAGAGCGTTGATCTGATTAATTTTTCTTCTATATGACATAGATTAAGACTTATTTTCTTGACAAAAATAAAACCTCAGACCGTCTCAGACGGGCGGTCGAGGTTAACAACATCGGTGTATTCCATTCGAAAACGACATCTAATTTCTGTTTCCGACAGATCGGAGACAACGATTTTCAACCACTTACACTCGTAGACCTTGCTTGCACAGAGTGGCTGGTATGGAGCACCTTTTAGCTTGAGAGTCAACATTTGATCAATCATTTTTACCCATTCCATACCCTTGCGGACATCGCCGCTAAGCATCACGTTCATTTCATAGCATTCGTTTTTTCTAGGCTCACTGAGCTTGACTGCCAACCTGGTGAGTTCCTCTGTTTCGCGCAAACTGAAGGCGAAGCTGTTGCTGTTTTTCTGTTCCATATCCATTGTGTTTTTCATTTTTGCTTACACTATATAATACTGAGAATTTCCGCGAATTAACATTTTGATTTAACATATTCCTACAATCCAATACATTAGCAAAAGTACATTTAATATTTGTCTTACATTTATTTTGCATACAAAGAATTTTTAGTAACTTTGCAGCCTAAATCAGCACCTATGGACTATAAAAATTTGGAAATGCTCTCCCGACTCGTAAGCCTGTTTCGCAATGCAGGGGAGCGTGGAATTACCTACGAAGAAATAGCAGCGAATCTCGAAAAGGATGAGTCATTAAACTTCGTTTTGTCCAAACGTTCCTTCCACAACTATCTGAATGAACTCCGCAACAGATTCGGCATAACGATTGTTTGCGACAGGGAACTGGAAGACAGCAGCTATTCGCGTAAAATATCCGACAGCAACAAGCGATATCGCTATCGTCTAATTGACGAGCCAGCCAGAGACAATGCGCCTTGGACAATGCCTTACCTTTGGGCAGTTGAAGCATCCATTGCAATGAAGCAACTACGCGAAGCCGGCTTATCCGAACAAAACGTACTTATTGACAATGAACCTCCCGGAACAGACCGTGTAAAAATCTTGCTGGAAGCAATCAGACAACGACGATATATAAACATAAAGTACAGAGAGCCAAACTCCAGACATCCGATACCGTATGATAACTTCGAACCCAAAAGTTTGGTAATGAAAAATTACATCTGGTATCTGCTGGGCGTATCTGACGGATGGTTGAAAAAAATAATGCCACTATATCGTACTTCAGAAATCTCGATTACCGACAAAACTTTCCGCCCCGACCTCAGTTTTTCTCCCCGCAAGTTTTGGAGAGATAATTATGAATCCCAATTGGGATCAAAAGACATCTGGTTAATGGATTAAGCAAAACAGATCTAACAAAAAAAGCGGCCTTAAACAAGGCCGCTTTTAATATATCCAAATCTCTGGATTTATTTCACAATGGTCATTTCGTCGATGAGGTTCTTGGCACCGGCGTATTTGTCGATGACCCAGAGGAAATAGCGGCTGTCGAGGCAGATGCAACGCTGCAGGTTCTCCTCGAAGTCGATGTCGCCGCTCATAGCCTCGCTATTGCCGTCGAAGGCCAGACCGATGAGGTTGCCTTCAGCGTCCATAACGGGGCTACCGCTATTGCCACCGGTGATGTCGTTGTTGGTGACAAAGCAGGTCACAAGCTCACCCTTGCTGTTGGCATAGGGGCCGAAGTCCTTAGCTGCGTAGAGGTTCTTCAGACGCTCGGGAACGATGAACTCGCTGTTGTTGGGATCCTCTTTCTCAATGACACCCTTCAGGGTAGTGTAGTAGCTGTAGGCCACAGCGTCGCGAGGCTCGTAGGCCTTCACGTTGCCGTAGGTCAGACGGATGGTCGAGTTGGCGTCGGGGCTCATAAGTTTGCTGTTCTTGTTGATTTGCAGGATACCGTCGGTGAAGTTGCGGATGCCGCGCTGTAGGCCGTCGGTGCTCTCTTTGGGAATCATCGAGCGCACTTCCTGATATTTCTCAATTGCGCCCTTGCCAGCAAGATAAACAGGATCCTTGGCAAGTTTCTTCAGATCGGGTTTCTGCATAAACTGGCTGAAAGCCTCCTTGTTGGCAAAGATTGATTTAGCGAACATATCGCTGACATATTTTTCAAAGTTGCCTTTGTATTTCTTGTCGGCGTCGACAAGGAACTGCGGCATAAACTGCATTTCCATATTGCGATAGACATACTCCATCAGGGCAGCCATCAAACGCTTTTCAGTAGCTTCGTTATAGTCCTTGTAGAACTCGTCGGCATTGGCATTGATATTTTCAACAATCATATCTTTCTTGTCGGCATATTTGGGATTGCTGAGCAAGTCGAGCGTGGAACCCACACGATAGGCCTGGAGCAGCAGTTCAGGTCCCTGGAGCAGACCTTCAGACAGATAGGAGACGGCTGACATATAGGGTGCACGGTCGGCATAGCCCTTCTTGATGAGTGGCAGAGCCTCGGCATACTTGGGATCCTTGGTCTCAGCCCAAGCGTTGTAACGTTCTTCGACGCTTTTCTTCACGCCCATCGTGTTGAGATTCTTGAGAGCCTTGTTCTGTTCGTTGCTGTATTTCCAGTAGTTCGAGCAGCTGGCATACTTCGAAGCATATTTAATCTTGGTCTCCTGGCTTGCGGCCATTTCCTCGCGGAGGATGTTGATTTTCACGGTGCGGATTTCGTAGCGCAACTTGTTGGTGATGTTCATTGTCTCTTCGAGGCCGTAGCTGGTCAGGAAGTGGTCGGTGGTGCCGGGGAAGCCCATAACCATAGCGAAGTCGCCATCCTTCAGTTCGCGGTTGCTGACCGGCAGGTGGTGTTTGGGTTTCAGCGGAATGTTGGCATCGGAATATTCAGCCGGGTTGCCGTCGGGGCCGGTGTAGATGCGGAACATCGAGAAGTCGCAAGTATGACGCGGCCAGCTCCAGTTGTCGGTGTCGCCACCGAATTTGCCCATCGACGACGGAGGAGCACCGACCAGGCGGACATCCTTGTAGATGACGTGGACAAAGAGGAAAAACTGGTTGCCGTTGAACATCGATTTGACCTGAGCGTCATAGATGGTGCCTTCGACAGCCTTCTTGGCAATACGGTCGCTCACCTCCTTGATGGCGCGGGCGCGCTCGCTCTCGCTCATATCGTCGCTGAGGGCGGCCTTCACCTGATCGGTGACATCCTCCATACGCACGAGGATGGAAGCGGTCAAGCCCGGGTTGGGAAGTTCCTGATCCTTGCTGTAAGCCCAGAAACCGTCACGCAGATAGTCGTGACCCACGGTACTGTGTTCCTGCAGCTTGCCATAGCCGCAGTGGTGGTTGGTCGACATCAGACCCTGGTCGGAGATAATTTCGCCAGTGCAGAAATGCCAGAAAGGAGAGCCTTCGTTGCCGAGACCGACAATAGCGTCCTTGATGCAGTTCTGGTTGATGCTGTAGATGTCCTCAGGAGTGAGTTTGAAACCGGCCTTCTGCATATCGGCATAGTTCTTGCCAATAAGCGAGAGAAGCCACATACCCTCGTCAGCACGTGCAACGCCGGGCAGAGCGATAAGCAGGCCAAGGGCCAATACTAAAGATTTGATTTTCATTTTTACTTTATATTTTCAATTAATAAATTATCTATCAAAACAATACACTACACATCCGCAGAGTATAGAGGATGCAAATATACAAAAAAAAATGAAAACAACAAGCTGTCGACAATGTTTTCTTTCGTATGTGTAGACTCAACATCATAATGCAAGACAGCCTGCTGACACCATATACTCCTCAGAAGCACGACCCGTTGGAGCGCGAAGAACAGCACAATGCGCCGCAAAAACGCATATGCTCAATTTGTTTCATAGTGTTAAGAAACATTACATTCAGTATATTTTCCCTGGCATATGTACAGTATTTGTACAGTATATGTACAGTATTTGTACGCTTTAGAAGCGTATAAATACTGTACATATACTGTACAAATACTGTACATATGCCAGGGAAAACAGGGAGCAAATTAAGTCAAAACAGGGTTGTCCGTCTCAAATCCACGCCGAACACTCCCACAAATTTTGTGACAAATATCGAGGCCTATTCCGGCAGAGCCACGGAGGGAAGACGGACGGTATGACGGGCGAGAATGTTTTTTTGGAAGCCGAATGGAAAAAAGTTATCAACAGGCTGCCAACCTCCAGAAAGGGGTCGCAAGCGTGGCGCGAAGACGCGACAATACAATTATACAATATTGATTTCAAGATTATTACAATCAATTTTCGGCACAACGAAACTTTTGGGGACAGACTGCGTAAAAGAGGGTCAAAAAGTTATTAATTGGAATTTATAAACATTTTTTGGAAATTTTAGGTTTTTTTTGGAAAAAATGTTGTATTTTTACACTTTGAAACAAATTAGGCAAAAATGTCGTTATTGATTGGTATAGAGTATTGTAAGCTTGACAGCAACGGTCGTTTCAAGCTTCCAATTGCCATAAAAAAGCAATTGGAGGGCGACGACTGCCGTTTTGTCATCCGTCCGAGCATCTATGCCGAATGCCTTGAGCTGTGGACATACGCCAGTTTTGAAGCGGAAATAGCACAACTTCAAAAAGAACTGAACCCCTATTCGATCGAAGACCGCAAGATGCTGCGCGTGCTGAGCGCAGGCAACATTGTGGAGATGGACTCGAGCGACCGTCTGGTGATTCCGGGCGAGCAACGCGAGCGCATCAAGACTTCAAAGGATCTGGTGCTTTTGTCGACAGGCAAGTTTATGGAAATCTGGGATCACGACACTTACAGCCAGCTTAACAAAGAAGTCACCAATTACGCCGTAAAGGTGGACGAACGATTAGGGAGGATATCCAATGCAGCAGAGTCCTGAAAAAGAGAAAAACTATCACGAGCCAGTGATGCTGGCCGAGTGCCTTGAAGGACTGAACATCATTCCTGACGGCACATACGTCGACGCGACCTTTGGCGGCGGCGGCCACAGCCGTGCCATCCTGTCGTGCCTTGGCGAGGAGGGCCGTCTGTATGCCTTCGACCGTGACGGCGACGCGCTGGCCAATGTTCCCGACGACCCACGTTTCTGCCTTATCAACGAGAATTTCAGCCATCTGAAAAGCTTTCTGCGCCTGAACGGCGTGCGCCGCATCGACGGGCTGCTGGCCGACCTTGGTGTGTCGAGTCACCAAATCGACGAGGCATCGCGCGGTTTTTCGACGCGTATGGAAGGTCCGCTTGACCTGCGTATGGATCGTCGCGAAGGCACTACGGCTGCCGACATCGTAAACGCTGCCGACGAGGATGAGCTGGAACGCATATTGCGACTGTACGGCGAGCTGCCCAACGCCCGCCAGATGGCACGTGCCATCACAAAACACCGCACCGAGAACGCCGAGCAAGGCGGCATTGCAACGACAGGCGACCTAAAGGCAGCCGTGGAACATCTGCTGCCGCGTGGCCGCGAAAACAAAGCGCTGGCGATGGTGTTTCAAGCACTGCGCATCGAGGTGAACGGCGAGCTGGAGGCTCTGCGGCAGATGCTGGAGCAGGCCGTGGAACTGCTGAACGAGGGCGGCCGTTTGTGTGTAATGTCGTACCATTCGCTGGAGGACCGCTTGGTTAAGAACTTTTTCCGTTCGGGCAATTTCGACGGCGAGGTGAAGAAGGATTTCTACGGTGTACCACAGGTGCAGCTGAAACTGGTGACCCGCAAGCCCGTGACGGCATCGGACGAGGAGCTGCAGCGCAACAACCGTTCGCGCAGCGCAAAACTGCGAGTGGCAGAGAAAATTTAGAAGTGTAGAGCTGAAAGCAACAACAAATAAACAAAATACAAATGGCAAGGAACAACAGCAATAGAAAAAAAGGCAATCTGGCACAGGTGCTGGGCGGCGATATGCTTGGCTCGCACTTTGTGCTGAGGCAGATACCGCTGTTGCTGATGATTCTGGCTGGCTGTCTGGTAATGGTATGGGTGAGATACAAGGTTGAGGGTCTCAACAAGGAGAAAAGCAAGCTGCAGAAGGAGGTAAGCTACCTGCGCGAACAAAGAGTGCAGATGCAGAAACAGTACCAAGAGTCGATACGGATATCGCGCATCGACCGCGAACTGGACACCATCGACGTGGGACTTGTTGCCGGCCCGCCGTTTGAACTGAAAGTCGACTACAAATAAGAGATATTAATTCTATATATACACACCTTAACAATCTGTATTAAACCACTATGGCAAAGAACGACCGCATAACGTCAAGAGCAAAAGTAGGAGTGCTGTTCCTGATACTGGTAGGAGTATTCGGGCTGGCTATACTGTGGTCGTCCATAAAGGTCACCTGGATTGACGGCGATATGTGGCGCAAACGCGCAGAGGATTTAACGAAGGACTATATGCCTATGGAAGCCCACAGAGGCAACATCTATTCCTCGGACGGCAAGACGCTGGCCACAACAGTGCCGGAATGCGACCTGATATTCGATTTCAGCCGCAGACCCGTACTGAACAAGCAGGGAAAGGTTAAATACAAGGAAGGAACTCACGACACCCTGTTTCTGCCCACAATAGCCGACAGCAACTATACGAAATATGTTGATTCGGTGTGCCTGATTCTGCACAATGCCTATCCCGATTCGTCAGCAGCCGCTTTCCGCAGAATCCTCGACAAAGAACGCAACGCCAAGAAACCACGCGCCTACGTAGTGATACAACGCCATCTCCCCTACTCGGACTGGGACAAGATTTGCCGTATGCCGGGATGGAGACACGCCGTGGTGAAATACAACGGCAAGGAGTCGGTGATACACAACAACCGGTTCCACATTTACGGCAATATGGCCGAGAGCACGATTGGATTCAAGCCATCATATCTTTCCGAGAAATACACCGGCCTTGAAGGCTACTACGACTCGATACTGCGCGGACGCGACGGCAAAGTGCTGTGCCGCCGACTGACCCGCGGCTCGTGGATACCAGTGAGAGGCAGCGGCAACATCACTGTTTCGGATACAATCAGGACCGATTCGATACCCGGTTTTCCGGTCATAGACGGCCAAAGCATAGTAGCCACAATAGACACAAGGCTTCAGGACATCTCGCAGTATTCGCTCGAGAAGACGTTGCGCCGCTATGGCAGCACAGCGGGCTGCGCCATACTGATGGAGGTGGAGACAGGCAACGTGCTGGTTTGTTCAAGCCTGATATTGGACACTGCAAAAAACAAATACGAGGAAAAGCCTTACCGCAACGTGGCCGTAACCGACCTGTATGAACCCGGCTCGATTTTCAAACCCGTTCTGCTGACGGCAATGTACAACGACAACAGCTTCACACTCGACACATCGATGCTGCTGCCAGTTGGTACCAAACGTTTCAGTGCCAACAGCAAGGTTGTCGTCGACCACGATATGCCCAACGCGATGTACCCGCTTTGGAAAGCCGTTGCCGTATCGTCGAACGTGGCGTTCTGCGAACTAGCGTGGCGTTTTTACAACAACCATCGACGCGACACTCTTTTTGCACAGGTTAGCCGCATATTCCCGTTCCAGAAAATCAATGTCGACCTGACCGGATGCAACGAATATACAAGCCGCACACATTCGCTGAGATATGACAACGACTTTCTGCGATTCTGCTACGGATATACAGCAGCAGTATCGCCGTTGAGAATGGCGACATTCTACAATGCACTTGCCAACAAGGGCAAGATGGTCAAACCACGTTTTTGCAAAGGCATAATAGTCGACGGCAAGATGGAAGAGCTGCCCGTACAGGTCATCAACGAACGAATCTGTTCGGAAAAAACAGCGGAAACACTGCGCGACCTGCTGATAGGCGTTGTGGAAGGCGGCACGGGCGACAACATCAAGAACGACACATACACCATTGCCGGCAAGACCGGTACGGCTGTCACCAAGCCCGGAGCAACAACAAGCAACGCCACTTTCGTAGGCTTCTTCCCTGCCGACAAGCCCAAATACACCTGTCTGGTGATGATGCGCGACATCAATTACTTTGGCCGAAACGCCGCCCCAGTGTTCCAAGACATAGCCGACTGCGTGGTGTCGCTGGACAAAGAACTTGACTGCCGTCCGACGATGAACAAAATGGCCGAAATAAAGAAGAGCCAGCGGAACGGCAAAGGAATGCAATACACGCTTCCCACCGTAGCCAAAGCACCACAAGCCGAAGTGAGACTTGTACACAAACGCCTCGGACTGGACTACAGCAATGTAACAATGCAATCGAAGTGGTGCACCTTCCGCGATCCAGTGGACAGTCTGGGGCTGCGCGGTGAATACGTAAAATACGAAGCATCGCAGCAAAGGGTGCCAAACTGCTATGGAATGACCGTAAAAGACGCTATCCTGCTGTGTCGCAGCCTCGGGTTGGATGTAACCTTTGAAGGCTATGGCAAGGTCGTAGAGCAGACACCAAAAGCACGTACTCCAATGACAAAAGGAACAACGGTGCACCTAAAACTAAAACCCAAAAGATAACAGAGTATGAAACTGACAGATATATTAAAAGGAATAGAGTACACAGCCTACTGCGCAGGTAGCAGCTGCACGGCTGACAGCCGCGAGGTGGAAATTGTCACTTTCGATTCGCGTAAAGTATGCAGCGGCACAATGTTCGTGGCCCAAAAAGGAGTGCACGTCGACGGCCATAACTATATTTCAATGGCCATCGAAAAAGGTGCCACCGTAATTGTCTGTCAAGACCTTCCTGCCGAACAGCCGGAAGGAGTGATTTTCATACAGGTGGAAAACTCCGACATAGCCCTTGGCATTGCCGCCGGAAACTTTTATGGCAATCCATCACGCAAGCTGCAGTTGATAGGCATAACTGGTACAAACGGCAAAACGACGACGGTAACACTTCTGCACAGAATGATGCGAGATATGGGCATAAGCGCCGGACTGATATCGACCATTGTGAACCGTATAGACGACGAGGAAATAGCAGCCACCCACACCACACCTGACGCCGTGGAACTGAACTCTCTGCTGGCAAAAATGGTGGATCACGGATGCGAATACTGCTTTATGGAAGTCAGTTCGCACGCCATAGTGCAGAACCGCATTGCCGGCCTTAAATACGCAGGTGCCATTTTCAGCAACATCACCCACGACCATCTTGATTTCCACAAAACAATGGCCAACTATATTGCTGCCAAGAAAGCCCTGTTCGACAGTCTGTCAAGCGACGCCTTTGCTCTCACCAATATCGACGACAAAAACGGTCGCGTTATGGTGCAGAACTGCAAAGCACGCATCAAGACCTACAGCCTGCAGACTGTGGCTGACTTTCGCTGCAAGATTCTGGAAAGCACCATCCACGGCCAGCATCTGGAACTTAGCTCGGCAGACGGGAAACGCGAGTTCTGGACCCCACTTGTTGGACGTTTCAATGCATACAACATCACCGCCATCGTAGCAACAGCCTTGCTGTGCGGTTTCGACACCGACGAAACACTACGAGTCGCCAGCAAACTATATGCAGCACCGGGACGTTTCCAATACCTGCACGGACGTGGAATCACAGCCATTGTTGACTATGCTCACACGCCCGATGCACTGCAAAACGTCATTGACACAATAAACGAGGTACGCTCTGCCAGCCAGAATCTTATAGTCGTTGTTGGCTGCGGCGGAGACCGAGACCCTCTGAAACGACCCATTATGGCCCGCATTGGTGCCGAGAACTGCGACCATCTGATACTTACGTCGGACAATCCGCGTACAGAGAATCCAGACACAATATTGAACCAGATGGAAGCAGGCCTTACACCTGAACAACGCTCGAACACGGTACGCATCACCGACCGCCGGCAAGCCATCAAGACAGCAGTGATGATAGCACACGAAGGGGACATAATACTCATCGCCGGAAAAGGTCACGAGACATATCAGGAAGTTAACGGCGTCAAACACCATTTCGACGACCGAGAAGAAGTCAACAAACTGTTAAACAATTAAACCAGAAAACAAAACTATTATGCTATACTATCTATTCACTTGGTTGGACAAAGCCTTCAATTTCCCGGGCGCAGGAGTATTCCAGTATATCTCCTTCCGCGCAGCTATGTCCGTAATAACATCGCTGATAATAATGCTCATTTTCGGCAAACCGTTCATCAAATGGTTGCGCCGCAAGCAGATTGGTGAGACAGTGCGAGACCTGCATTTGGAAGGACAGAAAGAAAAAGAAGGCACACCGACAATGGGCGGACTGCTGATACTTGCAGCTATTGTCATCCCCACTCTGCTCTTTGCCAAACTGGACAACATTTACGTACTGATTATGCTTGGCACTACACTGTGGCTGGGTTTGATAGGATTTATCGACGACTACATAAAAGTGTTCAGGAAACACAAAGAAGGTCTGCGCGGCAAATACAAGGTTATCGGACAGGTGGTGCTGGGAATTGCCGTCGGACTGCTTATAATGTATCATCCTGACATAACAATAAAAGAGACATCGTCGGTGGAAAACTATGTAGCAGTACACAATGTCAATATCGACGGCAATTATGAGCGCGCCAAGAGCGAGTTTGCCCAAAACCCTGTAAAATCGACAAAAACCACCATTCCATTCGTAAAGAGCAACGAACTCGACTATGCAAAAATCATCACGTGGATGGGCGACTGGACAAAGAAATGGGTCTGGCTGGTGTATGTGTTGATTGTCATACTGGTAGTCACTGCCACTTCTAACGGAGCCAACCTGACTGACGGCATTGACGGATTGGCAACAGGAACTTCCGCCATCATAGGCTCGACATTGGCGATATTGGCTTGGGTGTCAGGCAACATAATATTTGCCAACTACCTTAATATAATGTACCTGCCTAACATCGGCGAACTGGCAATATTCATTACCGCCTTTGTCGGTGCCACGCTTGGATTCCTATGGTACAACACCCATCCCGCCGAAATCTTTATGGGCGATACTGGTTCGTTGGCCATTGGCGGCATTATAGCCGTGTTCGCACTGTTGATACGCAAGGAGTTGTTGATACCTATACTGTGCGGCATCTTCTTGATGGAAAGTCTGTCGGTAATAATACAGACCACACATTTCAAACGCACCAAGAAGAAATACGGCGAGGGACGCAGAGTGTTCCTAATGGCACCGATTCACCACCACTACCAGAAGAAAGGCATCAAGGAGGAGAAGATTGTCATTCGCTTCTACCTTATCGGCATCTTGCTGGCCATCTTAAGCATTGTAACTTTGAAACTCAGATAAGAAACAAACATCTTTGAAATATGTACGAAACATTAGTAGCACAAGGACGAGACAAAGTCCACACCGGCTTGGCGGGCATTGACAGCTCGAAACTCAAAAAGTTGCGCAGCGAGCATCTTAAAGCCTGTTTCAACCTGATTGACGAGATGCGTCACAAACTCGAATTTGTGGCCCGCATCAAGGGTGTATCGTTCATCGACGATGCCGCTTCGCGCAGTCCGATGTCGACGTGGTACGCCTTAGAGACCGTAGAAGGGAAAGTGGTATGGATTGCCAACGGTGCAACCGACAGCATCCAGAGAGCCTCTGAATATAAAAGGCTCCGCACCTTAGTCGAAAACAAAGTGGAAAGAATCATCTGTTTAGGCAACAGTGCCCTGTACCAAACAACCTTCGGAGACATCGTAAAAGAAATCTCACAGATTGAAACGATGGCAGAGGCCGTCACCAAGGCTTTCTATAGCAGCGAAGAAAACACCAAGGTGCTTTTCTCGCCAGCCTTCGAGAACGGTATTTCATACGAAGAACAGGGAGAATCATTCAAACACGAAGTCAACGAATTGTAAATGGCAACGACAAAAGACGACATATCACGCAAACTGCTGAATCCATTCAAGGGTGACAAAGCCATCTGGTTCATCTTCCTTGTTCTGGCCATCATTTCGCTTGTATCGGTATTCAGTTCAATCGGCTACTCGGCGATTCTCACCAACAGGACACCCGAGCAGGCCTTTATACGTCATTTGCTATTTGTCGTCGCAACGGTTGTCGTGGTCATCCTTATGTCCAACTTCAACTACAGACGTTTTTCAGGACTCTCGTGGTTTGGCTATCTGCTGTCCGTGGGACTACTGGTAGCAGTGTTCATCGTTGGCCACAAAAGCAACGATGCTGGCTCCGGTATGAGCCGCTGGCTTGTGCTGCCACTGGTCGGTCGCTTCCAACCTTCAGAGTTGGCAAAGATAGTGCTGATAGTATATCTGGCGCGTCTTCTGACACAAGAAAAAGAGAACCTGAAAGACTGGACTACATTCCGCAACATACTTCTGCCGCTCTTCCTTGTTATCGGCTTGGTTGTATCCGACAACCTGTCAACTGCGGCGATCATCTTTTTCGTGTGTTTCGCAATGCTTAGACTGGCACCTATCAACGTAAAATACTGGCGGCTAACAATCCTTTCGCTTGTCGCAGTAGGACTTTTGGCAATATTTGTAGGCGAAAAAATGAACATTCCATTTCTCGCTCGCTCTGGAACGTGGGCAAGCCGTGTTGACAAATGGATGAACTTTGACGAGACGGAACTTTCACAGGAATCTATGGCGCGAATGGCCGTCGCATCGGGTAAGTTCTTCGGCGTCGGTGTTGGCTCGACCATACAGGCAAGACTTATGACACAAGCAAACAACGACCTTATTTACGCCATTATTGTTGAAGAAACCGGTATGTTTGGCGGAACAATTGTTTTCCTGCTCTACGTCTATCTTTATGTTCGTTGCATCAAGATTGCATTGCGATGCCGCGGCGACTTCGGTCGTATGACTGTCATTGGACTTGGAACGCTTATATTCCTGCAAGCAGCCATACATATGGCCGTCTCGGTAGGTGCTATGCCTGTAACAGGCCAAACACTGCCTTTCATCAGTTCGGGAGGCACAGCCTATATGTGTATGGGACTAGCACTGGGCATAATACAATCGGTGGCATACGATGTGAACCTTTACGAGGCACGCGAGAAACACGCCGCACAGGCAGCCGTTACAGATGGGAACGGAAAGGAAGAAACAAGCGAAACAGTAACTGAACAATCAACAGGAAAGGAGCAAAACGAAATATGAAAGCAATAATCAGCGGTGGCGGCACCGGCGGGCACATCTTTCCAGCCATTGCCATTGCAAATGCCATAAAGAAAAGATACCCAAACGCCGACATACTCTTTGTCGGTGCCGAAGGACGTATGGAAATGGAGAAAGTCCCTGCTGCAGGGTACGCCATCAAAGGTCTTCCAATAGCCGGCCTTCAGCGAAAGCTGACAGTTTCAAACATAATCAAGAATCTGCAACTGCCATTCAAAATGTTCCGAAGCCGCCGCAAAGTTAAAAACATTCTCCGCGAATTCAATCCCGACATCGTTGTCGGCGTAGGCGGATTTGCAAGTGAGCCAACACTGAAAACTGCCGCCAAAATGGGATTCCCAACACTGCTTCAGGAACAAAACTCCTACGCTGGACTCACAAACAAAATGCTGGCCCAGGGCGCCAAAACAATCTGTGTGGCCTACGACGGAATGGAGCGTTTCTTTCCAAAAGACAAAATAGTATTCACCGGCAATCCTGTCCGCGACATAATTGAAAACATCTATAGCGAACCGCTGCAACGTTTTGAGGGCACACTTGGCGAGGCAAAAATGCTTACCGACAATAAAACTGAGAAAAAGGCTCAAGGACTGGAGCACTTTGGACTTAGTGCCGGCAAAAAGACTGTCTTGTCGGTTGGAGGAAGCCTTGGAGCCGGCTCAATCAACAAGATGATTCTTGACAATATCGAATTCTTCAAGATGAATGACATACAGCTGTTGTGGCAGACTGGAAAGGGTATGTTCAATGACGCTTGCCAAAAGGTGAAAGAAGCCAACTGCGAACATCTGGTCAAGGTTCACCAATTCATCAACGAAATGGATATGGCCTACCGTGCTGCCGACGTAATCATTTCACGCGCAGGAGCAATAGCAATATCCGAGTTGTGCATTGTTGCCAAACCCATTATACTGATTCCTTCACCCAATGTGGCCGAGGATCATCAGACAAAAAACGCTATGGCACTTGTGGAAAAGAATGCAGCCATTATGGTTCGCGACAGCGAATGTCACGACAAAGGTCTCGAAACACTGCTAAATCTGCTGAACAACGACGAGCAAATGGCCATGATGGGAAAGAACATCAAACAAATGGCGCGTCGCAAAGCTGCCGACAGAATCGTCGACGAAATCGACAAAATATTGAATATCCAAAAATAACTACACTATGAACTACTATTTTCTCGGCATAGGAGGCATAGGAATGAGCGCGATAGCACGCTTCTTCAAGCTCGGCGGACACAACGTGAGCGGCTACGACCGTACAGAAAGTCCGTTGACACGACAGCTTGAAAGCGAAGGCATCGCCATTCATTATGACGACAACCCCGACCTGATACCCGACAACCTGGATCTTGTCATATACACCCCTGCAGTACCCAAAGAAACACGCGAGTTCCAATATTGCATTCAAAAAGGATTCGAAATGAAGAAACGATCACAGGTGCTCGGAGAACTGACTCGCGGTAAAAAATGCATTGCTGTCGCCGGTTCACACGGAAAGACCACAACCTCTGCTATGATTGCATATCTGTTGAGCAAGAGCGATATAGGCTGCAGTGCTTTCCTGGGTGGCATTTCCAAAAACTTCGACAGCAACCTCCTGGTCAACAACGACAGCGAATACGTGGTTGTCGAAGCCGATGAATACGATCGTTCCTTTTTGCAGCTGCACCCATTCTTTTCCGTTATCACCGCCACCGACCCCGACCACCTGGACATCTATGGCACTCACGAAAAACTAATCGAGGCTTTCCAGCAGTTTGCCAATCAAACCAACCCCGACGGTGCACTGTTTCTGAAAGAGGGTCTCGCCGAGCACAACCACAATCACAAAGAAGAGGAAGAAGAGCACGAGCACCATCTGCATATCAGCGAGGAGATAAAAACCTACACCTACTCGGCACGTTCAATTGAGCCCGACTACTACGCCATCAATGTCCGCAACTACAACGGTAACATATTCTTCGACCTTCGCACTCCAGACAAAGTGCTGTACGATATCGAACTGCAGAATTCCTGCCTCTACAATGTCGAGAATGCTGTTGCAGCGGCGGCGGTGGCTTTGCACTGCGGACTTGACGAGTACCAACTGCGACACGGTCTCAAAACCTTCGCCGGCATCAAACGCCGTTTTGATGTCCGCATCAAAACCAAAGACTTGGTCTACATCGACGACTACGCCCATCATCCAAAGGAAATCTCCGCAACCATAGAGTCTATCAAGTATCTCTATCCCGACAAACGCATTGTGGGCATTTTCCAGCCCCATCTCTACTCCCGCACCCGCGACCTCGCCGACGACTTTGTCGAAGCACTCAAGCCTCTCGACGAAGTGATTCTTATGCCTATCTATCCCGCTCGCGAAAAACCCATTCCCGGAGTCTCTTCGGGTATGATTCTTCGGAAAATGGAGACTATGAACAAATACCTCTGCAGTGCCGAGCAGGTGCCCGATTTGGTCGAAGCACTATGCCCCGATGTCGTTGTGACTATGGGTGCCGGCGACATCGACCGCATCGTGCCTGTTCTCGAACAAAGACTTAACGACGAATAAAAAAACAAACAAATGCGACCTACTTTGAGAAATATTATCATTGTCGTGCTCATAGCAGCAATAGTGGTCACATTTCATATTGTGAGACGCAACGCCACTATGCGCGGACTCGAATGTTCGGTCAGCACTGACGGTGCCGCGACTCTTCTCTCGCCCAATGATGTCGACAGCCTCATTCTGTCTGGTTTTCCAAATCTGCTGACCACCGACATCAAAGATCTCGACAAAAAAGCCGTAGTACACTATCTGCAGCAACATCCTTACGTAGACGAAGCCATTGCCCATATCACCACTGGCGGCAAGATGACTGTACAAGTGCGGCAGCACAAGCCCGTCGTGCGTATGTTCTATCAGGGCAACGAGTTTTATATCTCACGCAAAGGCACTTGTCTGCCACTGTCGGAAAAACACTATTGCCATCTGCTGGTCGGCAATTCACAGGGCAAGGAGCCAAGATTGTTGCATCCGACTGCCCTTAACCTCTCCGACACCGCCAACCACCACCAGCCGCTGTCGCTGATGAAAATTTGGACCCTTGCTTCGTTCTTGCACGACAATCCAAAATACGGCAACATTTTCGACCAAGTCTTCATCGACAGCACCGGCGACCTCATCTTGGTGCCAAAACTCGGCGACCTTACTGTCAACATCGGCGACACCAGCCTGCTTGTACAGAAATTCAACAACCTATGGTCATTCTTCGACCAGGGTATTAGCCGGGTGGGGTGGGACACCTATTCTTCCATCAGCCTCAAATACCGCGGACAGGTGGTATGCACAAAAAGACAATAGTTACATAGGAATCAAGAAATCAAAACAATATATATTATGAACAACGAAAATGACATTATTGTAGGTTTGGACATTGGCACAACCAAAATCGCCTGCTTCATCGGTAAACGCTCCGAAAACGACAAAATCAAGATCATCGGCTTCGGCAAGACTCCTTCCAAAGGTGTCGATCGAGGCGTGGTCAAAAACATCAAGGACACCGCTGTCTCCATCCAGAAAGCTGTTGAAATGGCTTCCGAACAGGCTGGAATGCCTGTACACGAAGTCTATGTCGGCATTGCAGGCCAACATATCAAGAGCATCCAGACTATGGGCACCGTCGTCATTCCTCCCGAACACACGTACATAGAGCAAGAGGATGTCGACCGTCTCATCGAGGAGCAGCACAACATTATGCTCAACCCTGGCGAGGACATCATTCACATATTTCCGCAGAACTATGTTGTTGACGGCGAAGAGCTCAGCCCCGACGTCGAGCCTGTGGGTGTGGCAGGAAAACAATTGAAGTCCAACTTCCACATCGTTACCGGCAACACCATAAACCTTATCAACATCCACAACAGTGTCGAACGCGCCGGACTGACCATCAAGGGAGTCGTCCTCGAACCCATAGCATCGGCTTTTGCTGTCCTCGACAACACCGACCGCAATGCGGGTGTAGCCCTGGTCGACATTGGCGGCGGCACCACCGACATTGCCATCTTCCACGAAGGAGTCATCCGCCACACCACCGTGCTGCCGCTGGCTGGCAACGCCATTACCAACGACATCAAGGAGGGATGCAAAATCCTGCGCGAACAAGCCGAAACCCTTAAAACACGCTTCGGTTCCTGCCTGCCGCAGAACGTCAGCGAAAACGACATCATCTCCATTCCCGGACTTCGCACACAGCCGCCTCGAGAAATCAGTATGCGTACTCTTGCAGGCATCATCAAGGCTCGTACCGAAACCATCCTCGAACAGGTCGACTACGAAATCAAGAAATCGCATTTGGAGAAACACATCTTCGCCGGCATCGTCCTCACAGGTGGCGGCGCTCAACTGCATCACATCAAGGAACTCACCGAGTTCACAACAGGCATCGACACACGAATAGGACTGCCCAACGAGCATCTCGACAAGGACACCGACCCCGAAATCATCAACACAATGTACTCCACCGGCATCGGCCTTGTGCTCTACGGTTTCCACGAACTCGACGAAATGCGAAGCCACAACGCTGAAAGCAACGAACCCGGCGAACAGAAAGACGCCGACGAAACAACACCGGTTCAGCCCATTTCCAACAACGATGTCTTCGCCGAAATGCCAGAAGAAATCGAAACAAATTCCAAACCAGACGATTTCGAGAAAGTGACACCGGAAACGCCACACACCGACAATGGCACCAAAGGCAAGAAAAACAGCAGGAAAGGTTTCGGTATCCAGTTTATGAAAGCAGTCGACAAATACTTCGGCAAAGTCTTTGGCGACGAAACCATCCGCAACGAAGGACGCGAGGAGCAGGATCTATAACGAAAAACGTCATTATGCAAACCGTTGATAAAATGTTGAAAACAAAATAGACGAAGCAGGCTCAAACTGAATTATTTAAAGTAATTTTACACCGATTTGCAAAATACGTGTAATTAATGTATATTGTTAACAATCAAACATCTGCAAAGAAATAAGTATATGAACGACAGCACAATTTCTATGAACGGAGAAAATCAGGCACCTGAAAACGCCCCATTTATGACCGGAACCACCACGATGGAATTCGAGCCGTTGCGCCAGCAACCGGCCAAAATCAAAGTCATCGGCGTCGGCGGCGGTGGCGGCAATGCCGTCAACCATATGTTCCGACAAGGCATTCGCGGTGTCGACTTTATTGTCTGCAACACAGACGCCAAAGCTCTTGCCGCAAGCCCCGTGCCCAACAAAATTGAGCTGGGCAAACTCGGTGCCGGCAACATACCCGAACACGCCCGCAAAGCTGCTATCGAACACAAGGACGAGATACGCGCCGCCATCAGCGACGACACGCAGATGCTCTTCATCACCGCCGGTATGGGCGGCGGAACAGGCACCGGTGCAGCACCGGTCATTGCCGAAATTGCCAAAAGCATTGAAATTGACGACGAGATGGTGCCCCGCATACTTGTTGTGGCAATCGTCACTATGCCTTTCTCGTTCGAGGGCAGACGTCGCAAAGAACAGGCAACTGCCGGCATCGAGGAACTCAAGAAACACGTTGATGCCATTCTTGTCATAAACAACGACAAACTTCGTCAAGTAGGCGGCAACCTGCCTCTCAACCAGGCTTTCAGCCAAGCCGACGACGTACTTCTCACCGCCGCAAAGGGCATTGCAGAAATCATCACCGTATCTGCTTATGTCAACATTGACTTCCGCGATGTCAACACCGTGATGGAAAAGAGCGGCACCGCACTGATGGGAGCCGGCGAAGGTCGCGGCGAAAACCGTGCAAGCATTGCCATCAAAGAGGCCACAACCTCCGTGCTGCTTGACGATAACGATATCCGCGGTGCCAAGAACATACTTCTCTACTTCTCCTACTCGCCAAGCCACCAGATTACTATGGATGAACTCGGCGAGGTAACCGACTATCTCACCGAACTCACAGGCGACAAGGACACCAACGTCATCTGGGGTGCCGGCGACGACGACAGTCTCAACGACGAGCTTCGCATCACCCTCATTGCCACAGGCTTCGAACAGCGTCCGGGACCAATAGTCCACAACCTGGAGCCCCAAAAATTCGACAAACCGGTTGAAAGCACCGTCGACAGCGTCGTCAAAAACGATGTCGAAGCCGCTGCAACCGAAACAGAGGCAACAGCCGCCACGGAGGAAAAGACAGAGCAGGTGGTCGACGAAATACTGCCGAAACCCACCGCCGAAGTCAACGGACGACGCATCTTCGTTCTCAACCAACCCACAGTGGAACAGGTCGAAGAAGTTGAAGCAGCAGTAGCTGAACCCGTGGCCGAAGAGGCTCCCGTAGCTGTCGAAGGCAGCCTGCTCGACCAAATCCGCATCATCTCGCGCGAAACCGTTCAGCCTCAAAAAGAAACCACAGCTCCTGCCGAGCCGGAATTCCACATCGAGACCTCGGCAGTTTTCGCGGAAGAACCCGAAACCGTTGCCGAAACAGCCGAAAAGACCGAACCCGTCAGTACTCCCAAAGTCGAATCTCGCCACGAATCCATCGTCGAACGACAGGTCGAACAAGCTTTCCTGCCCGAGGAAGACATCAATGACATCAAACTCAAACAGCGCGCCGAACGCATACGCCGTATTAACGACCTGCTGCACAACAACCCCAACGGTCCAAAGGAAATCGAGGAAATGACCACCGAAGAACTCACATCCGAGCCCATCTTCCAGACCACACACTCCGCCGAAAGCGATGCCGCACGCACACGCATCAACCTCGACGGATCAATTTCAAAGGGCATCAACTTCCTCGAAAATCTTCCCGACTGATAATCCATCAACGAAAATACATCTTTGAAATACCGCATACGCAAAAGAGGGTGCCACATCGGCACCCTCTTTTGTTTGCATCGACGCCACAACCGCCGAAAACGGCACATTGCCGACTAAAAAACAGCCTTTTGCATTCGTTCATTTTTCATAAAGTCTCACAGTGCTTCTTACGCGCCAATAATGCTTTTTTCGATATACATTCCCTGGCATATGCATATGCCTATGAAAGTACGTATAAAAACGCTGGAGAAAAGATCAAGAGAAACGGCAGGACGATCAGGAAAGGATGCTTTCCAGTTCCTCCATACTGTGCACCAGAACATCGCGAACATTGCTTCCATTGTAAGGAGCCACAATGCCTGCTTCCTCAAGCTGGCTCAATATTCGTCCTGCACGGTTGTAACCCAATGAGAGTTTCCTTTGCAGCAACGAAGTGGAACCAAACTGCGACATCACCACAAGGCGCGCAGCATCGTTGAAATATTCGTCCCTGCCGGCACCGTCATTTTTTTCAGCGGCAGACGCATCAGCCTGTTTAGGGTCATTACGGTTGGCAATAGCGTTTTTGCGGGCCTCGGTGTCGTATTTCAAAAACTGGTCATAGCTGAGGTCAAACAGTTCCTGCAAATCCACTTTCAACAGTTCCCCGTCGTGGACGGAAGCTCCACCCGTATACATACGCTCCAATTGACACGACAACACCCTTGCAATGTCCAGTTCGCGGCCGCTTCTGGCTATGTCGCCCTCCTTGATTCTGAAGAACATTTTCAGAAATCGCAGCATATTCATCTCTTCTCTCGTCAACACATTGTCATCCAATATTATGTCAACGACACTGAATAGCACCGATATAGCTTCGTCGTGCAAGTCCTGCACTTTTACACCATACTGCTGAAGCGTGTTTTTGAGTACAAGTGGATTTTTCTGTCCGTTTTCAAACAGACGCAGAGCAGCGAGCATTGGAGCCGAACAACGTTTTGTCTCCAAAAGTTCTGTGATTTCCGTATACATTTTTCTTTCAGAATTTTGCTGCAAAAATACGTAGAAAAAACAACACAGCAAAATAAATTTCCCACGCCTGCAATAAGAATGGGATGGGAACGTTATAGTTTTCACAAACAACAAACAAAGTGGGAGTAATAGCACGACAAAGCATCAAAGGAGCTCTGGCCAACTACTTGGGCGTGGCGATAGGATTCTTCACCACCTTCTTCGTCCTGACCGACTGTCTGAGCCAGGAGGAAATAGGCCTTACACGCGTTATGGTCGACGCGGCGATGCTTTTCTCCGGCCTTGCACAGCTGGGTACAAACGCTTCTATCATACGCTTTTTCCCGTTCTTTAAAAGCGAGGATGAGAAGAACCACGGCATCTTTGGATGGTCCATACTCATACCTTTCATCGGCTTCACGATATTCGCGCTGCTATTCTTCATCTTCAAGGAAGACATCGTGGAGGTCTACTCACAGAAATCGCCGCTGATAGCCAATTATGCCTATCTGTTGTTGCCACTGACCTTTTTCGCCCTGTACCTTACCGTTTTTGAGACCAACGCCAGCGTTTTGCTGCGCATCACGGTGCCGCGACTGACACGCGAGGTGGGTATCAGGGTATTCAATCTGGTGTGCTACTTGCTCTACGGCAAGGGCGTTATCTCGCTCGACCTTTTTGTGCTGCTGTTCTGCCTCAGCTATGCTTTGGCAATGCTCATCAATTTCGTCTACCTGCTTTCGCTGGGCAAGATATCGTTCCGCATCGATTGGCAGTTCATCAACCGCCAGCGTCTCAAAGAGATAGTTCTCTACACGCTGTTTATGACCGCCACAGTCCTGGCAGGCAACATACCGCTTATCAACTCGCTTTTCCTCGGTGCACAGACAGGTCTGGCGCTTACGGGTGTATATACCATCGCCTTTTACATTGCCAACATCGTCGAAGTTCCCTACCGTTCGCTCGGGGCCATATCACGACCGATGATTGCACAGGCGGTGCGCGACGACAACTGGCAGGAGGTCAACCGCCTCGGTCAGCAGGTGTCGCTGCATCAGTTTCTGGTCAGCGCACTAATATTTTATTTTATCTTTATCAATCTGACCCCTCTGTTCGCCGTGATTCCGCACGGTTCAGAATACGTGGGCGGAATTGGAGTGGTCTTCTTTCTGGGTCTTGCAAAAATAGTCAACTCATCGCTGTCGATAGGCACCGACATACTCAACTATTCGCGTCACTATCCCTTCTCCCTGCTATTCATAGGCATTCTTACCGCATCGGCCATCATCCTCAATAACAGCCTCATACCCCTTTGGAGCATCAAAGGGTCGGCCTGCGCCACACTCTTCTCCTACGTGCTCTATTTTATGTGCCTGCTGCTCTTCATCGGCAAAAAGCTCAAGGTTGGCCTTTTCAGCAGCAAGCACCTGTACATACTCGCTATGATGCTGGTACTGTTTGGCTTGGACCTGCTTTGGACGCTTTTGCTAACGCCTCTCTTTGCACCGCATCCGCACATCGTGGCATTGCTGTGCGACGCTGTCGCCAAAACGGCAGTGATGCTGGTAATCAGCATCGTCGTCGTCAGCCGCCTGCACATCTCACAGGATGTCGATAATTTCTTCGACAAAATGCTCCGCCGCAAAAGAGGATAGAAAACGATTTTAACTCCTTTTACAAGAAATGTTGAAATTTAACATTTCAAAATGCTGTTTTGTCCTGAAATCCGCCATCCTAACCCCCTTTTTCCATATACCATCTTCTTACCAAACTCTTATCAAACTCTTACCAAACTTTTACTAAAGACTACAAATGTAGAAGACAATAAGTTTTAAATAAGAGTTTTATAAGTGTAAAAAATGGTGCATTCTGTGCTTGCGCAGGGGTGTATTGAAAAATCGACATTGATAATCAATATGTTGAAAATGTTAAATTATGTTCGTTTTTGATATTGAAAAAATTATCATTTGGTGAGGGCGTCTGGTATGAAGTGGTTTCCGAGTTTTGCCGCCAATGAAGAATGAGGTTTTCCAATCCAATTTTTTTGTGTAATTTTGCATTTTCTGTATTATTAACACTGATTCAAATTTTTGATTATATTTCAATATGTTAGACAAACTTGAAGCCATATATTCCCGCTATTGTGAGATTGAAAAACAGATGAACGAGCCTGACATTATGTCGGATATGAAACGCTATGTGAAGTTGAGCAAGGACTATAAGGACCTGCAGCCTGTGGTGAAAGCATACAAGGAATACAAGGCTCTGCTCGAAACCATCGATGAGTGCAAAGACCTGCTTGAAAACGAGAAAGACCCAGAGCTGAAAGAGATGGCCAAGGAGGAACTCACTGCCAGCCAGGAGCGTCGCGAGAAGATGGAGGACGAGATACGCATCCTGCTCATCCCTGCCGACCCGCAAGACTCGAAGAACGCCGTCGTCGAGATTCGTGGCGGCACGGGCGGCGACGAGGCCTGCATCTTTGCCGGCGACTTGTTCCGTATGTACACCCGCTACTGCGAGAAGAAGCATTGGAAGGTCGAGGTCACAGACTTCAACGAGGGTACTTCAGGCGGATACAAGGACATCACCTTCACCGTCACGGGCGATGGCGTATACGGTCTGCTGAAATACGAGAGCGGTGTGCACCGTGTGCAGCGTGTGCCGGCCACCGAGACACAGGGACGCATCCACACGTCGGCTGCCGGCGTGGTGGTGCTGCCTGAGGCTGAAGAGTTTGACGTCGAACTGAATATGAACGACGTGCGCATTGATACCTTCTGCGCATCGGGTCCTGGCGGTCAGTGCGTAAACACCACATATTCGGCTGTGCGTCTGACACATATCCCGACGGGTATTGTCGTTTCGATGCAGGACCAGAAGAGCCAAATCAAGAACAAGGAGAAGGCCATCAGCATCCTCCGCACACGCCTCTATGAGCGCGAGTACAACAAGTATATGGAGGAACTTTCGTCCAAGCGCAAGACGATGGTTGCCACGGGCGACCGCTCGGAGAAGGTGCGCACCTACAACTATCCGCAGAGCCGCGTCACCGACCATCGCATCGGCTGGTCTATGCACAACCTGCCGGCCTTTATGGACGGCGACATCGAGGATTGCATCGAAGCCCTGCAGCTGGCCGAGAACGCCGAGAAACTGAAGGCATCGGTCGGTTGATTACAAACCGTTAAGGCGTACCACAGTGTACACCCTAAACCTTACAACCCTTATACCCTATAACCATCATTACAAGTATGAAAATAAAATATCTAAAACTCAAGAACTGGTTACTTGTCTCATTGGCAGGACTGTTAGGAATCAACTTGTCGTGCGAAGAGATGCGTGTTGACGAATACGGCTGTCCTTCCGCCAATTTCAACGTTAAGGGTAAAGTCACCAACCCTCAGGGCAATCCAATACCCGGCATCCAGGTCAAAATGGATTATAATTTCGATACAACGGACGGAGGCGGCATATACTCGGTGAATTCTGGTGGAATACCAGGTCAAACCACACATTTCGAGGTGGTTTTCACGGATATTGACAGCACCGAGAATG
>JAEEMK010000064.1 GCA_016283175.1 Bacteroidales bacterium
ACTATTTCAGTCCTACGGGAGGCACAAGGCAGGTGGCGCAGCACCTGGGAGACCGGCTGGGTGCGCTGCTTTGTGCTGAGGTGGAATACCATTCTTACACCTTGCCGCGTGAGCGCGAGGAGCTGCCACAGGTGGAGGCAGGGGATTTCGTCGTGTGGGCGACGCCTGTCTATGCGGGGCGCATACCCAACAAGACGCTTGACTATGTGCGGCGAGACTTACGTGCCGACGGCAATCCGGCTATTGCGCTCGTCACTTTCGGCAACCGCGCTTACGACAACGCTCTGGCCGAGTTGGTGGGCTTGATGGAGTACGGCGGTATGAAGCCTGTCGGTGCCGCCTCTATGGTGACGCGCCACGCTTTCAGCGACACCCTTGGTGCCGGACGCCCCAACGAAGAGGACCTTGCGGAGCTCGACCGTTTCGCCGCCCAGGTGGCAGAGAAACTATTAACTTTTAACTCTCAACTCTTAACTGTCTCGGTTCCCGGCGAGTCGCATCCCGAGAGATACTATACTCCCCTGAAGACCAACAACGCCTCCGCGGGATTCCTCAAAGCGAAGCCCTCGTGCAACAGCGCGTTGTGCACACGTTGCGGCGAGTGCCTGGAGGTATGCCCGATGGGGAGCATCGGTGCGAAAGACGGGATGCCGACCTTCGATGGCGTCTGTATCAAATGCCAGGCCTGTCGCCGTAGCTGTCCTACCGGCGCCATTGCCTTCACCGACCCCGAGTATCTCTCTCACGTGGCTATGATTGAGCGCACCTTCGCCGCCCCGAAGCGGGCAGAGTTCTATGTGGCAGAACCGATAAAACAACAGATTTCATAAACAGAATGACAATCGATACCACAAATATGTGCTCGCACCTGCAGCGGAAGCTGTTCGACGAGAATGGCGAATACCATCGCCTATGGCTGGCGATGCAGGATGATGCGGAGCTGACGGCCGTGGTGCGCTCGCGCCAGCTGCATATCTACCGTAACGGGAAGAAGGTGTTAGTGTTGGCCGGCAAAGCGGCACCGAAGGTTATCAGGGAAGACAAACTATGTGAAATGGTCAATGATTATGGAAAATAAGTTCAATATACGTCCGGCGAGGGCCGATGAGGCGGGTCTTGTGCTGGAGTTCATCAAAAAACTGGCGGCATACGAGAAATGTGCCGACGAAGTGGTGGCTGACGAGGCTACCGTTTACCAATCTCTCTTCGTGGAGCATTCAGCAGAAGTGCTCTTTGCCGAGGAGGATGGCGTGGTGATAGGCTTCGCCCTGTTCTTCCACAACTTCTCTACCTTCGTGGGTCGCAAAGGGCTCTACCTCGAAGACCTCTTCATAGTGCCCGAGAAACGCGGTCGTGGCTACGGGAAAGCCCTGCTGAAACATCTTGCGCAGCTGGCTGTGGAGCGCAACTGCGGCCGTATGGAATGGATATGCCTCGACTGGAATCAGTCGGCTCTGAAGGTCTACTGCAGTATTGGCGCCATCCCGATGGACGAGTGGACGGTGCAGCGGCTGGACAAGGCGGCGTTGAAAAAGTTTGCTGAAGAATAACAGCCGATGGAACAGACAGAAAGAATCGCACGGATGGAGCATCTGCTTGAGGTGGCTTCGCGAGCCGTCAAAGGGTTGGCAGCGGCCCTCGACGACTATGAGGCGGCGCAGGAAGCATTGCGCGAGTTGGAGGCTTACTACGGCAGCGAGGAATGGAAACAGGACTTTGCGGCCGACGAAGCCGGAAGGCTACCTAAAGAGATGAAACGCGGTGTGCTCAGCGAGGATGCCGTGTGGAACCTGCTGGAGGAGCGGGACGAGGTGGAATCGAGGATGAAAAGGATGCAATAATGAAACAGATAGAGGTTGTGGCGGCCATAATCCGCAATGGTAATAAGATTTTTGCCACCCAAAGGGGATACGGCGAGTGGAAGGACTGGTGGGAGTTTCCCGGCGGCAAGATGGAACCGGGTGAAACGGCCGAAGAAGCGTTGAGGCGCGAGATACGCGAGGAACTGTCGACGGAAATAAATGTGGAAGAGTTACTTTGCACCGTGGAGTATGATTATCCCAAGTTCCATATCACTATGCACTGCTTCCTTTGCTCGCTACTGTCAGATGCCTTGCACCTCAACGAGCACGAGGCTGCCAGATGGCTTGCAAAAGAGGAACTGGACAGCGTCCGCTGGCTGCCAGCGGATGAATCGATAATTGAAAAACTTAGGATAGTGATTGGTGAAAAGTAACTATAAATTGGATTTTGAAAAATATACAGTTTTTGTAAAAATCAAAAATACTATCTATATGAAGAAAACACTGCTATTGCTGGCTGCCGCCTTGCTGATGACAGCCTGCGGAAACCAAGAGGCGCAGCTGAAAGAAAGAGCTGCAGAATTGTGCAGGTATATCCCCGACCACGAACTGCGTGAGGAGTCGCGCGAGTATTTGACCGAGGACTTCTACTGCGTGCTTGATACGATGTTTAACCATCTGCCAGAGTTCGAGGCTATGGATCACGAGTGGCTACACTATTTTGTCACGGGCAACGGGGGCACGATAGCCGACTTTGACGTTGTCGGCGTTGAACAAACAGACAAAACTCACGCTGTGGCTACTATCAGCGTACGGCAGAAATGGGAAGACGGCTCTTTTGATCCCAATACCGATGTCGAGGAACATAAACTCGTGATGGAGAAAGTTGGCGGCAAATGGCTTATTTCTGACTTCGACGAGCATAAGGCCGACTGCCTTCGCCATATAGCCATCGCCCGCGACGAACAAGCAAAGCGTGACGCCATCAGCGACTATCTGGTGAACGAGATTGGTAAGCAATACCAGAAAGGCGAGATTTGTATTCCTACCCTTATGCTTGTCGCCTCCGAGCAGGCGGACTCTGATTATGTCCCAGTGCTGTGCGATTGCTGGGTGTTTTGGTACAATATTGTTGGCGACACCCTGGTGTGCGTCTCCGGCGGCAACCACAGCGGCCTGATGTCGTTGAATGTAGAGAATGGGAAATACACGGTAACATCCTTCGAACAAACAGTCGATGGTGCCGGCAACGTAGCCAGCGCCAAGCGCATATTCGGCAGCTATTACGACATCTATGAGAACGTACACGCCAACGAGCAGGTGCGCGAAGCCGTCCGCAAGGAACAGTTGAAAGAATATGTGAAACGCAATAACCTCAATGTCCACTACTACCAAGATTACGGTTGGCCGGCGGTGGAAATTGAAAAAAGAGATTAAATATGGTAATAGATTTCAATAAGATAGAAGAAGTCGCCAATCCGCAGTTCAAGGGTGGCGAGGGCGACACATTGTTCCGCACTTTCAACGACGGGCAGAACAAGATTATGCGTGGACGGCTCGAGGTGGGTTGCTCCATCGGCTATCACAAGCACGAGACCAACAGCGAGATTATCTTCATCCTCAGCGGCGAAGCAAGATGCCTTTTCGACGACGGCGAGGAACAACTCACTTCTGGACAATGCCATTACTGTCCTGTGGGGCACTCTCACGCGCTAATCAACGCCAGCGACAGAGAACCACTGACATTCTTCGCCATAGTGCCGGAACGGAATCTTTAACTTCTCTTTTGTGAATCACCGCGTGGGCGACGTCAATATTGCCGTTGCACTCGATATGGGCTCTGAAACGAAGCTCCAATACTTTTTTTTGCATCAAAAGTACATTTTTTTTTCGGGATCAAAAAAAATGTTATCTTTGTATTTGTTTATCGTATAATCTACCGAGACGTATAATACTCTGAAAAGGGGTCAGTTAAAGGTTCCAGATAAACGCTGATAATTGACCGGAATTTTAACCAAAATAGAGGGTATGATACGCAAGAAATTTACCATTCTTGTCGCCCTTATGGCGACTTTTTTTTCAACAACCGTCACGGCACAAGAGATCAACCTTTCCTTGGAGGCACTTCTTTGTACGGCTGACACAAGTAACGCATTTTCCCCCTTAAAATAATCAATCCTATGTCAAGAAATCGAACTCAGCATTTAGTTTATGCTCTCATTACAGTTTTCATTACAGTTCACTTGTTTGTTTTTTATAGCCTTTATGTTATTGAAGGCGACAGCTTGATGCAGACAACCGGAACAACCTCAGTGCTGCAGGCGCTCAATAGCCAGGGCGGTGTCTATATGTTAGGCAATTATCTTCCTATTTGGCTGATGATCGTTATTGAGACGGTTTGCGCTTTCGTGCTTGCGGTAGCAATGGGCAGTCCTCTGGCCTTCCGACTGGCCAGCCGCAAGTTTGACCCGCGCCGCAACCACCCGATGATTTTTGAATCAGCCATCATTACGGCCACCGTTTGCCTTATGTGTCCATCGATGAGCCTACTGGCCGATTTATTTTATTATCCCTATTATGAGGGATTTGACTTCGTCGATTTTTTGTGTCGTTGGTTCCGTTTGGTATGCTACAATCTGCCATTTGCCTATTTCTCGCAAATGTTCTTTGTCCAGCCTTTTGTACGGTTTGCCATCCGCCATCTTTTCGCCGATAACATTTCACAACGAAACGAACAGAATATCAATAAGACAGTCAAACCGTCAGATGAGACAGAGGCCATTGCCGATGTAATCATCCGCGAAGACGAAATTGCAGCCACAGATTAAAATACCAATAATCAATCAAAAAAACATTTATTATGTCAGTTACAAATTTGAACGAAATCGACAAGGCAGATGTGCTCGTTGCCGGTCTGCGTAAACACCTTAAAGAGGCACAGGAAGTCGGCATCACTACCGATGCTATTAACCGCTTAGAGGAAGCTTCTAAGAATTTGAGGCAAAAAGACAAGGAGATGGACGAGATGCGTCGTCAAGCCACGCTCAAAACACGCGAGAACCAGAACCTCTTGGCCGACCTCAAGGCACAGATGCTCGAGATGCGCAAAGCCGTAAAAGCCCGATATCCGCAAAACGAGTGGATTAAGTACGGTGTACAGGACAAGCGATAAGCATCTTCCTCAATGTTGCAAGGGGCTGCGAGCAACGCTCGCAGCCCCTTGCATTTTGCCTGATTTTGCTCAGTCTTTACTTTTGGCTGTTATTTATCTTTCTTCAGCGCGGCTTCGAGTTTCCCGGCTATGCGTGATTCGAGTGGCACGGTGTTATAGCTTTGCCAGAAGGATTCGTCTGCGTCGCCCTTGCTGAATATGTCGTGATATTTATATTTGACTCCTTTCCTGATGGCGGATTTGAGGAAGTCGGGCTCCATCTTGCGGAAATCGGTCAAGGTCCACATCTCGTATTCTTCAAATTCGTCGTTGGTGAGGACTTCGCGCAGCTTACTGTTCATCTTGCGACCCACGACCCGCGCCTTTTCGGGAGGAAGGATTCCGATTGACGAACCCTTCATACTGAATGTGAGTGTGTAGCGGCCGCCGACCTTCGCATAGTCGTATTGCTCGCGACGGTAGGTGTACCATATTCCGCCAACC
>JAEEMK010000065.1 GCA_016283175.1 Bacteroidales bacterium
AGCAACATCGAAGGGGTCAATATCTCCACCCGCTCCACCATCGAGACGTCGATGGGAATATCGAGCGTGTAATGGCCCGTCTGCGCGTCGGTGAGGTTCACGCCATTCAGAAGCACAAGCATCTGGTCGAACGTACCTCCACGCATAGAAATGTCGCCTTGAACATCATTGACACCGCGGGTGCGGAGGTCGATGCCGGCGACAAGTGTCAGCACATCGCTGATTGAACGTACGGAATGGGATTGAAGTTCTTCAGCAGAGACAACCAACGCAGGCTCTGCCGAGATTTGAGCCGGAGCTGCCGGAGCTACAACCACCACTGGTTGCAGCTGCAGCTCATCTGCCACAGTGTCCTCCTGGGCAAAGAGCATAGCAGGCATAGCCACGAAAACCGAAGCCAACGCCGCCGACAATTTGCGCAGCTGGCGATCGGCAATATAAGAGGCCAGACGGCCTATCGTCACCACACGATGAAGCGAGTTGAACACCGCATATTTGGCACGCGAAAAGCGGCGGAAGCGGAATGAAGTGATTTTAGTTAAACGAGTTTTAATCATAGTTGTTTGCCTTGCACAAAAAAGGAAGGCCATTGCATCTGGCCTTCCCTCATATTATATTAGAATTATAAGTTTCAGGGCTTACTTTCCGGCGCGGGGTCCGAGGCGGTCCATAGCGCAGCGGAAGCCGATCCACGAGGTCGAACGCTCCTGTTCGTAGAAGCGGCGTGTGCCAGCCTGCATCCAGTAAGCGCGGTCGTTCCACGAGCCACCCTTGACAACGCGAACCTTGTTGCTCAGCAGCGAGGTAACGTTGCGCTGGTTGGCCACGTTGCGACGGTACATCATATTGGTGACGCTGTCGGGGTTGGTGAGGCTGTTTTCCTCATTCATACCGGCATTGTCCTCCTCGTCGTCGCCACTTGCAACCCACTCGGTGATGCTTGTATTGCTGGTATAATCGTAGATGTTCGAAGCATAGTCGCCGTCCAGATAGTTGATATTGTCGGCCTGACGGTAGTTGCGGCGGTTCAGGTCATCGTCAACATTCTTGTAGATGATGCTACCAGTAGTGTCGTTGATGGCGATTTCCTCGTCAATATAGGTAGGAGTGCGGTAGACGTTGCCACGGAAGGGGTTCTGATCCTCACCGCCAACAGGGTTCTGGTCCTTACGATAGACATCCATACACCACTCGCTGACATTGCCGGCCATATTGTACAGACCGTAGTCGTTGGGGAAATACCACTTTACGGGGCAGGTGTAGTCCCAGCCGTCGTTCAGGTTGCCAGCCACGCCCATAGCGTCGCCACGGCTGCGCTTGAAGTTGGCAAGGAACTGACCATAGTATTTCTTGTTTGCCGAACGGACGCTCGAGCCGGCCCACGGATAGGTCTTGTGCTCGACGATACGCTCGTCGTAGGTGTTGCCAACCATACCCAGGGCGGCAAACTCCCATTCAGCCTCGGTGGGCAGACGGTAGTGCGGCACCAGAATGCCGTCCTCGCGACGCACCTGACGGGGCTCGCCACCGGCACTCGGGTCGAGGTTGTCTAGCTCGTTCTTCGACTCGCCACGGTACTGGCCAGCCAGGTAGACATCGGTCTGGAAAGCCGTCTCGCCGCGCAGGTCGGTAAGGTCGAGAACTATGATACCCTTGTCGACAAGGATTTTCTCATTGACACGGTCGGTACGCCAGATGCAGTATTTCGAAGCCTGCTCCCAGCTTACACCGACAACGGGATACTGGTCATAGATGGGGCTCTGGAAATAGTAGTCCACAAAGCCTTCACGCCAAGCCAGCTTGTCGCGCCAGCAGTTGGTGTCGGGATAGATGGCACGCACACGCTCGGGATACTCCTCGCCATAGGCGCGTTTCATCCAATACACATATTCACGGTACGACTGGTTGGTCACCTCGGTTTCGTCCATATAGAACGACGAAACGGTGACATTGTGAGCGACGTTGTTCCACTGATAACGAGAATCGTCGGACACACGGCCCATCGTGAAGGCACCGCCTTCGATGAAGACGAGACCTGGAGCCGTAATCTGTTCGTTGTACTCAGACACTTCAAATCCGCCCCATTCCGGGTCGTTGTAGTTCCATCCCGTGGTAGCCGATTTCTGCTTGCTGCAGCCCGTCAAAACGACAGCTGCCACCAGCAAGAAAGATGCGATTTTGAGGTTTTTCATAACTATGATTTATCTTTTATTATTTTCTTTCAAAAAAATGTGACTCGTTTTCTTTAATATTACGTAAATCTTGAAAAAAAGTTTCAAAAATCGACGTCCAAAATTCATAATTAGAACGACGGGCAACGTATAGCCTTGACCTTGTGTTTCTTCTCCGGGCAGGGCAGCAGAATACCCAACGACAGCTCGTGGGCACCCGATGTGTTGTTGGCCAGTTTCGACACCGTCACGTCGTAGCTGTAGCCAATCTTGAAATGATCCTGCTGGAAACCGACCTGGAAGATGAAAGCGTCGGCATTTTCAATACCGTTGCGGAACCACACGCCAACCAAGAACGGCTGCCAGTCAAGGTAGAGACCATAGTTGAAATAGTGCATACCGGCCTGATACTGATAGATGAAGTTGGGCGACAGCACCGGGGTGCCGAGACCCAGCGACGAGGTGCGGCGGGCCTCCTCGGCGATGTTGATAAGGGCACCGACATTGCCGGTGAACTTCATCGGCAGCTTGGTGACACCATAGAAACCGTTGCTCGGCTGTGTGAGATGCGAAGCGGCAAAGCCTGCATACCAGGCCTCACTGTATACCAACACACCGGCGTCGAAGTCGAGATACCAAACACTGGTGTTTTCAGGTTGCTGTGCAGAAGTCTGGCCTGTGAAACCGTTGACAGGGTCAATCATATCGGGGAAACGCAGCGAGAACCAGTCCAAACTGGTATTGGCCACACCTGCTTTGAGACCGGCGTTAACCCACAGCTCGCGGGCCAGCTGGAAACGGAAAGCATACATTGCAGCCAGCGAACTCGTCGACAGCGCACCGTGGTCGCCCTGACGGTCGGTGAAAAGCTGAGCGCCGATGCCACCGTGAAGGGCATCGATATACTGGTCATACGACACCGAAGCAGTAGAATATGCACTTACAAGCGCAGGCCACTGGGCGCGGTAGTTGATTGCTATGCGCGGGCAGACCTTCGAGCCTGCAAAGGCAGGGTTCATATACAGCGGATTGGCATAGAACTGCGAAAACGATACGTCCTGTGCGTTGACACCCTGGGCAGCTCCAAAAACAAGAGCAGCGAAAAGGGCAATTTTTGTTATCTTCTTCATCATATAAGCAGTATAAAATGAGCCTAAAAATAATTGGCAATATTACGAATTTTCTTTCAAAAAAAAACATATTTCTATAAAAAAAAATACAAATTACAGATTTTCAAACACTTAATTTTAAAGAACCTTACTTTATGACACTAAAAAACAGCGTCACATTTCCCAAAAAATCAGAAAATCGGACACTTTTCGACAAGTAAAAAACAGTTGAAAACAGACACTGGGAAAAACCGGAATACAATAATCCAAGCCTGAAAACACTCCGCTTCACCCAGCCACCAGCATAGGCATTTGTACAGTATATGTACAGTATATGTACAGTATATGTACGCTTCGGAAGCGTACAAATACTGTACATATACTGTACATATACTGTACAAATGATAGTGATAGTATTTAAAATCAATCTATTACAAAGGCAATTTTTTGGCACTATTTCAAAGCAAAACCACTTGACGTTTTTACGTTTTGAATTCCTGAAAACAGGCACACAATATTTTCTTCCAAGATACGTTAAGTGTAGAAAAAAAGAAGAATATACCTACAACAGACCTTTTTCGAGACAATGAAAATCATATCCAACATACTAATTTTCATATGTTTTCTATCTTCAGCCATTAATGCCGGCGCACAGTATGCCGCCCACTCTGTGCTGGCCGACGGCGAATGGTGGAAAATAGGCATCACCGACGCCGGCATATACCGCATCGGTGCCGACGACATCGACGGCATAGCGGGATGCACCACCGCCGACATCGCCATTTTCGGATGCCAAGGAGGAGCCCTGAACAGCAAGAACGGCAGCCAACGCATTGACGATCTGCAAGAAATACCACTCCAAATAGTTGACAACAACGGTAACGGTATCTTCGAGACCGGCGACTATCTGATTTTTTTCGCCACTGGCCCTAACTATTGGAGATATGACACTGATTTGAATCGGTTTACATACAGCAACCATCCATATGCAGCCACAAACTTCGTTTTTCTGACCCTGAAGAGTGGCAGTCACAGCCGCCTGACTACATACCAACAGCTTACGTCAACAGGAGGCACCGTTACAACCTGCCGCAGCGTCGCCCTGCACGAACAGGATCTTACCAACACACACAAGACAGGCCAGATATGGGTCGGCGAACGCTTTTCGGGTAGCAACAACCAGCACAGCATCAGCCTGACACTGCCCGCCATTCCGACCGGCAACATCAAGGTGCGATACAACCTGGCAGCAGTGTCGACAGCGCCAAGCGAATTCAAGATCACCCTAAACGGTACAACACGAAGCATTAATTTCTCGGCCGGAGCACGCCACAAAATAACCAACGACGAGTTTCCATCGAACGGCAGTAAAACACTTACTTTCTCATTGACATATAATTACGGCGAGAGTATGGCAAACGGCTATCTGGACTTCATTGAAGTCGATGCCGAAACGCCAATGACCCTAAACGGCAACAGCACCGAGTTGAGGACAGCCCCTGCCAACGGTGCCGCCACACAGTATCAAGTTTCAGGAACAGCCTCGCAGACAAGAATATGGGATATTACCGACCAGAACAGCGTATGCGAAATGCCCGCAACACACAACGGCAGCACTATGACCTTCACCGGCAATGCCGACCGTTGGCGCACCTATTTGGTTTTCAACGCTGCGACCTACCGCACACCGACATCGATATCCAAAATCGGGAACCAAGACCTGCACGGCGCAACCAATCCTGAAATGCTGATTGTGTGCCATCCCTCGCTCAAGTCGCAGGCCGAAAGACTTGCAAACATCCACAGCATCCACGACAACATAGAAGTGCTGGTTGTTACGCAGGATCAGGTTTTCAACGAGTTCAGCTCGGGGCAGCGCGACCCGATGGCGGTGCGTGAGTTTTTGAGAATGTTCCGCACACGCGCGCAAGCCGACCCAGGCCTTGTCGCTCCACGCCACCTGCTGTTGTTCGGCAAAGGCACCTACGACAACAAAAACCTGCTTGGCAGCACACTTCCCACCGTGGTGACCTACCAGACCTACACCTCGTTTGACGACGACGGCACGTCGATGGCCACCGACGATGTTTTCACATACCTCGACGACGGCGAGGATGTTTCATTGCTTTGCTCGATGGACGTTTCTGTGGGACGCCTGCCAGCAAAAAACAGTGAAGAAGCCAAGCATTTGGTAGACAAGATAGAAAACTACATTTTACGTAGCGACTTGATGCAGGACGGCATACGCGGCGACTGGCGCAACAGCGTGGCACTGCTGGCCGACGACGCCGATCCCAGCTGCGGAGGCGACACGGTGTTTACCAACTCGTCGGAAATCACCGCACGCAAAATCACCAATCTGTATCCACATTTCACCATCGACAAGATTTATGCCGATGCCTACGTACAGCAGTCGGGTGCTGACGGTTCGTACTATCCCGACGTAAACAACGCCCTGAAAAAGCGCCTCGACTACGGTTGCCTGCTGCTCAACTACATAGGCCACGGCTCGTCGCAATACATTGGCACAGAAAGATATATGATGAAATCCAACATCAGCACCTACGCCAACAATCTTCAACTGCCGTTTTTTATCACAAGCACCTGCACTTTCGGACGCTACGACGACCCCGGTGAAACTTGCGGTGCCGAAGAGTTCCTGCTGGCCAATGGTGCAGGAATAGCCTGTCTGGCAGCTTCGCGCCCCATATCGCACGTCCAAGAGGTGAACACCGATATGGTTATGCAGGCCTTGAATCCTGCCAACACCATTGGCGACGCCGTGCGAATAGCAAAAAACAACCGCATCACAACCCAGGCACTGACGCTGATGGGCGACCCAGCACTGCGGTTGAGCCATCCGCGCCACAACGTGGTTGTCACAGCCATAAACGGCCGCACTGTCGACAGCCTGCGTGCCGACACAGCTTTGGTGTTGTCGACAGTGACTGTAGAAGGCGAGATTCGCGACAACAACGGACTGTTGGTGAACGATTTCGACGGCATTCTGTATCCCGAAGTCTACGACCGACCCAAAGAGACACACACACTGGCCAACGACAACGAGGGTTATGAGGTGAACTACGCCTTGCAGAACAGCCTGTTATACAAAGGACGCACCACCGTCAGCGGAGGACGTTTCAGCTATCAGTTCACGGTTCCTCGCGATGTGGCGTTCAAGTTCGACAAGGCCCGTCTGTCGCACTATGCCAAAAGTGTTTCGGAAGATGCCACAGGAGCCTACCTCAATTTGTGGCTCGGCGGCTTTGACGAGAGTGTCACAATCAGCGAGACACGTCCTGAAATAGAACTCTTTATGAACGACACCAATTTCCGCAACGGTGGCATCACCGATGCCAACCCTACCCTGCTGGCCGTCCTGTACGACAGCATAGGCATTAACGCCGTGGGCAGCGGACTGGGGCACGACATAACGGCAGTGCTGGACAACAATTCGAACAACATACTGATACTTAATGATTTCTTTGAAACAGACATCAGCAACGAACACCTCGGCAGAATAAAATACAGCCTGACTGGACTGTCCAGCGGCCGTCATACCATCACACTGAAAGCCTGGAACATATTCAACTATTCAAACAGCAAGGATATTGTCTTCTATGTTCACGGCAACGACACTGCCACAACACATTTCGATGCGTCGCCCAACCCAGCAAGCGAACGAGTGTCCCTCAGAATGGAACACAATTGCAAAGGCACGGTGGCAAACGCACTTCTCGAGGTATTCAATATGCAGGGACTCAAAGTAATGGAGCGGACACCCGCCGTATCGGCAGACGGCTATGTAGTAGGCCCTGTGGATTGGAATCTTTGCAGCGACGGAGGCACCAAAGTGGCTCCTGGCATATACATTGCCCGCTTCACCATCACAACACAGGATGGCGAGCGCATTACAGACAATGGCAAAATCATCATTCACTGATTTTTCAGAATAATATCCCCTATTCACACAATAATATTTCCGAACTTTCGTTTTAGAAGCACTTTTTACAGCTAGAAAAATGAACAAAACCTTTTTGAAAAGAATCCTGCCTGTACTTCTGGCACTTGGATTTGCCAATTGTATACAGGCACAGTACAACCAATCTACTGGCCAGACAAACAATTACATACATACTGGTATTCCTATTCTGCAGATATCACCCGACGCCGTTGCAGGTGCCCTTGGCGATGCCGCTGCCGCCTATGAACCCAACGCATACTCTTCGCACTGGAACAACGCCAAGATAGCATTTGCGGAAAAAGAAATGAGCATCTCGACGACCTACACGCCCTGGCTGCGTAAACTGGACCCAGAGATGAACTTTCTCTACCTTGGCGGATACAAACGCATCAACAAGCGCAGCGCCGTGGCAGCATCGCTGACATACTTTACCTTGGGCAAGATAGAGCACCGCGACGACCAAGGCAACAGTCTTGGCACTTTCAGACCCAACGAGTTCGCTCTTGACGGCACCTATTCGATGAAACTGTCGGACAACTTGGCACTCGGCGCCACAGCAAGATACATTCACAGTGACCTGACACAAGGCCTCGATGTCGAACAGCAGACCACAAAAGCCGCCAATGCCCTTGCCGCCGACGTGGGACTTTACTTCCAGACAGATGTCGACAAAAACCAGCAAGTGGCAGCAGCCCTGACACTCAGCAATCTGGGTTCAAAACTCTCCTATTCCGACGACGACACCGAAAATGAATTTCTTCCCGCCAATATGCGTCTTGGCGGACGATACAGCTACGAGTTGGACGACTACAACAAAATCAACGTCCTGCTTGACCTTAACAAGATGCTTGTACCCACACCGCCTATACAGAACGAAGACGGCACCTGGTCGGGACTTTATACCGACAACACCGACTACCATCAGACAGGTTCGGTGCTGGGAGCTATCCAGTCGTTTTACGATGCCCCTGGCGGTATGAAGGAAGAGCTGCACGAGGTGACCCTCTCTGCCGGTGCCGAATACTGGTACTCAAATATTTTCGCTGCACGTATGGGATACTTCTTCGAGCACAAGACCAAAGGAGCACGACAGTACCTCACCTTCGGTATAGGCATACGCTACAGCCGTTTCGAGTTCGACTTTTCATACCTGCTGCCTACCACCAGTTTCAGCACCAACCCGCTGGCAAACACAATACGCATCTCACTGACTATGAACTTTGAAAAAGGCAAAAAATCGTGAAAATACGCACAGGCATAGGTTATGACGTACATCAGCTGAAAGAAGGTCTGCCACTATGGCTCGGAGGCATAGAAGTGCCTCACGACAAAGGCCTTGTCGGACATTCAGACGCCGACGTGCTGATACACGCCATTTGTGACGCCCTGCTTGGTGCAGCCGCACTGGGCGACATTGGCCAGCACTTTCCTGACAGCGACCCCGCCTACAAAGGGATTGACAGCAAAGTACTGCTAAAAAACGTATGTTTACTACTGAAGGACAAAGGTTTTACCATTGGCAACGTTGATGCAATACTCTGTATGCAGAAGCCCAAAGTGGCAAAATATATCCCACTTATGAGAGAGACCCTGGCAGGTGTAATGCAAATACCTGTCGACGATGTGTCGGTTAAGGCCACAACGACTGAGCATCTGGGCTTCGAAGGTCGTGAAGAAGGCATTTCGTCAATAGCCAACGTACTAATTTTTAACCAATAGAGAGATTGTGAAAGACGACAGCCAATACAAAGAAAAAGAAGAACAAGACTTGGATTTGCTGGACGACAGCGGTTGCAAACTGATAGTCCACAATGACGACTACCATACGTTTGACTATGTCATAAAAGCATTGGTCGACATCTGCCGCCACACATACGAGCAGGCCGAACAGTGCACAATAATGATACACTACACGGGTAAATGCATAGTGAAGACCGGCGGCTACGAAGAACTTCTGCCTATGCATACCGCTTTACTAAACAAACAGCTGACATCAGAAATCATTCAATAACAAACACCTAGCAGCACAGAAAATGAGTTGGCCAATCATAATAATAGTTATACTTGTAGGCCTGGCATTGATAGCCCTTGAAATTGTGGCACTTCCAGGCTTCATTAGCGGCCTTTGCGGCGGCGTTTTGGTCATTGTCGGTGTATGGCAGACCTACGCCAACCACGGTTCGTTGGCAGGAAACATCACTCTGATAGCCAGTATCCTTATCGGATTATTGATGCTTGTGGTGCTTATGAAAAGCGGAACGTGGAAACGATTCAGTCTGAAAGAAGAGAGCGACAGCCGTGTAAATCAAATTAACCCAAGCACAATACAGCCCGGAGTCCGTGGCAAAAGCATCTCGAGACTTGCACCTGCAGGGAAAGCCCTGTTCGGCAACGAAATAGTCGAAGTACACAGCAGCGGCACTTTTATCGACGAGAACAAAGAAATAGAAGTCACCGAGATTGAAGGATACAGAATAACCGTAAAGGAATGTTGAAAATTAACAATTTAAAATAACAAAACTATGGATCCAATCACAATTGTAATCATCTTTGCCTGTATCATATTTTTGATACTGTTTCTGTGGCTCGTACCCATCGGAATCTGGTTTCAAGCTCTCATCAGTGGCGTACACACCTCACTGATACAGCTTGTCTTTATGCGCTTCCGCAAGGTACCTCCAGCAGTAATTGTCAACAATATGGTCTCTGCAGCAAAAGCAGGCCTTAAAGTGTCACAAAACGAGCTTGAGGCTCACTATCTGGCTGGCGGACGCGTCAACAGCGTTGTCAAGGCCCTTATTTCGGCTGATAAAGCCAATATGAACCTCGACTTCAAGACCTGCACCGCCATCGACCTTGCCGGTCGTGACGTGCTCAACGCAGTCCAAACTTCTGTCAACCCAAAAGTCATCGACACTCCCCCTGTGGCAGCTGTCGCAAAAGACGGTATCCAGCTGATTGCCAAGGCGCGAGTTACTGTTCGCACCAACATCAAACAACTCGTCGGCGGTGCCGGTGAGGAGACCATCCTGGCCCGTGTAGGCGAAGGCATCGTCACCTCTATCGGTTCAGCAGTAAGCCACAAGCAGGTGCTTGAAAATCCAGACAGCATATCCAAACTGGTGCTTACCAAAGGTTTGGACAGTGGAACGGCATTCGAGATCCTTTCAATTGACATTGCCGACATTGACGTCGGAAAGAACATTGGTGCCCAGCTCCAGATGGATCAGGCAAACGCCGACAAGAACATAGCCCAGGCCAAGGCCGAGGAACGCCGCGCTATGGCTGTTGCCCAAGAGCAGGAAATGAAGGCCAAAGCCCAGGAAGCCCGCGCTAAAGTTATTGAAGCTGAAGCCGAAGTGCCGCTGGCTATGGCCGAGGCATTCCGCAACGGTAACCTCGGAATTATGGATTACTACCGTATGAAAAACATTCAGGCAGACACTGATATGCGCGAGTCTATCTCAAAACCCGTGTCGTCAGCCAGCACCAAGGAAAGCAAATAACTGCCCACTGCCATCAGTGAGAGAAAGAGCCGGACGATGTCCGGCTTTTTTTATGACTTGTTTTTAACTTCAAGGACAGAAAACAACCTACAAAATAGTAAGATATAAAGCAACTGTTATTGCGTCGTTTAGCTACTACCCCAGTGTTTGGCTCGGAGGAATAAATTACGATTTGGAAATTAATTTTTGCAGTTCAAAAAAAATACGTAATTTTGTACTTTAATTAAAAACAAATATATGGACACGATTATTGTCTTAGACTTTGGTTCTCAATACACTCAACTGATTGCGCGCAAGGTTCGCGAGTTGAATATTTACTGCGAAATCCACCCATACAACAAGATTCCAGCCCTGGGCAGTGACGTCAAGGGCGTTATTTTTTCGGGAAGTCCCTATTCGTGCAACGCAGCCGATGCACCGGTGCCTGATATGAGCAACATTAAAGGACGTCTGCCACTGCTGGCAGTATGCTATGGCGCTCAGTATTTAGCAAAATGGGGCGGTGGTAGCGTCCAGCAGTCAAAAATCCGCGAATATGGCCGTGCCAACCTGCAATGGATTGACACTGAATCGCCGCTTATGAAAGGCATTCCGCTGAATTCGCAAGTATGGATGAGCCACGGCGACACAATTGAACGCGTTCCCGAAGGCTATCGTTGCATTTGTTCGACGGAGAATGTGAAATATGCAGGCTACCAGATTGAGGGCGAGCAGACTTACGCCATCCAGTTCCACCCCGAAGTGCATCATTCGACTGACGGACTGACACTGCTGAAGAACTTTGTCGTGGACATATGTCATTGCGACCAGAGTTGGACACCCGAGTCGTTCATAGATATGACAGTCAAACAAATACGCGAGCAGGTAGGCGACGACAAGGTCATTCTCGGTCTTTCGGGTGGTGTTGATTCGTCGGTGGCGGCAGTACTTTTGAACAAGGCCATAGGCCACAATCTGCATTGTATTTTTGTCGACAACGGTTTGCTTCGCAAGAACGAGTTCGAGAGCGTTTTGGAGTCCTACAAAGATATGGGTCTTAATGTCAAAGGCGTCGATGCCAAGGAACGCTTCTACAGTGTGCTGGCTGGCGTGACCGACCCAGAAAAGAAGAGAAAAGCCATTGGAAAGACATTCATTGATGTCTTCGACGATGCATCGAAAGAGGTAAAAGATGCAAAATGGCTGGCTCAAGGAACCATTTATCCAGATGTAATTGAATCAAGTTCAGTCAAAGGTCCGTCGCAGACCATTAAGAGCCACCACAACGTGGGTGGTCTTCCTGACTATATGAAACTCAAGCTTGTCGAGCCTCTGCGTAGCCTGTTCAAAGACGAGGTGCGCCGTGTAGGACGCCAATTGGGAATAAAACAAGAGCTTATTGGTCGTCATCCTTTCCCCGGTCCCGGATTGGCAATCCGCATTCTTAGCGACGTGACCCCTGAAAAGGTCCGCATCCTGCAAGAAGTTGACGATATTTTCATCCGAGGGCTACGTGCCAACGACCTTTACGACAAGGTGTGGCAAGCCGGTGCAATGCTGCTTCCGGTCCAGTCGGTCGGCGTGATGGGCGACGAGCGCACATACGAGAGTGTTGTGGCGCTGCGAGCCGTGGAGAGCGTCGACGGAATGACAGCCGACTGGTCGCATCTGCCCTACGAGTTTATGGCCAGCGTCTCGAACGAGATTATCAACCGCGTAAAGGGAGTCAACCGTGTGGTTTACGATATCAGTTCGAAACCGCCAGCAACTATTGAATGGGAATAATATTTTTGAGTTCAGAAAATCGAACTTCTTAAAAAAAAGTACAAAAATGAGAAGACTGCACAAGATGCTCCGCAAAATGTCGCACAACGCCGTAGGAATGGTGTTGCTGTTGATGTCACTGTGTTTGGGTATTGCATCGGCCCAAGGCACTAAAACGGTGGCTGTGAAGGTCTCGAACCAAACACAAACCATCAACAACAAGGAGTATTACATCCATATTGTTGAACAGGGGCAAACAGTATTCTCGATAGCTCGTGCCTATGGTTTAAAGTACTACGATGCTGTTATAAAGACCGACATCCACCTTTTGAGAGTCGGCGACACCGTGTGGCTGCCGAAAAACAGCCAGAGCGTGGCTGCTGTATCAGCCAACGCTGAAGCCATTGCCGCTCCTGCCAACAGAATCCATTATGTGAAGATTGAACCCGGCCAGACATTATATGGCCTTTCGCGCGAATATGGTGTTTCTGTTGAGCAAATAATAGATGCCAACCCCGAATTACGTACCGAGCAGCTGAAGGCTGGGCAGATGTTGAAAATACCTCCACAGAAAGCTGAAAGTGCAGTGCAAAAAATGGAAAACACAGAAGTTTCCAATGCTGAAGTCCAGCGTCAGGCCGAGCAGAAAGATCGCGAAGAAAAGGGTCGCGCCGAAGCCAGACGCGAAGCAGAAATGAAGGCTCGCGAGCAGGCTGAGGCCGAGGCAAAGCGCGAGGCAGAACAGAAAACGAATTCAGTGGATGCAATAGTTCAACCTGTTGTAAGCGTCAGTGAGCCGTCAGCATCGGCTAATCCCAATCCCGTGAGGCGTCCCGTGGTCAATCCCTACCCCTTCGACGAAGTTCCATCTGTTTTTCCTAAGGCTCAAGCTCCTTACTATAATTTCTCAACAGTGTCTACATTCAACTACCAAGTGCGCGAACGCCAGGACAGCAAACGTCTGTTTGTGACTGTAGTTATGCCGCTTAATTTGAACAAGATGAACGAAATTTCAACATCGAAATTCGACATTGAGCAACGCGGCAAAAAGGAATACAAAGTCTTCGAATTCATACAGTTCTACGAAGGCATCCTTATGGCTTTGGAGGAGCTCCAGAATCGAGGTGTGGACATAGTGCTGAACGTTGTCGACCTGACCTCGGACAAGGACGAGGATGTGATAAATGCCTTCAACACGCACAATGTAGCCAATTCTGATTTTGTTGTTGCCCTGCTCGTAAAAAAACCGTTTACGAAGTTGGCTGAATTAGCAAAACAGCATCAAGTTTTTGTTATTAATCCGTTCTCGTCGCGTATCGAAGTAGTAAAGGACAATCCCTATGTCGTCAAGTGTATGCCTTCGGTTGAAGGCACGGTGAAAGGACTGCTTGATATCGTGGCAAAAAAACACAAGGGTGGCAACCTTTATGTACTGCACTCCAGCAACAAGAGCAATAACACCGATGAAAATGAATACCGTGAAGAGTTGCAACGACAATTGGAGGCTAGAAAAGACATTAAATACACATTCTTTGATTGGAGTGCCAACGCCAAACTTGTACCGACACTCAAGACGACAAACGACAACGTAATAATCAGCATCTACGACCAAGACCGCAACAAAAACACCGTCTTTTCAACCACCCTGCTTAACCGTCTCTCATCCATTAGCAAAAATACACCTGTACTGATGACGACCACCAACTACCTGACAGAATATCCTAATGTGGATTTCGAGCAGCTTCAACACCTTAACTATACGACATTGACAACAGGCTATCTGGACTACAACAACAGCAGACACAAGAACTTTATAGAGACATACAAGGAAAAGTTCCGCACAGAGCCCAACACGCTCTATGCTGGTGTTGCCCACGACATTATGCTTTATTTCTGCACAGCACTGTGGCAACAGGGAGCTGAATTCTGGCGCAACCCACAAAAATTCAATGCTCCATCGGGAATGCTCTTCCCTTTCAGCTTGAAACAGTCGTCGCCCACAGGTGGCTACGAAAACCAGAAGCCTGACATATATCAAATGTCGAACTATAAACTAATACCTTTGACAACATTCTAAAAAGCCCTATAGGACACACAGTTTTTTTAAGTATGGAATTTCAAACAACAATAAATACTCCCTTTACACTCTCCGGACCAGGACTACATACCGGAAAATACACCCACACCACTATCAAACCTGCTATGGCCGACACTGGCATTATAATCATACGCACGGACATTGACGGTGGAAAGGAGATTACCGCCATTGCAGACAATGTCACAGACACCAACCACGGCACTACAGTTGCCGCAAACGGAGTGTCTGTATCGACAATAGAGCATATGATGTCTGCACTTCACGGAATGCGCATAGACAACGCCATCGTAGAAGTCGACGGTCCCGAAATACCTATACTCGACGGCAGTGCACGCCTATGGGTGGAGAAAATAACAGAATCTGGCATTACACAATTGGATTCTGAACGTAAATACCTTTATTTAAAAGAAAAAATCTGCTGGGAGGATCCTGTTTCCGGCATTAAGATGATTGCAGAGCCTGCTGACGATTTCTGCGTAGATAGTCAAATCGAGTTCAAAAGCGAACTTATTGGCTGCCAAACAGCTCATTTAGCATCCTACAACCAATACGCAGACGAATTCGCCAAATGCCGAACCTTTGTTTTTCTTCGTGAAGTGGAGGCTCTGCTAGCACTGAATCTTATCAAAGGCGGCGATCTGGACAATGCATTAGTGTTTGTCGACAAGCCTTTAAGCAGCGAGGAAAAAGAGCGGCTGGCAGCCCTTTACAACAGGGACAAAGAAAGCATCAATGTTACCAACGGTGTACTAAACACCATAGTTCCCTTCTACCCCAACGAGCCTGCACGCCACAAACTGCTGGATTTCATTGGTGATATATACCTTGTGGGAATGCCTGTCAAGGCACATTTCCATCTAAAATGCCCTGGACACCACGCAAATGTGGAACTGGCACAAATAATCAGAAAAACAATACTCAATTAATAAATAAATCCCCTACCATTATGATCTTATACGACTTGCATCCCGAAGCGAAAATCGGAAACAACGTAAAGATTTCAAATTTCACTACCATATATGAAGATGTCGTCATAGACGACAACACTTGGATTGGTCCTAACGTAACCATATTTCCTGGTGCACGTATCGGCAAGAACTGCAAGATATTCCCCGGCTCGGTGATATCGGCAATACCTCAGGACTTGAAATTCAACGGAGAATATACGACTTGCGAGATTGGCGACAACAATGTCATCCGCGAATGCTGCACCATCAATCGCGGCACCTCTGCATCAGGCAAAACTGTTATTGGTGACAACAACTTGATTATGGCATATGTCCATATTGCCCACGACTGTGTAGTCGGTAGCAACTGTGTATTTGCCAACAATACGACACTGGCCGGCCATATCATTGTCGGCGACTGGGTTGTGCTTGGCGGCAAGACTGCTATCCTGCAGTTTGTACACATCGGTTCACACGTCATTACTATGGGAGGCTCGCTAGTCAACAAAGACATTCCTCCTTTTGTCAAAGCTGCGCGTTATCCTATTTCTTTCGCCGGGGTCAATGCATTAGGACTTCAGCGCCGCGGTTTCTCTCCTAAACAAATTGACAACATTCAAGACATTTATCGCATTATTTATCAAAAAGGTCTGATTGTATCACACGCCGTGGAACTCATCAAAGAGCAATACGGAAACACCGATGAAGGAAAGGTTGTTTTGAGTTTCATAGGCAATGCCAACACAGGCCTTATGAAAGGCTACACATATATGAGTAAAGGTCACGACCCTGAGGCATAAGGCATTCCAGCCATACCTCAGGGCTGATTATTATGCTCTATCAGCCCTTAATCATTGCTGAATTACACCATTTAAGCAATTGTTAAATCGCATACCGTGCCTTTTGCTGCATATATCAAGTCAGCAGGAGAGATATGAAATTGCAACCCACGCTGTCCGGCACTGCAATAAACATATTCATATTCGTTTATACTGGTATGAAAGTATGTAGGCAAAGCTTTTTTCATACCTACAGGTGAGCATCCGCCACGAATATAACCTGTTGTAGGTAATAGTTCTTTCATCGGGATAAGGTCACATTTTTTATTGCCTGTAACTTTAGCGGCTTTCTTGAGGTCTACTTCTTCAGCTCCAGGAATCACACATACAAACAATCCATTACGGTCACCACGCAAGACCAAGGTTTTGAATAGACGTTCGATGGGTTGTCCCAACTGTTCTGCAATATGTGCGGCACCGAGATCGTTCTCATCAACCTGGTATTCTATAAGGTCATAGCTTATTTTAAGCTGATCGAGGATTCTTGCTGCGTTGGTCTTCTTGATATTAGCCATTTTGCTGAAGTTTTAACCTTTCGATAATGTCCCTTTCTGTCTCGTGAACCAGTCCATCGCAATCAGCAATTTCCTGCATACGCATCAACGTCTCGTCAGCAACGTCTGCATCATCAAAAAGGAAGTCCTCCTCCTCTAAAAAGCCCGCATTGTCGGCATTTAGCAGTAATGACAGAGACTCCTGTTCTTTGCCTGTCAGTTCGTCTATATTACGGATTGCCAACGTTAGTGACTGTTTTTCTTCCTCACTGACGATGCCGTCGGCAACAACTGTGGCAATTAGCAGACGTATTGTCCGTTTTAAATCATCCTTGTTACGTTTCGAACTGCCCTTGCCAATACTACCTAGAAAACGACCCACCAATTTGGCACTGTCTTTCATCCGATTAAGCACCTTCGACTTTTCACTCTCGTAAAGTATAATATCGGGCGATTCAGATGGATTAAGCAAGACCCCTTTGAGAAGTTCGCCAGTGAGGATATTACGATAGGAAAAAGTATAGCACGGAACAATGTGATAATAAATATCCTCCAAGGCATTGCCTTCACCGATTTTATCGTGTAAAATGTCCAAATACGGTAGAAGCTCAGTATCATAATCCTCAACATCAACGCCGTTTATATGCTTCAGCATTCTTTTCAGCACAGGTTTATCATCGATGTGTGATTTTATTGATGACGTAGGAAAACCGTCTATATCACCATCAAGGCATATTGTCAAACTGGCTCTTTTTTCCGTCACCTTAGGCACAAAAAAAGCAAGAGTACCTACACGCCCCAGTCCTTTGCATTCCGGACAGACAACACTCGTCTGGACACCCTGACTATCTGGGCGCTCGATTGAGCCAACGCCTTTACATTCCCAACAGTCAACAACCTTACACTCAGCCTTTATTGCGTAATAGCTCTGATTTTTTGACAAATGGTCGTTTTCTTCGGCAAGATGAATATAATGGTGATCAATAATGCGTCCACCATTTATCAGCTCACCCATTTTACGCTTTGTACTATTGAAAAATCCTTCCGTTGAATATTTAGGGGCATTCTTGAACCTTTCTATAAACTCATCATCAATCTCTACATACTGATTAGACGCATTATTAATAAGACTCAACATTTTTTCTTCCAACCCCTTGTCAATAGCAGCCGAACGATATTCCGTTTTGTATTCCACCTTTTGTGAATAGGCTTCAATATAACAATAGTTGTACTCCTTTTCAGGCACAGCAGTGTCAATAATAATGCTGTTATAAATGTTAGGTGCAGTATTCTTTATAATTTCACTCAACGCACCTGGTGTCAACTTGGCCATAGTATCTAATTGTTTATTAACTCATCCAATTCAAGCCAGCGCATTTCCTTCTCGTCAAGAAGGTTCATAAGTTCTCCAATTCTCAACGATGCAGCAGTAATCTTTTCCGCATCAACTTCTCTACCCGACGAAAGGATTTCTTCAATCTCGCATTTTTCTTTCGTAAGTATTTCTATTTCTGATGTCAACTGCTCGTATTCTACTTTCTGTTTGTAAGTGGCTTTGGGTTTATCGCTCTTCGGACGTTCATAGCGAGGCATCTCCTCTTTGCGCTGTTTCTGTGCTGCACGTTCCTTCAACTGCTTGGAGGCTCTGTATTCAGTATAGTTGCTATGATAGTCGCGGATTTTACCATTACCTTCAAATACAAAGATATGGTCGACAAGGTTGTCCATAAAGCTACGGTCGTGGCTGACAATAACAAGACAACCCTTATAACTCTTCAAGAAACGTTCCAAAATACCTATGGTATAAACATCAAGGTCGTTGGTAGGCTCGTCTAGAATTAGGAAATTGGGATTTGCCATCAATACCGTCAACAAGTAGAGTCGACGTTTTTCTCCACCGCTAAGATTGCCAAAGTAGTTGTATTGTGTAGCATCGTCAAACCCAAAGTACGACAAAAACTGGTGCGCAGACATATCCTTCCCACTCTCCAGTTCAATTACATCGGCCACCTCGCGTATAATATCGATTACACGGAAATCGTCTTTGGCTTTCATACCATTTTGCGAGTATAAGCCGAACTTGATTGTTTGACCGACCACTATATGGCCGCTATCGGGTCGCATCTGCTCCGTTAAGATATTAAGAAAAGTACTTTTGCCAATGCCGTTTGGACCAACAACGCCTATTTTCTCACCTCTTTTGAATGTGTATGAAAAGTCATCCAAAATCTTTTTACCCTCGAACGACTTACAGACATTGTACAATTCAAGAATCTTGCCACCTAGGCGTTCTGTTTTAACGGTCAGTTCAGCACGTTGTTCCTCAAACCGGGTATGGGCCTTTTCTTCCAATTCGTAGAAAGCATCAATGCGTGCTCTTGCCTTTGTGCCACGAGCCTGCGGCATACGACGCATCCATTCCAACTCCGTACGGTATAGACTTTTTGCCTTCTCAACTTCAGCACGCTCGTTATATTCGCGTTCAGCCTTTTTTTCAAGATAATAGTCGTATGTTCCACGATAATTGTATATCCTGCTGTTATCAAGCTCAATAATGTCCTGACACACATTGTCGAGGAAATAGCGATCGTGTGTCACCATCAAAATAGCCAGACGCTGTTTGCTCAAAAAATCCTCCAACCATTCTATCATACTGATGTCGAGATGGTTGGTAGGTTCATCAAGAAGCAGCAAATTCGTATCATCGATTAGAATGCGACTCAAGGCGACTTTTTTCTGTTCTCCGCCGCTAAGAGTATCCATAGGACGATCCAATAGTTTGTCGACTTCCAGACTCGACAACACCTCTTCGACTTTTTGTTCAAAATCCCACGATTCCAAAGTTTCAGGCTTTTGGGCAGCTTCAACAAAACTCCTAACTGTCTGATGAGCGTGGAAGTCTGGATTTTGTGGCAGATATGCCATTTTGACATTACCTCTGAATGTCACCTTGCCACTATCAGGCAACTCTTTGCCTGTCAAGATGTTCAAAAGAGTACTTTTGCCGTATCCGTTGCGGGCGATGAGGGCTGTCTTCTGTCCGGCATTAATGCCGAAACTGATGTCTTCGAAAAGCAATTTGTCGCCAAACGATTTAGTTAGATTTTCAACGGTCAAAAGTGCGTCAGCCATATCTTCAACGATTTAGGAATGAATGGTTTTTGGGAAAACGCCCTGTTCAATGGCACCAATACTGTTTATCACCCGAGCGGGAACACCCGCGATGGTGATGTTGCTTCCAAATGAGTTGTTCACCACAGAATTGGCACCTATTGCCACATTGTCGCCGATTGTTATGTTTCCGAATAGTTTAGCTCCAGGCCCTACATAGACATTGTCGCCAAGTGTCGGAACGCCATTGTAGTCACCTATGCTTGTCGACGGATGAATGCGGCAATTGCTACCGATATGTGCGGCAGGATTCACCACAATCGTTCCGTAGTGAACTATACACATACCTGGGCCGAAAACGTTTTTTGGAATTGAAAAACCAAGTCGCGTGGCGAGCCGATGGTTTATTGTCTCAAGCAAAAACCATCGCATCCGACGCAGGGGATTGCGCCCCATAGTGTTGTAAAGGTACTCTATCCGCCTCAGTCTCAATTGGAACCTTAGGCAATCCATCCAGCACCATTTGTACAGTGTCAGTTTCTCAACCTCATAAGCCTTGAGGTCTTGATTCACATAGTCTCTGTATGTTTTCTTGTCGGTAATCATTTGATTAATAACCGTATTTCCCTTTCCATCGCCATTGCATCAGTTTGCGAGTCTCATTTTCACGGGCATTGTCGCCTGGCTCATAAAACTTTGTACCGCGCAACGCATCGGGAAGGAACTCCTGGTCGACAAAATTACCAGTATAGTCGTGGGCGTACTTATAGCCGTCGCTGTATCCCAACTCCTTCATCAACTTGGTCGGTGCATTGCGCAAATGCAACGGAACAGCCAAGTCTCCAGTGCGGCGTATCGCCTGTTGGGCGTTGGCCAAAGCCATATAGGTACTGTTGCTTTTCTGCGAATTTGCCAGATATATGGCACATTGCGACAGCGTTATTCTGCATTCAGGATATCCTATCTTGGTCACCGCATCAAAGCAGGCATTGGCCAGCAGCAAAGCATTGGGGTTTGCATTGCTGATATCCTCGCTGGCGAAAATAAGCATACGACGTGCAATGAAAACAGGGTCTTCGCCACCTTCAATCATTCGCGCAAGCCAATAAACAGCACCGTTGGGATCGCTGCCACGCATCGACTTGATAAACGCACTTATTATATCGTAGTGCATCTCACCCTGGCGGTCATAGAAAGCCATATTCTGCTGAATAACATTGGTGACCTTCTCATTATCGATAACAACATCATTGTTATTATCGCGATTCACCACCAATTCCAAAGCGTTCAGCAGTTTTCGTGCATCGCCGCCACTGATGCGAAGCAGCGCTTCATTCTCTTTCACCTCCACCTTACGCCCTTGAGCCGCATAATGAGACACTGCACTTGCAATAAGTTGCTCCAATTCTGCGCGTCCGAACTCTTTCAGAATATAAACCTGGCAGCGTGAAAGCAAGGCTGAGATTACTTCAAACGAGGGATTCTCGGTTGTAGCGCCTATCAATGTGATGGTACCACGCTCAACCGCACCGAGCAACGAGTCTTGTTGCGACTTGTTAAAACGGTGAATCTCATCGATAAAAAGTATGGCACCCTCCTCTTTTTTTGCCTGTTCAATGACCTCACGAACCTCTTTCACGCCGCTGCTTATGGCACTCAACGTGTGGAACGGGCGTTGCAGAGTATTGCTGATAATCATAGCCAGCGTGGTCTTTCCAATTCCTGGAGGTCCCCAGAAAATCATCGATGGTATCTTGCCGCTTTCTATCAGCGTACGCAACACAGCACCTTGACCAACAAGATGTTGCTGACCAATATAGTTATCCAGCGTAGTGGGGCGGAGCTGTTCTGCCAGTGGAGTCATCGCTGTCGATTATAAAATCAGCATTGCGTCGCCGTAGGTGTTGAATTTGTATTTCTCCTTGATGGCGGTTTGATAGCACTGCATAAGGAATTCCGGGCCTGCAAAGGCCGAAACCATAATGAACATCGACGACATAGACGGATGGAAGTTGGTAACCATCATATCGGCAATCGTAAAATCGTATGGCGGGAATATGAACTTGTTGCTCCATCCGTCATAAGGGCTCACCTTGCCAGGGATGGTCACAGCGGTCTCAATGGCCTTCATCGTCGTAGTGCCGACACAGCACACCTTGTGACCCGTACGCTTTGCTTCGTTGATAAGGTTGCAGCAGTTCTCGTCAATATGCATTTCTTCGGAATCCATACGGTGCTTGCTCAAATCCTCGACTTCGATGGCTTTGAAGTTGCCAATGCCGGCGTGCAGCGTCAATTCTGCCCATTTCACATCCTTTATCTCGAAGCGTTTCATCAATTCACGACTGATATGCAAGCCCGCTGTCGGAGCTGCTACAGCACCTTCCACCTTTGCATAGATGGTCTGATAGCGTTCCTTGTCCTCCGAATTGATGTCGCGCATAGCTCTGATTTCATCCGGCAGCGGAGTCTGACCCATACTCTTTATCAAACGAATAAACTCCTCGTGCGATCCGTCATATAAGAAACGGATGGTGCGTCCACGCGACGTGGTATTGTCAATAACCTCTGCCACAAGTGCATCGCTGTCACCAAAATAGAGCTTGTTACCGATACGAATTTTTCTTGCAGGGTCTACCACGACGTCCCAAAGACGAGTCTCCGGATTCAGTTCCCTGAGCAGGAAAACATTGATTTGTGCACCAGTCTTCTCCTTCTCGCCTTTCAGCAAAGCGGGGAAAACCTTTGTGTTGTTAACCACAACCACGTCGTCGGTATCGACATAGTTGATAAGATCCTTGAAAAGCTTATGCTCAATGGTTTGCGTCTTGCGGTCAATGACCATCATACGTGCTTCGTCGCGTTGTCTTGAGGGTTTTTCTGCAATCAAGTCCTTCGGAAGATTGAACTTGAACTGAGAAAGTTTCATCGTGGAATATAAGGTATTTATCATCTTGTTATAATTTGTTTTCTTAACGTTACAACAGCCTAAATCATACTGATTTTTGCAAAGATACAAAAAAACAAACCAAAAGTCAAGTTTTTTAACATTTTATTTAAAAATCAAATGTTAAAAAACTGGCAATCAACACTCGGGTAAACGATACCCAAAACAGCAATTTAACTTAAATAATTTAATCTTTTTTCAATCCAGCGAGGCACTGGTAAGACAGATTTTCAGCAGTGATTGTACTCTCAATATCGTCAAGTGCAACTGCGTCGGCAAGTGTATAGTCGCCAATACGCTCTCGTCGCAAGTCGCTGAGGAAAGCTCCGCTGCCAAGAGCTATACCAAAGTCGCGGGCAATACTGCGTATATATGTGCCTTTGCTACAAGTTATGCGGAAATCCATCTGCGGCAGCCAGTCAGGAACCTCACCTTGCGGATTGCGGTACAGCTCGCGCTGATGAGCCTGTTCGGCAGAAACAGTATATTCTGCAGGAGCCTCTTTGTTTCCTCTTCGAAAATCCGACACTTCAAATCCGTATATCGTCACCCGTTTGGGAGTGATATTGACAATCTCTCCGTCGCGTGCCGACATATAAGCCCTGCGGCCGTCGACCTTAACAGCCGAATAAATAGGCGGTACCTGTTCAATCTCGCCGACGAACTGCCGACGCACTGTCTCCACAAGATCAGCTGTGATATGGTCCGAAGGATATATGCAATCCACCGCCTGTTCAAGGTCGAAACAAGGCGTTGTGGCTCCAAGCACCATTGTGCCACTATATTCCTTCACACCGGCCTGAAGGTCTTCAATGCTTTTTGTGGCTCCTCCGACACATACAAGCAACAAACCGCTTGCCAAAGGGTCAAGCGTACCAGCGTGGCCTATCTTGAACTTACCCAATCCAAAGGTACGCTTGATATGCCATTTCAACTTGTTGACCACCTGGAACGATGTCCACTGGCGCGGTTTGTCGACCGCTATGACAACTCCGACTTTTTCGGACATTCGTCAGAAAATATAAGGCAGAACGATGACCAGCAAACTGACCACTGCACAGTAGACGGCAAACCATATCAGCTTGCCTTTCTTGACGATGTCAATCATCCATTTGCAAGCCAGGCAACCGACAACAAAAGCAGCCAGGAAACCGACAATGAGCGGGAATGTGCCAATGGTTGTCGAAGCGCTTTCAACAACAGCCTCGCCACCCAGCAAATCCTTGACATCAAGCAGTGCTTCGCCCAAAATAGGAGGAATGACCATCAAGAACGAGAACTGAGCCAGTTTTTCCTTCTTGTTGCCCAGCAGCAAACCTGTGGCAATGGTGCTTCCCGAACGCGAAAGACCAGGCAGTACTGCACAAGCCTGTGCAATACCGATAACAAAAGCGTTCCACGGCGAAATATGCTCTTTCTGACGCGGCTTGGCGAAATAGGAAAAAGTCAGCAGCAATGCCGTCAGCATCAGACAACAGCCGACGATGAACAGCGAGTTGCCGAAAAGATTCTGCGACGTTTCGGGGTTGAATATAGCCTCAACCTTGTCTTTCAGCAGAACGCCGACGATGCCAATGGGTATCATCGAGACAATGATGTTGAGAGCATATTTCGTGCCTTCATTCCATTTGAATGCAAAAAGATCCTTGAAAATCCACACAATCTCCTTCCACAGAATGCAGCAAGTGCTAAGCACCGTGGCCACGTGGACAGCGATATTGAACGTCAGGTTAGCCTCGCCGTCAACGCCAAACAGAGCCGAGCCAATTGTCAAATGGCCGCTGCTGCTCACAGGAAGATATTCTGTCAAACCTTGGACAACACCAAGTATAAGTGCTTGAAACCAATCCATAATCTTTCGTATTAATAATACCAACCATCCCTGACGGCAACATACAAACCGTCGGTTAGTCAATGTTGAGGTTATTCTTCAATTTTCTTTTTCGGACGGAACATTATGGCACAAATCTCCACAACCAAGCCAATGACAATCATAAGCGGTGCCACAACCATACGGCGTGTGTTGAACATAGCCTCATTGAAGACATTGGGGTCGTCGCTGCCGCCGCCGCTGAGCAGGACATAACCAAGACCCAGAAGCACAAGGCCTGCAACCAGCAGGATATAGTTCATCGGACCAAAAGCGAAATCAAC
>JAEEMK010000010.1 GCA_016283175.1 Bacteroidales bacterium
GAGTTTGTTTGGAAATTCAATGAATCTGTTAAGGTCGCGACGACCATTGACTTCACTAATAACAATGTTCTCCATAAAAAAGCGAAAGGACTTTAAGGGCCTTCCTCAAGGACCCTTAAGTCCTTAAGGACATAGGCCGAGTGATGAAATTATAATAATCCCAATTTTTTAAAGCATTTAACAGTCTTTTCAACCGCAAAATCTACCTGCTCGATAGTATGCGTAGCCATCCAGGCAAGACGTATAAGCGTATCCTCGGGCGGCACGGCGGGCGATATGACCGGATTTACAAAGACGCCCTCGTCAAGCAGCATTCGCGTAACCATAAACGTCTTGTCGTTATCGCGCACATACAGCGGTATGATAGGTGTCTCCGTGTTTCCAATCTCAAAACCGGCTTCGCGGAACGATTTCAATGCATAATTGGCAACTTTCCACAGGTTTTCCTGACGTTCAGGCTCACTACGCATAACCTCTATGGCAGCAATTACCGACGCCGTTGCCGACGGCGGAATGCTGGCGGTGAAGATGTAAGGACGCACGTTATGACGCATCCAGTTGATAGTATCCTTGTCGGCAGCAATAAAACCGCCGATTGAAGCGAGCGATTTCGAGAAAGTACCCATAATCATCTCTGTCTTGTCAAGCAGATTGAAGTGGTCGGTAACACCACGGCCTTCACGACCGAAAACGCCGAGACCGTGAGCCTCGTCGACCATCAATGTGGCCTGATATTTCTCACAAAGTTGCTGCATTTCTGGCAACTTCGCCACATCGCCTTCCATACTGAATACACCGTCAGTGACAACCAATTTTGCCGCGTCTATGGGACAACGCTGCAGCACACGCTCCAAATCTTCCATATTGTTGTGACGGAACTTGAGTGTGTTGCCGAACGTCAGGCGCTTGCCCTCGATTATCGAGGCGTGGTCCATTTCGTCGAAAATAACATAGTCGCCACGTCCGGTAACACAAGGAATAACACCGGAATTTGCTTGAAAACCAGCCGAAAAAAGCATTACGCCATCCTTACCAAGAAAATCGGCAAGGATACCTTCCAACTTCTTGTGAATGTCTAACGTACCGTTAAGAAAGGGAGATCCGGCACAGCCAGTACCATATTTGTCTATGGCAGCCTTGGCGGCCTCCTTGATTTTAGGATGATTGGTGAGACCCAAATAGCTGTTGGAACCAAGCATCAGCACCTTGCGGCCATTCATAATGACCTCTGTGTCCTGATCGCTCGAAATCTCTCTGAAATAAGGATAAACCCCTTTGGACATAGCTTCCTGGGGAGCAGTGTATCTCGAGAGTTTTTGTTGCAGTGGCTTCATCTAGAAAATTACCTGTTAATATATATTAAAACAAAAGTGCAAAATAACAAAAAAAAATCGGATAATCGGAACTTCAAACTGTTAAAATATTTGACAATTGAAAAGTCAACCGACTAGTTCCAATTCTAAATATATGATTTCTAACATTTTGAATATTCAACATTTTTTTAAAGATCATCAAGTACAGCGTTGCATCGTCCGGTGTGGATACACCACCTGCGGCCTTGAAACCGACCTCTTTTGATGTTTTTTTTCTAAAATCGCGCAAGGCTGACAGCATCGCAAAGGCCGATTCCGGAGTGGCTCCAACAGCTATCTTGCCTGTCGATGTTTTTATGAAATCGGCTCCAGCCTCAAGGGCCAGCATCGAAGCTCTATATATGTTCTCCAGCGTCTGCAGTTCGCCGCATTCGATAATGACTTTGAGCTTGACAGAAGCTCCACAAGCAGCCTTGACAGCTGCTATCTCATCGAACACAGCATCTTCATCGCCCGACAGAAACAATCCGCGGTTTATGACCATATCCACTTCGTCGGCACCCTCGCCAACCACATATTGTGTCTCTTCCACCTTGAGCCTTTGCGGTATCTGGCCTGCAGGGAAACCTCCGGCAACAGCTGCAACACGTATGCCCGAATTGTCAAGCACCTTTTTGGCCAAACCCACAAAACAAGGGTAAACACAAACCGACGCAACCTGCAAAGGACCGGCCGTAGACGGAACAACCGTGCCTTTAGTCAACTTGCAGAATTCAGCCACCGAAAACGGAGTGTCCGACCCGTTAAGGGTGGTGTTGTCGATACAGCCGAACAACGTCATAAGAGCCTCTTTCCTGTCCTGTTCCGAAAGATTAAGGCATTCGCTCTTTATTTCGTTGACAAACGACTGAACCTCACAGTTATCAAACTCCCTTGCGTTGATCATTTTCGATGATTTTTTTGTACGATTTGTTGAACGATTCCGAGGCAAAAGGAACAACGCGATGCGTTTTGCGGTATTCTGCCGAAACAAATTTTAAAAGCATATGACGCTTAAAGAACGACGAAACGTTCATTTTCGCACGGCTCGACGTGAACTTGCGCAGGGCCGCCAAACGACGCTTGTCGCCTTTCTCAAGTTGGTCGCAGGCTATCAGCGTCTGGCGTGAATCAACAATCATATCGCGTATCGGCAGCGAGATAGGGCACACCTCCTCGCAGCATCCGCACAACGTGCAGGCATAGGCCACGTGCTTGTAGCTCTCAAACGTCTCAAGATAAGGCAGCGTTATATTGGCCACAGGACCGGCAAAAACGTTGTTGTAAGGTTCCTCGCCAATGGTTTGAAATACCGGGCAGACATCGTTGCAACGACCACATTGCAAGCATATCAACGACTGTCGCAAACTTTTGTGCTGCAATACGTTGGTGCGTTGGTTGTCGATGAGGAACAGATAGTTGTTGCAATTACCCGACCCCTTGAAAAGCACCATATCCTGATTGCCGCACCCGTTGCGGTACGAGCATAGTTGCTGGTAGAATTCCGCCCAGTCGCTGTTGCCGACAATGCGGTCAATCGTGGTGAAAAACACATTGATCTTGCTGTTCGACAGACGGTCGAACCCGCTGTTCGACTGGTTGAGAATCAACAACGAACCAGTGTCGGAGAACATCATATCGGCCACAAAAAACTGCATTTCGCCATCTTCTGCCAGATCAATATGCTCGTCGCGCAGAAAATACTTGATTCCAAGCTCGCGGAAAATGGTTGAAGAATTGACGTTCGGCAGCCGCACAGACTTGACCTTATGGGTCTTGAACAACTTTTTCAAACTGCTGAAAACATCGTTGTAGTCGGCTGCCCAGAAGATGGCGTTGTGGCGGTTGGAAAACTGCTTTTCGAAACGACCAAGCTCCTCATCCAGGTTCTCTATGCTGCGCTGCAAGGCCATTTTAAACCTTTCGACGCTGCATTTGTCCTCGACAAACGACGGCAGAGTGTCCTTGTGCAGCTGAAAAGAGGCCGGTGCCGAGTTGGCACCAATCACCTTTTCCGATGCCTCCAAGAAACTTCTATGGTAGTCGTTGTTCATTGCCTATTGCAATAACTTGTTGATTTTTTCAACTCTCCGCTGATGGCGTCCACCTTCAAACGGCGTTGACAGGAAGATGTCGACCAGTTTCAGCGCCAAGTCGGTGGGAATAAAACGTGCCGGCAGCGAGATGATGTTGGCATCGTTGTGCTGACGCGCCAGCTGGGCAATCTCTTCGTTCCAGCACAAAGCGCAGCGCACGTTGGGATACTTGTTGACAGTCATCTGCACACCGTTGCCGGAACCGCAGATAACGATGCCACGCGGATAGTCGCCGCGATTGACGGCCGAACCCACCTGATGGGCAAAATCAGGATAGTCGACGCTGTCCGATGAAAACGTGCCAAAATCTTTAGTGTCAATATTTTTTGAAGCAAGATATTTCTTGACTTCCTCTTTCAGTTCATATCCGGCGTGGTCGGATGCTATGGGTATTATTTCTTTCATAATCCTGAATATATTGTTTGCAAATATACACAAAAATTCCCGTTTGCAAGCCCTCAAACATCGAAAACTTATCACCAAAACTGATTATTATTCTAAAAAACAATTCGATACATAGTAAAAAACTCTTTACAAAACAAACAATCCCACACTAGAAGAATAGCACTTCTATCTTCACTTTGAAAACTGATAATTTAAGAAATATTAAGTTAAATTTTAACATTTTTCCCTATTTTTTATCCAAATTTACCCCCTCGCAACACCCTGTTTTCCAGGTACCATATTCTTACCAAAGTTTACCTAAAGTCTAATCAAAGTTTTACCAAATACTACGAAAGTAGAATTTAATAGGTTTTTAGTCAGTATTTTATAAGTTGTTTATATAGGGCTGAATAGGTGTTGTTTAAAGATTGGTATAAAAATTAGTTCTGATAATCAATTTGTTATAAATGTTAAATTAATTTTAGTGATATTATAAAAATTTTAACATTTAAATCATTATAATTTTTGAAAATAAAACAAGTGGGAGAGGGGGTATTTTATTATTTTTCAACATCAGAAATAAAGTGTGTTCGAAAACGTTTTTTATGGAAAAGGATTTTGATCTTAGACATAACACAGGCGGAAAAAGATATAAACAAATCAACGTTGATTTGTGTTTGAAATTGGAGTGGATAAAATGTTGAAAGAATTTAGGAGGATGAAAATGTTGAAATTTGTTGGCAAAAAAAGGATTTTTGATAAGTTTCGAGTAGAGCTGTCAACGAAAAAAAGAGTGTTAACAAAGGTGTGTTTATTAGGATTTGAACAATCTGTTTATATAATTGCAATATCGTGATAATGCCTATATTGAAGTGTTGATAAAGGATGTTGACATAAATTATAACTTTCATCAGAAAATGTAGAAAAAACAGGTTTTTCAACATTTCAACAGCTCAAAAAAGAAAAGAGAAAAAAAGAATTTTAAATTTAAAGATTTTTCTTTTCTCTTCGTTTGTGGAAAAAGTCGTATTTTTGCAAATGATATGCGCTATGCAACGTATTTTATATTTAATTCATTTATAGGGTATATGGTAGGCATAATGTCATAAAAAAATGATTTTGTGATGAAAAGAGACGTATTTATAAGCTACAGCCGCAAGAACCTGAATCAAGTTATGGAAGTAAAAAACCAGATTGACAGCACCTGTGGCACCGACTGCTGGATAGACCTCAAAGGCATAGAAAGCGGGTCGGAGATGTTCTTGCGCGACATTGTGGGCGGCATCGATGGCTGCAAAGTGTTTCTTTTTATGCTCAGCAAAGAGTCAATGGAATCGGAATACGCCTTACTTGAATTAAACTACGCCAAAGAGCAGGGCAAGAAAATTGTGCTTGTTAATATTGATGACTGCCGTATGAACGGTGTGTTCCTTTTCAAGTATAGTCTTACCGACACCATTGCTTGGAACAACCCGCCGCAGCGTGAAAAGTTGCTGCGTGATGTACCAAAATGGGTTGGTGGAAGTCAAGCTATATCACCAAATCTAGAGACCAATGACCAACTTAAGGAAATTGAGGAGCGTATAGCACAGTTGGATAAGGAAATAGGAAAATTGGAGATATATAAAGATTCAATTGGTAAGTGTGGTTTCAAGGATAAAAGCGGTTGCATCGTAATACCCTGCCACTGGATAGATGTATCTCCTTTCAGCGAGGGTCTCGCCAGTGTTAAAGATATCCACGGAAAATGGGGATATATAGACAAAAGCGGTCGCATCGTAATACCCTGCCAATGGGAAGGTGCAGATTATTTTCGTGAAGGTTTAGCAAGTGTTAAAGACAGAAGTGGCCAACGTGGATTTATAGACAAGAGCGGTCGTGTGGTAATACCTTGTATGTGGGAATCTACAGTTTATTTCAGCGAGGGTTTTGCCAGAGTTAAAGACGGCCACGGAAAATGGGGATACATAGACAAAAGCGGTCGCATCGTCAGCCCCTGCCTGTGGAAAGATGGAGATTTTTTCCGTGAGGGTCTCATCGGTGTTAAAGACACAAATGACAAGTGGGGATATATAAATAAATACGGTTACGTGGTAATATCCTGCCAGTGGGAAACAGCGCGTTCTTTCCACGAGGGTTTGGCCGCAGTTAAAGAAGTCAACGGAAAATGGGGATATATAGATAAAAGCGGTTGCATCGTAATACCTTGCAAGTGGGAGTATGCAGATGGTTTCGTTAATGGTATTGCTCAAGTTAAAGATGATAATGCTAAATGGTGGAATATTGATCAGAATGGGAAAATACTTGGTGCTTTGTAGACAATTGTGTATGCACTTCGTATTGAATTATAGCAGACAACAAAATAGATTTAATATATGACCAATAATGAATTGAAGCAGGAAATACTGCGGATAAAAAAGGATAAGAATGCCGTTATTCTTGGGCATTATTATCAGATTGACGACATTCAAGAGGTTTCGGACTTTGTAGGCGACAGCCTTTCGCTGGCGCAGGAGGCTCAACGCACCGATGCCGACATCATTGTATTCTGCGGTGTGCATTTTATGGCCGAGACGGCAAAGATATTGAACCCCGGCCGCAAGGTGCTATTGCCCGATGTCAACGCAAGCTGTTCGTTGGCGGAATCGTGCACCGGCGAGGATTTGCGGAAATTCAAGGCTGAACATCCAGGACATATCGTTGTTTCGTATGTCAACTGCTCGGCAGAGGTGAAGGCTGAATCCGACCTCATCTGCACTTCAGGCAACGCCGAGAAACTTATCAACGCTTTGCCAAAGGATCAGAAGATTATATTTGCTCCCGACAAGAACCTTGGTGGCTATATCAACAGTCAAACCGGCAGGAATATGGTGCTGTGGAACGGTGTTTGCACCGTACACGATGCTTTGCAGGCAGAGGGTATTCTGAAGTTGAAAATGGAGAACCCCGACGCCCCCGTCATAGCGCATCCCGAGTGTAACTCGGCTGTGTTGGCTGTTTCCGACTTTATCGGTTCCACCAAGGCTATGCTCAATTACATTTGTAAATCGGAGAGCAAACGTTTCATCGTTGCCACCGAGTCGGGCATACTTTACGAGATGCGTCGCAACAATCCTGACAAAGAGTTTATTACTGTTGCCAGCGGTGAAAGTTGCAGTTGTACGGAGTGCTCATATATGAAGTTGAACACGCTTGAGAAACTTTACAAATGTCTGCGCGATGAAACGCCGGAGATAACTCTCAGCGAGGCAATGATTGAGAAGGCAGCACGCCCGATAGTGCGTATGCTCGATATGAGCCGCGAGCTTGGCATCATCAAATAATTGTCGTCTGTGATGGAGAGAATAGGGCAGAAGCAAGTTTACGACTGTTTGGAAAGACTGGGTATCGAATACGAATACTACGAGCATCCCGAGGCACCTACCATCGAGATTGCCGCCAAGTTTTATCGAGGTGAAGGCACGACGCTGTGCAAGAATCTTTTCTTTCGCAACCACAAAGGCAACCGTCATTATCTTGTGATAATGGCCAGCACTTTCGAGATGGATATCCACAAGATAGAAAAGATGCTGCATCAGGGAAAGTTGTCGTTTGCCTCGCCCGAACGTATGATGCGCTATCTTGGTGTCAAGCCTGGTTCGGTCAGTTTGTTTACACTTGTAAACGATGTCAACAAAGAGGTAACTCTGTTTGTTGACTCCAAGTTGCTGACTGTTGAAAAAGTCAGCTTTCATCCTAACGACAACCGTGCTTCGCTGGTGATAAGCAGCCAGGATATGTTGAAATTTATCGAAAATTCAGGCAACAGCTATGAAATACTGAACCTATACGATGAAGAATAAACCTGTTTGTTGACAACCGAGCAAAATATGTTGATATTGTAAAATTTTAGAGTCGCGAAATATTTATATATAGATTTGAGAAATAGATAATTATGAGTATGTTTCACGTGTAACATTTTTGTGGAGGAAAATCAAAATGAAAACATTGAAAATAGAGATAAAGGAACCTATAAAACTATTGGAACTTATCGAGAAAACATTTCCTGAAAGTAGTCGTTCCAAACAGAAGGAAATATTGGCTCATCGTATATATATCGCGTCGCGACATATTACGCAATATGATTTTCCACTTGCTCCGGGAATGAAGGTGACCATAGAGGGCGATGAAGACAGAAACAAGCTGATGCGTGGCAAAATGCCAATTGTATATGAGGATCGTTATCTGATGGTGGTAGACAAGCCGGAGGGTCTGTTGAGCAACAGTGTCCACCCAAACGACAGATCGGTGATAAGCGAGCTGAATGAATACTTTATAAAACGTCGCTCGCGGCAAAGAGCACATATTGTGCACCGATTGGATCGTGATACTTCGGGACTTCTTTTGGTGGCCAAGTCGAAAGATGTGGCTCGTGAACTGGAACATAACTGGAAAGAGAGAGTCTTCGACCGCGCCTACGTGGCTGTCTGCTGGGGTGCACCGATACCGGCTTTTGGCACGGTGAAGTCGTGGCTTACCGATGGTGAATACTGTGTTGAATCGTCAATGACCGACAATGGCGGCAAGTTGGCAATCACGCATTATAAAACAGTAAAGAAAAAAGGACGTTTTGCAATGGTTCAGTTGACCCTTGAAACAGGACGCCGCAACCAGATACGTGTGCATATGCGCGATATGGGCCATCCGTTGCTGAAGGATCCTATCTATGGATACCGCGACGACGATTCGCCAATCAGTAGATTGGCGCTTCACGCCTTCAGACTTTGCTTCTACCATCCAGTCACCGGCAAGGAAATGAGGTTTGAAACCCCATACCCTGCCGAGTTTAACGCCCTTTTTGACAAATAGGGGCAAAGAAGGACAATAAAGAAGGCGGGCTCACGTTATATTTAATATTTTAGATAAAGAATGGAATACAATACAAACAGAGGCGATATGATGTTCAGGGAATACGGACGCTCGGTGAAAAAAATCATCGACGACGTCTGCAAGCTTCCTGACGGAGACACCAAGATAAATGCTGCACGATCCATAATCACTATGATGGGTCTTGTCAGCGGGCTTTCGCTGCGCGACGATGTGTCGTACCACAAGTTGTGGGATCATCTTATGTTGTTGTCCGATTTCAACCTTGAATGTGCTTGGCCTTTTGAACAGTCGGAATTGGAACATCTGAAAGACAGACAGCACGACGGCAATGAAAAAAAGGGAACAAGACTTGCTTACAAAAGTACCAATATAGGTGCACGCCATTATGGTGAATATCTGGAATCGATGTTAACCCATTTGAAGGATGTTCCCGACGGCGAGGAATACAATACAATTGTAACACTGGTGGCACAGCAGGCAAAGCGCGACTACCTTGTCTGGAATGGAGAACTGTCGGACGACAATATCATTGTTGACCAGATGGTGCGAATGTCGGGCGACTCCCGTATAGATGCGCTGCTGCGCAACAAACCCATTGTTGTTCCCGCTGGCAGTATGCCAGTAGACAATGGCAATGGCAAAAAGAAGAAAAAGAAGAAAAAGAGTTACTAAACCTAAAAGTTTGCAATATGAGTAGTTTTGAAATTGAAGGAGGATACAGGCTCAGAGGAACTATAGTGCCTCAAGGCGCAAAAAATGAGGCTTTGCAAGTGCTATGTGCGGTATTGCTTACCGAGGAGCGAGTGGTGATAGAAAACATTCCCGACATCAGGGATGTGAATCATTTGATATCACTTTTGAAACTGCTTGGTGTTAAAGTGGAGGAACAGGAATGGAAAGGTGTTGGTAAAAGCTATGCTTTCCAAGCCGACGATGTCCGTCTTGATGTTATCGGCAGTGCCGAGTATTGTCAGCTTGCCGCTAGTCTTCGTGGAAGCATTATGCTTGCCGGTCCTCTATTGGCACGTTTTGGTAAAGCTATCGTTCCGCAACCGGGTGGCGACAAAATAGGCCGTCGCCGCATAGACACACACTTGACGGGATTGGAAATGTTGGGCACGAAGGTTGACGATTTTCTGCTTCGCATTTCTGCAGAAGAGTCTGGTCGCAGCAAGACATTCGGCGGATACAGCCTAAGTGCCCCCGATGGATTGAAAGGCAAGTATATGTTGCTTGACGAGGCCAGTGTGACGGGTACAGCCAACATCATTATGGCAGCTGTTCTTGCAAAAGGCACAACGACAATAATGAATGCGGCTTGCGAGCCTTATGTCTACCAGCTCTGCGAAATGCTCAACGCAATGGGGGCTCGCATCTCGGGTGTGCGAAGCAATAGGCTCACCATAGAAGGTGTGCCCCAGCTAGGCGGTACTACGCACAGGCTGTTGCCGGATATGATTGAGGTTGGCAGTTTTATAGGTATGGCGGCAATGACGCAGAGCGACATCACCATTGGAAGTGTGGCTCTTGAACATTTGGGATTGATTCCGCAAGTGTTTCGCCGTCTTGGTGTTGAAATATGGCAGAAAGGCGACGACCTGTACATTCCAGCTAAAGACATTTACGAGATAGACCGTTTTATGGACGGATCCATACTTACAATCGCCGATGCTCCTTGGCCTGGTTTTACTCCCGACCTTATCAGTATTGCTCTTGTGACAGCTATCCAGGCCCGTGGCAGTGTGCTTATTCATCAGAAGATGTTCGAAAGCCGTTTGTTCTTTGTGGACAAACTGATTGATATGGGTGCCCAAATAATATTGTGTGACCCTCACAGGGCTACAGTTATTGGCTTGGCTAGGGAACATCAGCTGAAGGGTATGCATATGACATCGCCTGATATCAGGGCCGGTGTGGCATTGCTTATAGCTGCTATGGCTGCACAAGGCGTAAGCGTTATTGACAATATTGAACAGATAGATCGTGGTTACGAGCATATTGACGAACGTTTGAATGCCCTTGGCGCAAAAATAAAGAGAATAGATAATTGAAAAAACATACATTATGTTTGATTTTTTGAAAAGAAAAAGATCGTTGCCTACGTTTGCACCTCTTGTGACAGATATGCACTGTCACCTTTTGCCACAGGTTGACGATGGCAGCAAGTCGCTCGAGGAGTCGTTGGAGGTTATGGAGGTTATGAAGGAATGTGGTTTTGAAGAAATACGTCTGACACCTCACTTCAATTATCCGCGTTTTCCCAACAAGGCAGAAGATATAAAGGAGCGTTACAAGAACTTCTGTGCCGAGGTCGAGGCCAATAAGGGTGAGCGTGAGTTGCCACGGATGACAAGTGTCACAGGCGAATTTCAGGTGAGCGATGGTTTCAACGATTATCTGGAGTCAGGCCAGTTGCTTACATACAAATTTGCTAATCCGAAGAAATGTTCGGAAAAGGGCTTGCTGCTTATTGAGTTCTCGCTCCATCAAAAGCGTATGGGCCTCGAGGACACGGTATTCAAGTTGCAGATGGAAGGCTATGACATAATTCTGGCCCACCCCGAGCGTTATCCATACTTTGATGCTCATAGCTCACTCCTTGAGCAATTCAAAGAACAGGGCGTTTATTTTCAGGTTAATATTCTTTCACTTGATGGCTTCTATGGTGAAGCTTCGAACAGAAAAGCTTACGAATACATTGAGAATGGATGGGTCGAATTTCTCGGAACAGATATGCATAATGTTATGTACGCTCAGGCATTGCGACACGCATCGACCAACAAGAAAATAATAAAACTGCTTGAAAAGACAGAGTTTGAAAACAAGAATCTCGTACAGAATAAGTAAAAACAAACAATATGAATAATTTAGAAGCAATATCCCCCATTGACGGACGTTATCGTGGTAAGACAGAACCCTTGGCTGAGTATTTCTCTGAATCGGCGCTTATTCGCTATCGTGTCCGTGTAGAGATAGAATATTATATTGCTCTTGTGAAAGAGCTTGGCGTAGTCAGTATTACACCAGAGACTGCTGCTGCGCTTAGGAACATATATCGTGAATGGAGCCTTGAATCGGCTCAGCGTGTCAAAGATATTGAAAAGACAACCAACCACGACGTAAAGGCTGTGGAGTACTTTATCAAGGAGCAGCTTGACCGTCAGGAGTGTTGCTCTGATTTGCCTCGCGAACTTGTGCATTTTGGCTTGACGTCGCAGGATATCAACAACACATCATTCCCAATGATGCTGCGTGAGGCTCATCTAAACGTCATTCGTCCTGCCTTTGTTGAGGTATGTGAAAAAATAGAGGCTCTTGCCAATGAGTGGCGCAACATACCGATGCTTGCACATACTCACGGTCAGCCGGCATCGCCAACTGCACTTGGCAAGGAATTGATGGTATTTGTTTATCGACTCAAAGAACAGATGAAGGCTCTTGATGCTGTGCCGTTCTCGGGCAAATTTGGTGGTGCCACAGGTAACCTCAATGCACATAAGGTGGCTTATCCGCATAACGATTGGCGCGCTTTTGCCAAACGTTTTATGAAGGAGGGACTCGGCTTGGAACGTCAGGAAATCACAACCCAGATAGAGAACTACGACCATTTGGCCGCCTATCTTGACGGCATCAGGAGACTTAATACCATTCTCATTGACCTTTGTCGTGATATATGGACATACATCTCGATGAACTATTTCAGACAACGTATCAAGGCAGGAGAAGTGGGTAGTTCGGCTATGCCGCACAAAGTCAATCCTATAGATTTTGAAAATGCAGAAGGCAACTTTGGTATTGCCGATGCATTTCTGACGCATCTTTCTATGAAATTGCCCATCTCGCGTATGCAGCGCGACCTGACCGACTCGACGGTGATACGCAATCTTGGTGTACCTTTGGCGCATTCTCTGGTTGCTTTGCAGTCGCTGATGAAGGGTCTTGGCAAATTGCTGCTTAATGAGGCAAAACTACACGAAGATCTTGAAGAAAACTGGGCCGTCACTGCCGAAGCCGTCCAAACTGTTTTGCGTTCGGTGAATTATCCCAATCCTTACGAGGCCCTGAAACAACTTACCCGCACCAATGACAAGGTGACTGCAGAAACGATGTCGGCGTTTATCGATAGTCTTGATGTCTCTGAAGATATCAAAAAGCGACTCAGGGCTATCACTCCGCACAACTACCTTGGCTATGCCGAAGAATGGTAATCCGGAGGACTGACCATTGAAAAGCATCACCACCATAGCTTTGCAACGCAAGAAAGGGCTGCTGTCGGCGTTTGTGCTGACAGCAGCTTTGGCTGCATTGTTGACTATGGCAACTGCTCTCAGTGTCACCGACTTTCTGCAGTTGATTATCCCTGTTGGAGACGTCAACCTCAAAGTTTCTTCCGATACCAACCCTGTTATGCGGCTCATAGGCGGCGTATACGATATCCTGATTGCCCAGGGACCGGCTCGCGCTCTGCTACTCTATGCTTTGCTGCTTTTTGCCCTCTATGGGCTAAAAAACATCTTTTCCTACTTGTCGGCAGTTTTTTTTGCTCGAATTAAAGTCGGCATATTACGCGACATACGCAATGGTCTTCATCGTTCGGTGCTCGGGCAGGATTTCTCTCGCTGGTCGTCGCAGGCACAAGGTCAGTGGCTCTCGCGGATGAGCAACGATACAGCAGAATATGAAACCAATGTGCTTGACAGCATACAGATGATAGTCTCCTCCGTTCTAACGATGTTTATTTACATCGCAATGCTGCTTTATCTCAACTGGCGACTTACGTTAATTGTTGTTGCAGTAATGACTGTCGGAACCCTGCTTCTGTCTGCAAGCCGCCGTTTAAAACGGGAAAGTCGCAAATTGCAGGCTCTCAACGGCGAGTTGATGTCTACCACCCAAGAGACCATCGATTCGTTAAAAGAAATCAAGGCTGCTACGGCAATTGACTATGTCAACGACCGTCAACAACGGCAGAACAGCACATTCACACAACGCCGTATTGCCATTTACAGGCGTATCTATGCCGCGTCGCCGCTCAGCGATTTGGTTGGAAACATCATTGTTGTTGCAATTCTTATCGTCGGAGCCGCCCATACCGTAGGGTCGGCCTCATCGACAATGCCGCCAGCTCTCTTTGTTTCATACATAATGATTTATGTCTTGTTGCTCACTCCCATAAAGGATTTTAGCAATGCAATAGCCCAGCTTAAAAAGGGCAGGGGAGTAGAGGAACGAATATCGGAAGCCTGCTCGTCTGACAATCAGTGTAGTGAAGATTCCGGTGCCGAACAGCCGTCATCCATTCCTGTTGAATCCATCGAATTGCGCAATGTTTCTTTCGCCTATGGCGAGAACAGTGTTTTCAACGCCCTGTCGCTCTCGCTGCCGATGCATCGCCACATTGCTGTTACCGGCCACAGCGGCAGCGGCAAAACGACATTTGGCCGTCTGCTTGTGGGTTTGCTGCGTCCACAGCGTGGCGAAATACTCATAAATGGGTGTCCGTCATCATCGGCGGGTCACATAGCCTATATACCGCAAGAACCGATGCTTTTCAACGGCACCATTGAAGACAACATTCGCTTTGGGCGGCAATGGGTCACAGACAACGATGTAAAACAGGCAGTAAAGGTCGCCCAGGTGGAACCGATTTTGCAGAATCACCCCGATGGTTTGCAAACCAACATAGGAGATGGCGGAAGCCTGCTCAGCGGTGGAGAAAAGCAGAGGGTCAACATTGCCCGTGCATTGGCCGGCAATCCAGATGTCGTTGTTATGGACGAGGCCACTGCGGCTCTCGATGCTGCTACTGAGCAGCGCCTCACTGACGCCATTCATCTTATCGGTGACCGTACTTTCATAGTTATAGCCCACAGGGCGTCGACCATTGCCGGATGCGACACACAGCTCAATCTCGACACCATTGCAGCCAACTGACAGCATTCTATGAAAATCAATACGCCACATATCAAACCTGTTGTATTTTGTGCATTGCTGCTAATGCTTGCACTGATACCGTTTGTTGCCATTGCCGACACCATCCCCGTCCAGGCACTTCAAACTGCCCCAAGGTCAGTTACACTTACCTGGGACAGCGGCTATGGTGCTGTGGATGTAAGCAGGCAGTATCCTGGCGAGACTCAATACACCGTTATTTCCTCTTCTGTCACCAATACCTTTGTTGACTATCAGCGGCGCTGCGTTTGCGACGACACGGTGCGTTACATAGTCACCAATGGCCAGGACAGTGGGTTCGCCGCTGCTGCGGTTGTCGACAACGAAGCCACAGCGCAGGCATCGTGGGGAGTCGTTTCTACCGACCATACCACAGGGCAGATCACCCTCCAGTGGGAACCCAGCCCCGACACCGACATCCTTGGCTATCTTGTCTACGAAGGTATTCCAAGCTTTGTGGTTGACACCGTCTTTGGAAGGCTCAATACGAATTATGCCTATCCGCCGGAGCAGAATTGCAACGTCCATCAGTTCCGCATCAGCGCGCTCGACTCCTGCCGCAAGTCTTCGGTTCTTACAAATTCCTGTAACAATATTGTTGTCGTCATCGACAACGAACTCTGCAGTCGGACATATACTGCAACCTGGAATACATACATCAATATGCCATCTGAAGTCGGCAGCTACGAATTGTGGGCCAGCGAAAACAACGAACCCTTCCAGCGCAAAGCCATTGTTGAACAGCAAACGTTGCCTTCCGCGTCGTTCAATGTCGGCACAAACTGTTCGCTACTCAAAGTCTATGTCAGGGCAATATCCTCCGACGGCATAAATATTGCGTTGTCCAATCTCGTTGAAAAAGAAATTTCAGGCAACGATTTGCCGCAGCGTCTTTCCATACGGCGGGTGTCGGTCGAAGAACCCGGTCCTCACGTGCAACTTTTGGCAACCACCGACACAGGGTGGCAGAATGTCGAATTTTCCATTCATCGTCGTTCCGAGAGTTCTCCGTCTGCTGAGGTTGGTCGATGCCGACCCACACAGACAGGTGAAATAATGTGGAATGACAACGGTGCAAAACCCGATCAGGCAGTATATTCTTACTCACTGTCTGTAACTGACGTTTGCGGCACTAACACGCTCAGGAGCAACGAAGCCAGCACCATTTTGCCAGTCATAGAAAAACAAGGTGCAAGAGTCAATCTCAGCTGGAACCCATATGAAGGTTGGGAAGGCACTACTTCGTATAACGTTTACGCGTCCTCTGACGGGCTATTATGGCAGTTGGTCGGCAATTCCGCGACATCGTGGATGCCCGATGTCACCGATGCTGGCGACGGACAAAAACTATTTAAAGTCGTTGCACTCGAAGGTCCCGATTCGCATTATCGTCTCAACGATTCTGCACAGAGTGCCACGGTACAGTATCGTCCTCACACCGACATCTGGATGCCCAATGCCTTCACGCCGCTCGAAAACAGCAACAAAAACGTCTCTCCTCAGGCTGTTTATATCAATCCCGACGGCTACTCTTTCAGCATATACAACCGTATGGGTCTGCTTGTTTTCAGTACCAATGACACCCGAGAAGCCTGGGATGGCCGCAGTGGCGGTCGGTTGCTGCCTTCAGGTTCATACATTTACAAAATAACCTACCTCCAGAGCGATGGCAGCAAGCAGCAGATGACAGGCACCATAATGCTGATTTATTGAACGAAGAATAACATACATTAAACGTAAAAACTCAAAAACTATCACCCTTGAAAATAGCAATCTACACCAGAAACAGCAACGCCGAACTCGGCGAAGGACGACAGGCTCTTGAATCCGCTCTCGTCAAGCGTGGTATAACGATAGTTGAACAATGGAGCCCGGAAACGACAGTCGATGTCGTTATCTCTATTGGCGGCGACGGCACATTGCTCAGTGCTGTACACCAGATAGGGCCGTCGGGCATTCCCGTGGTAGGTCTTAATTTCGGCCATCTCGGCTTCCTTACCACAGCCGGCCGCGACGACATCGATATGCTTGCCGACAGCCTCATCAATCATCGTTTCTCCATTGAAAAACGCTCTCTGCTGCAGGTGCAGACTCCCAACGCGATGCTTTTTGCCCTCAACGAGGTCTATCTTCACCGCGTCGAGCACGCTCCGTTGCTCCATACGCAGGTGCAGGTCGACTCCTTCGATGTGGCTACCTACGCCGCCGATGGTCTCATTGTTGCCACCCCCACAGGTTCTACGGCCTATTCGCTCTCCTGTGGCGGCCCCATCCTTGCGCCCGACTCGTGCAGCCTCGTCATCACGCCCATCGCCGCGCATACGCTCACGCTGCGCCCTCTCGTTGTTTCCGACAATTCCACCATCCGCCTCAGCAACAGCGACCCTTCGATGGTTTGTACTCTCGGTGCCGACTCGTTCGTCACTACCCTCAGTGGTCGCTGCACTGTGGAGATCAGCAAGGCAGACTATCAGATCAGCCTTGTCCGTCTTGAAGAACAGACCTTCTACACCGCAATCCGCAACAAGCTGATGTGGGGCCGTTGATGACGGCTGCTTTCTAAACTGTCATTTTCCACCTCTTTCAAGCAGTTTAATTTGCTGATTATTAAAGAAAACCATCGTCAGGCGATGGTTTTCTTTTCGTAGTGTTTCATACTTTACTTTTAGTGGTAAAGAAGTGTTCTTCTGTATACTTTCCTTGGCATATGTACAGTATTTGTACAGTATATGTACAGTATTTGTACGCTTCTAAAGCGTACATATACTGTACATATACTGTACAAATACTGTACATATGCCTATGCTGGTAGGGGGGGGATGGAGTCTGAACCGGGCAGCCACGCACCGTCTCCTTCACGCGCTCCACAGGAGCTTGTGCCATATGCCTATGCTGGTGGCTTGGAAATAATGTCTGGAATGTTAAAAAAATTTAGCAATTAATATTTTTTTACTATTTTTACAAAATCAAATCTTTGCGGTATAATGGAGTTAGGTACATATTTTCAGCCTGTTAGGCTTGACGACACAACATTGCGCGAAGGCGAATTTTATTCAAATATCGCCTCGGTGACGCAAATATACACCGACGAAGGCTCGTTTCCCAGCCTTGACGATGTATCGTTGGCACTCATAGGTATATGCGACGACAGCGGCTCGCCGTTTAATGCCGGCTGCAAAGATGGCCCGGACGAAATAAGACGTTTTTTGTACCCGCTGGCTAAGCCTGTTGACAATATGAAGATTGTCGACCTTGGCAACATAGCTGCCGGCTCCACACCCGAGGACACTCGTTTCGCTGTAACCGAGGTGCTTTACAAGCTGCTTGAGAAAAACATCACTGTCATTATTCTCGGCGGCAGCCAGGATCTTTCGTTTGCCAACTACAAGGCCTACGAGGTGCTGGGCCGAGTGGTGAACATCGCCAGTATTGACTCTATGCTCGACCTTGGCAACGATGCCTCTATGCTCAACAACCGCAACTGGCTCAGCCACATTGTGGCGCAGCAGCCTAACTTCCTTTTCAATTTTTCCAATATCGGGTTCCAGACCTATTTCAATGGGTCCGATTTGGTGAAACTAATGGATGAACTTGGTTTTGACGCCTACCGTCTGGGAGCTATCCAGGGCGATATGGTTCGTGCCGAAACGCTTGTGCGCTCGGCCGATATGGTGTCTGTCGACATCGGCTGTGTAAGGCTCAGCGACGCTCCGGGGCAGGCGCAAGGGTCGCCGCACGGTTTCTATGGCGAGGAGCTGTGCAGGCTGGCTCGCTTTGCAGGTATGAGCGACAAGCTGTCGACAATAGGATTCTACGAATACAATCCTCTCTACGACCGTCGCGGCCAAACAGCGCATCTGCTTGCACACGCGATATGGTATTTCATCGAGGGCTTCTATAACCGAGCCTCTGATTTCCCGCATCGCGACAAGCAGAACTATAAGCATTTTATGGTCGGTCTCAACGATGGCGACTTCGAGATTTCGTTCTACAAAAGCAAAAAGAGCGACCGTTGGTGGATGGAAGTGCCATACAGTGGCGAGCGCAAGGAGCAATACCAGCGCCATCTGCTCGTGCCCTGCACCTATGCCGACTATCAGCAGGCTCAGCAGAACGAAGTGCCGGAACTGTGGACAAAATACTATCAACGATTGAATTAGTAAATGAATCATAACAAAATACAGTTTAACCCTCAAACCTTTAAAACGATGAAACACGCACGTATTCTTTTTATGACGGCTATCGTAAGCAGCTGTCTCGCAGTGGGATGCTCGAAAGCTACCTATTATCAGGTATATCAGTCAAATCCAGTCGATCCCTCGCAGATTGAAACCAAGGATGGCAAGCTTTGCCACGATGCCGGCAATTGCATTGTCCGCTACAATTTCTTTGACGAAAATGGCGACGCTGGTTTCTGGTTCACCAACAACAGCGACTCAATCGTTTACGTAAATCTTGCTGAAACGTTCTTCATCGTCAACGGCAGCGCCAACGACTATTATCAGGGACGTGGATGGACCACCACCAAGTCGTCGACCATCACCATTTCTAAACAGGAGAAGAAAAACAAAAAGAAATCAAGCTCTGAAAGCTCCGAAGGTACCAGCACAAGCGAGATGAAGGCAAGCCAGGTGACAGAACGCGCTATGGTGATGATTCCGCCGCATAGCACCAAGTATTTCTCCGAGTTCCGCATTTCCACAAGAGAGATGGAACTATGTGGCGTCAAGGACACCCCCAAGAAAGGTAAACCTCTTGGTCTTTCGTTTACTGTTGAAAACTCTCCACTCACTTTTGGCAATTTTGTAACTTATACTGTGGGCTCCAAAGGCAAGAAAAAACATATCAGCGACAACTTCTATGTCAGTGAGATAATCAACGTCAACGGTGCCGCTATGTATGAAACTGTACGCACCACCGATGCTTGCGGCAAGGAGAACGGCGAACGCGTTGAGCGTCTGCGTTATTCGACCCCTGACCGCTTCTATATCATCTACAAGAGATAAATAGGAATAACATTAAAAGATATAACATTTAAAGTCAAAGTTCTATTTAATTAACCCTGGGGGTGCCCAACTTGGCGCAAGCCGATGGCTGAGAACATACCCCTGAACCTGAACAGGATAATACCTGCGGAGGAAAATTTTATGAAAAAAAACAACAGTAAGACGGCTGCCCGTCGCGGGATGCGATGCGCAGCAGTGTGGAGCAAGGCGCTCTGCACAACGATGCTCCTCGGAGCAATGACAACAAACATTGTTAATGCACAATCGCAGCGCGACACGACAAGGACTCAGCTCTTGAGGACGGTTGTGATAACAGACTCGCGTGTGAGCAACAAGGCTCCGCTCACAACCACCACGGTCGGTAAGAGCGAGCTGCAGGATGCCCGCGGCGAGGTTGCTCTGCCGTTTATGCTCGAGACGCAGCCTTCGGTGGTTGCCTCTGGCGAAAATGGTTCTGTTGGTGCGACCAAGATGACTATCCGTGGTGTCGATGCCAGTCGCATCAATGTGAATATCAATGGCATTACTCTCAACGACGCTGAGAGTCAGGAGGTGTTCTGGTACAATATCCCCAACCTTGGCGGTATGGCTCAGAGCCTTCAGATTCAGCGTGGAGTCGGTGCTTCGACCGGTGGCAGCCCTGCTTTCGGAGCTGCTATCAATATGCAGACGCTCAATGCAAACAGCCACCCCTACGGCGAAGCAGATTTCGGTCTTGGCAGCTGGAATACACGTCAGTACAGCGTCAATGCCGGTACTGGCATAATGAAGAACGGCCTCTCGTTTGATTTTGCTTACTCGGGCTTGACAAGCGACGGCTTCCTGCGTGGAGGTCAGACCGACCAACAGTCGCTGTTCGGCTCGCTGGCTTGGTATGGCGAACGTACACTGGTCAAGGCTCTTGTTATAATCGGCGAACAGACTTCGGGCATTACTTGGAACGGAGCCACGGCTGATGACCTCGACGCTGACCCGACTTACAACGATGCCGGTGCATTCAAAGACCAGTTTGGCAATGTACTTTACTATCCCAACGAAACCGACAACTATTGGCAGCAGCACTACCAGCTGTATGTCTCTCACCTGTTTGGCGACGGATGGAGCATCAACGGTGCCCTCGATTTCACCCACGGTGACGGATATTACGAGCAGATGAAGAACAAGAAATACAAGAACTATGGCCTTACTGCCCTTGAGGACGGTAACAAGCACAACTTTGTCACACGCAAGGAGATGTATAACAATGCCTACACCGCCAACCTATCGCTTCGTCATACAGGCGAGCGTTCAACGCTGTCGTTTGGTGAGAACTTTCTTTTCTATGACGGCGAGCATTTTGGCAACATCATCTCGTTCCGCGACACTGCCGTGCACATCGACACTCCTTATGAATGGTATCGCAACTATGGAGACAAAATCGACAATACCATATACGTAAAAGGCACTTATGATTTCAGCTCTAAACTGAACGGTTATGCCGATTTGCAACTGAGAATGATAAACTACAAGGTATATGGCTTTGCCGACGACCTCTTTGATATGGATTTTGAGGCGAACTACCTGTTCTTCAATCCTAAACTCGGTCTCAACTATCGCATCAACGACAATCAACGACTCTATTTCGTGGCTGGTATCAGCAATCGTGAGCCGCGTCGTGCCGACATCAAGGATGCTATTGGAAACAACGACACCATCAAGGCTGAGCATATGCTTGACATAGAATTGGGCTATCAGATTCAGAAGAAGGCTTGGAACTTCAGTATCAACGGCTACGCTATGCTCTACAAAGACCAATTGACTCCGTCGGGCGACTTCAGCAGCAGCGGATATGCCCTGATGGAGAATGTCGACAAGAGCTATCGCCTTGGCGTTGAGTTGGTAGGTGGTGTCAAAGCTACCGATTGGATGCGTTTCGATGCCAACCTGACGCTCAGCACAAACAAGATCATCGACAATATTTTCACTGACTTTGCCGACGGTGACACGGTGCTGCAGACCTGCACCAAGACTACCGACCTTGCCCTTTCGCCCAACGTAATCGGTGCAGCTATTGCCACTTTTACTCCGGTCAAGAATCTGAATCTGCAGCTTATAGGTAAGTATGTGGGCAAACAGTTTGCCGATAATACAAGCCGTGAGTCGCACCAGATCGACTCCTATTTTCTGCTCAACTTCAAGGCTTCATATACCTGGAATCTCAAAGGCTCGAATGAAATTGAATGCCAGTTGCTCGTCAATAATATACTTGACAAGAACTACCGGTTGAGTGCAGGCGTGTGGGACGACTATGACGACGGTTATGGTTACTACCATTTGCAGGGCTATCTCCAGCAGCCAGGCCGTAACTTTATGGCACGCCTTATCTACAGATTCTAAATGATAGAAATATTAGGGCTACAGATATCAATCATCGACTTTGTCGGTGCCGTCATCGGCCTGTTCTATATCATCAGCGAATATAGGGCAGGCCGGTGGTTCTGGCCCCTGTGCCTGCTGATGTCGGCGTTCTATATCGCCATTGATTTCAGCTCGGGCTACTATGCCAACGGGTGTATCTGCATCTACAATTTCGTTATGGCCATATACGGCATCCTTGTTTGGCGCGGCGTTGTGCAGAGCAAGGAACAGAGGGAACGTCCTTTTGGTTCCTGTCCCAATCGCCATTGGCGTTGGATTATGAGTGTAGCCTTGCTGCTGTCGGCTTTGCTTTGGTGGCTTCTCGACGTGCTGGGCGAGAGCGACTATCCGGCCCTCGACGGCATCTCGTCGGCGGTGACAATTGTAGGAATGTGGATGCTGGCGCAGAAGTGGTGGCAGCAGTGGTTCTGCTGGATGATAGTGGAGCCACTGATGGTTGCCCTTTTCTGGATGGGCGGCAACTACGCATCGGCTGTGCTTTATGTAATCTATGAGGTGTTCTGCATACTCGGAGCCATATCGTGGCGCAGGCAGTATTTAAACAGCAAGCAATGAAGAAAACTATTATACTGGCCAACGGCCAGTTTCCGCGCCGCAAGGAGGCCTTGCAGGGCCTGTTACAGGCAGAAACGCTTATCTGTTGTGACGGCGCATACAACAAGCTGGTTGAGAGCCGGCTCTTTTCGCGGGCAACGCAGTTGCCACAGGTGGTGGTTATCGGCGACGGCGACTCGCTAAACCAAATAGAGCCACCATTCCCGACAGAATTCATCAGCCGCTTTACTGACCAAGAGACCAACGATTTGACCAAGGCTGTCAAGTATGCCCTGTCGCTTGGAGTGGAGCGACTTATCATTCTGGGTGCCACGGGATTGAGAGAAGACCACACCTTGGGCAATATAAGCTTGCTTGCCTGCTATTCGCAGATGCTTACAGCGTCGGGCAAGCCATTGGCTGTTAGGATGTATACTGACTATGGTTTCTTCACGCCGATTTCTGAAACGGTAACGTTGCCCAGCTTCGCCCGGCAGCAGGTGTCGCTCTTCTCATTAGATGAAGGGTTGAAAATCAGTACCGAAGGTCTGAGATACCCAATGAATGGCCGCCAGTTGCACCTTTGGTGGGAGGCCTCGCTCAACGAAGCTTTGGGTGACAGCTTTACTATCACCCTTGACGGCGAGGGTACGCTACTTGTATATCAGACGCACGATGCTAAGTAAAATATGACGTTAGGAGATGCTAATCTTCAGTAAATCCTGGCCGATATCGTGACGGTAGTAGCGACCTTTCCATTTGATGTTTTCAGCTGCCTGTAAACTCTTCAGCAACGCTTCTGGCAACGAATGTGACAGAGTTGTGACGCACAGCACACGGCCGCCGTTGGTAACTATGTTGCCGCTGGCAGTGCGTTTCGTACCGGCGTGGAACACCAGCGACTCGCCGATTTCGTCAAGACCATTGATGGTGTCGCCTTTCTTGTAGCTTTCTGGATATCCTCCGGCTGTGAGCATCACACAGGCTGCTGAACGCTCGTCAATGTCGAGTTTTTTGTTGTTAAGTGTGCCGTCCCACACTGCGTTGAACAGTTCTACAACGTCGCTCTTAATGCGCGGGAATACAGACTCTGTTTCTGGATCTCCCATACGGACATTGTATTCAATGACGTAGGGGGCGAGCGTTCCGTCAGCATCCTTTACAGCCATAAGGCCGAGGAATATGAAACCTTTGTATTGAATATTTTCTTTTTGTAGACCTTTGATGGTAGGGATAACGATGTCGCGCTCCACTTTTTGCATAAATTCTTTGTTGGCGAACACCACAGGGCTGACGGAACCCATTCCACCAGTGTTGAGACCGGTGTCGCCCTCGCCTATGCGTTTGTAGTCCTTGGCAGAAGGCAGTATCTTGTAGTGCTTGCCGTCGGTAAGCACAAAGACCGACAGCTCTATGCCGTCGAGATATTGTTCGATAACCACGCGGCTGCTTGCATCGCCGAATTTGGCATCCTCGAGCATTGCTTTCAGCTCCTGTTTGGCTTCTTTCAGGTTGTCGAGGATCAACACACCTTTGCCGGCAGCCAATCCGTCGGCCTTGAGCACGTATGGCGCGTTGAGTGTCGACAGGAATTTCTGACCCTCTTTCAAGGTGTCGCGTGTGAAAGTCTTGTATGCTGCGGTGGGGATGTTGTGGCGCTGCATAAACATTTTGGCGAAGTCTTTGCTTCCTTCCAGCTGTGCTCCTTGAGCCGAGGGGCCTATCAAAGCCACGTTCTTCAAAATCTCGTTGTCGGCAAAGAAGTCGGCTATGCCACCCACAAGAGGAGCCTCGGGTCCGACGACAACCATCTTGATGTCGTTATCGATTACAAATTTCCCGATGCTCTCAAAGTCGTCAATTTTCAAGTCGACATTAGTGCCGCACTCTGTTGTGCCCGCATTGCCAGGGGCTATGAAGAGTCTGTCGCATAGTTCACTTTTGGCTATGCTTGCAGCAATAGCGTGTTCGCGTCCACCAGAACCAAGAAGAAGAATATTCATATTGTAAAACTATTATTTGCTTTTAAAAAAACGTAATAAGCCGTTGGATATTGTGCCATTATAAACTTTTCGCGTCAAATCGCAGGTAGCAGTCGCATATTTCTGCGTGGACACCAAAGGCTGTTTTTATTTTTTCGGGAGTAAGTGCCTCTGAGGTAGAACCTTGAAAAAGTAAGGAATGGTCGTTTAGTAGCAAGGTTTCGGGACAGTATCGAAGCGCGAGGTTGAGGTCGTGGACGACGATGAGGATGGTCTTGTTTTCTTTGCGGTTTATGTCGCTCAGTAGTTCCATTATTTCGAACTGGTGTGCTATGTCGAGGTTTGATGTAGGTTCGTCGAGCAGCAGGTAAGGTGTCTGTTGGGCAAGGGCACGAGCAATCATAACACGTTGCAATTCGCCACCGCTCATTTGGCTGGGAAGTGACAGGCGCAAATGCCAAGTGTTGGTTTTCTTCATAGCCTGTTCCACGATGTTCCAGTCTTCCTGCGACTCATTTTGGAGGTGACGTTGGTATGGGTTGCGTCCCATCAGTACTGTCTCGAATGCAGAAAATTCGATGTCGGTTTGCGGATGTTGCTGAACAAGTGCTATTTTTTGTGCCCGTTGTCTGGCATTGAATGTTCCAATGGCTTTCCCGTCGATGTTTACTGTGCCTTGCTGTGGTGACAGCAGTCCAGCAATGCATCGCAGCAGAGTTGTCTTGCCGCATCCGTTAGCACCCAATATGGCAGTAAAGGTTCCGTCAGCAATGATGAACGACAGATCGCCGAGAATTACCTTCTTGCCGTAGGAGCAGTTTATATGCTGAACATCAATCATAACTTGCGTTTCGATTTATAGAGTAGGTATATGAACATTGGTGCACCAAGCAGTGACGTAATAGAACCCACGGGTAGTTCGTTGGGAGGTATGATGGTGCGTGCAAGGGTGTCACAAAGCAACAAGAATATGCCGCCAACGAAGATAGAGTAGGGGATGATGCGTCGATTATCGGCACCGCAAACAAGTCTTATACAATGAGGCACCACCAGTCCTACAAAACCGATAACGCCGCAAGCAGACACCGAGAATGCTACCATAAGTGTTGTGAACAGCAGTAATCGCCGCCGCACTTTTTCGACCTCTACACCAAGACTTTGTGCTGTCTCACTGCCAGTAAGCAGCAAATTGAGGTCTTTGCTGTGGTATAGCACTACGGCAAGTCCCACCAAAGTCACGGGCAACACAATCCATACGTCCATCCACGAAGCTGAAGCAAAGCTGCCCATTGTCCAAAAAATGATGCTCTCCATTTTGTCTTGGTGCATAGCCATCAGCAGCGATATTATGGCTGTGATAAGGAACGTCAGGCATACACCGGTCAGCAGCAGTGTGGTTGTGTGCATACGGTTGCCTGTGGCAGCAATCTTGAAAATAAGTAGAATTGTCAGCAAGGCGGTGAGCAATGCGATGCTACCGACACCCCACAGATAGGCTTCAAGTCCAAGCACTATGGCTATGGCAGCACCCAGTGAGGCTCCCGACGAGATGCCTAATACGTAGGGATCTGTAAGAGGGTTGCGGAACACCGATTGGTAGGTGGCACCGCATATCGACAAAGCCGCGCCAACCAGCACGCTGAGTACTACGCGCGGCAGTCGAAGGTTCCAAAAGATGGGCGACTGCATCAGTGAGGTGCGGTCGAAATGCACAACACCGACTGTGGAACAAACCAGCATTGCCGCAACCAGCAGTATTGCCAGCATAGCAGAAACCAACCATATGTTTATTCTTTTCTTCATTTCGTTAAAAACTGCGTTTTTGCTCCCTGTCTGCTGTTGCGTTTTGCGAGTTCTCTGTTCACTAATGCAGGCACCTCTTCGTTACGCATCAGACGGCCGTCGGCACGTCGCCAAGCCAGTTGCGGCAGCGCCTGGAAACGTGGCGGAACTTCACCGGCAAATCGCTCAAGCATTATGCGGCCGTCCAGCCGTTCCAGGAAGTCGCATACCAAGTTCAAATATCCTTCGCAAGTTGTTGCCTCGTCGCACACTCCGATTTGTCGCAGTGCATCGCGTGCCTCTTCGGGTGTTGCTTCGATGCGTAGATTGATTGCCTCAGATAGGCGTGTGCCTTTGATGATTTGCAACTGGTGCAGTTTCAAGCTGTCAATTGGCAAGTTGCTTATAGCCTCGGCTTCGTCCAAAATCATAGCACTGTTCTCGCCGGGTAAGCCTATGACAAGATGTGCGCCACAGTGAATGTCGAAACAGTGTGTCAGTTCAATGGCGTGCCTTGTGGCTTCAAATGTGTGGCCGCGGCCTATGGCGTTGAGCGTCGAGTCGTAGCAGCTCTCAATGCCATACTCGATGGCTACAAACAGATGCTTTTCAGCCAACTGGGCAATGTATTCCAACTTTTGTGCATCAATGCAGTCGGGACGTGTTCCAATGATTAGGCCTTTCACATCAGGATGGCTTAAAGCTTCTTCGTAGCGCACTTTCAGAGTCTCGAGTGGAGCAAAAGTATTGGAGTAGGGTTGGAAATAGGCTAGATAAATCTTAGTGTCGGGATAACGATGGCAGTGGAACTCTATGCCTTCATCAATCTGTTGAGTGATGCTTTTTGTTGGAGAGCAGTAGGATGGGTTGAAAGCTCTGTTGTTGCAAAACGCACATCCACCTATGCTGCGGTCGACGCTGTTGCGGTTTGGGCAACTGAATCCAGCGTCGACCGACACCTTTTGCAGGCGCTGGCCGAAACGTTGGCGTATATAGGCGGCATATGAGTTGTACAGAAGTTCGCTCATTGCTCGTCAGGAACCAGTAGATCTATGATGTTCATACATTTTAGATGTATCCCCGCCTTGTCGATATACGACTGCAGATGCATAAGGCAACTTGGTTCGCTGCTGGTGATTATCTCGGCACCGACTGCCAGTGCGTTGTCGATTTTGCGTTTCGTTAAGCTATCGGAAATAGGGGTGAAGTCGTTGGCAAACAGGTCGCCTAAACCGCAGCAGACATCCTTCTGTGTCATTTCAACAAGGCGAAGCTGCGGCACCAAGCGCAGCAGATGACGTGGTTCTTCGCGCAATCCTGCTGTTTCGGGGTGTGCAAGGCAGCGATAGTCGCGCATCGTAGTGCAATGATCCATATATGTCACCGTGTGGTTGAATGTAGCCGTAGGCGTATAATGTAGTACGTTGACAAGAAAATCGCTTAAATCGTAGCACTTGTCAATCATCTGACGGTAACTGTTATGGAATGTCGTGTTGTGGAACAGCTTTCCAAAATGCTTTTGAATGTATACCACGCATCCGCTGCTAAGGCATACGACATATGTGCAGTCGTCAAACTCTTCTATCAGTTTTTCACCCAGCGATTTGGCGCTGTTTTTGTCGCCTTGATGGTATAGTTTTTTACCACAGCAGGTCAGCTGCATAGGATAATGGTAACTTATTCCCAGACCATCAAGTAATTTGATGGTTTTGAGAGCGCTCTGTGGTGCAAATTGGTCGATGCAGCAGGGCACAAAAAGGCCTACTTTTTGTATCTTGGTATCCATATCAATAAACTAACGATGCGTAAAGGCATTTAGTATTTGCTCTCTTATTTTTCTTCTTTTCCGCGGCAATGTCATTGTTAAATTCAGTTTTCATCTTGACATAACTAACAGGTATTGCAGTCTCTTTGATGCTGAACGTTTGAGCTTGAAGTAGTTGCTGTCGATGCGCAGGTAGCGGCAGGATTTGCTGATATAGACGCTGTAGCGGATGCCGTAGTCGTCGAAGAGGTTGACCTGCCACGCTGGCTCGAAAGCTATATAGGCCAGACGGGCGCGGTTGATTATGTCGATAAACTCCTCGTGGTCAATTTGCTCGAATTCGAATTCATCATAGTCGGCTGCCTCTGCATCGACAATGATGAATGTGTCGTACATCTCGTCGAGGCGCGGACCGCGCTTCTGGAAGGATGTTAGCAGAGGCAGCAGCGCTGCCATCAGCAGGCATAGGCTGAGGATGTTGTGCAGTTGGGCAGGGGCGATATGTCTGTCAGTCAGTGACTTCATTTTTTGTATATCAGTATTCGGTTGTCACGGGGGTAGAGCTCGATAGTCAGAGGTCCGTAGTGCCAGCAAAGGCGGTCTTTTTTTGTTTTCGCCTTGCCGCATAGTGCGTTGAGCCGCTCTTTGAGCAAAGCGGTTATTTGAGTGTTTTTTAATTCATACCGGTCGGAACTGTGGTTGGCCCTGTCGCGATAGTTCAGCGGAGGCATATAATCCAAAAACATAGCATTTGCCAGATGTGTATTGTTGTCGATACAATACTCGGTTTCAATGGTGTAAAGGGTGTCGATGGTCTTGAAATACCAGTCAACGTGGCAATTGCGAAGCCCGAGGTCCTCGAAAAAGCCGTTTCGGGGTTCCTCCGACGGAGGGTCGCTAAATATAAACGAGCCGCCAAGACTTTCCTCGTATTCCCGCAGATCGCTGTCTTTCAGTCTGCCCCAATTGTCTGACAGGTGTTTTATTGTCTGAATAAACGGGTCGGTTTGAAGACGACGGAGGGTGTCGACGGCTATACGAATGTCGAGGGTGTTGCATTGCCTGCCCTTGAAGTCTAACAGGCCCATATTCGCATAGTCCTTTATAAAAGGCAGCAGCAGCCTGTCAGTTTGCAGGAAACCGCGTATTGAGTTGTGGTACAGAACAATGTCGCAAGAATCCAATTGCTTCTCGATGAGCGTCGGCTTGTTGCCGTCGAGATACATTAAAACATTGTTGCCGAAATGTTTTGTAAGGAGAAACAAGGTGTCGCCGGCGATATAAGAGCCTATGAAGAGCGTGTCGCCTTCGTAGCGGGAAAAATAGTTGTAGTCAGTCAGTGAGAATCTTTCAATCGGATTGACAAAGCGAGGGGTGGAGTCGTTTGTGAGAAACGCAGAATCTTTGTAGAACATATATTTATTGGCTGCCTCGCGATATGAGATGGGCGCCGTTAGCGACTGCGCGAGCTGGGAGGTTGAAACTGATGATATGCGTGCCCGGCTGACAACGAAGAAGGTGTCGTCTATGCGGCGTACGAATCCACAGTCATCCATAACGTACTGGTTGCCATTATGCTTGTTGGAGAACCAGGTGAATTTGCCCCATTCTCCGTGGTTGATGGTAAACACTTGATAGTCATCGTCCTCGTAAATCAAAGCCGATTGTTTTTCTGTTTCAATCCATCGACGCTGGATGGTGTCGAAGAAGTAATCGTTCTTATGCCAACTGCCGTAAGTGCTGATAAACAGTGTGTCGTGGCGCACGTAAAGGTCGTCGTATACCCCGAGGCTTAGCTCTAGCTCGTCAGGATAGTTTTCCAGCCTGTATTCAAGAGTCTTGCAGTCAATGCTGAACAGCAACTTCATTTTGTTATTCTGAATAGGCCGCAATTGGTTGAAGTTGAACAGGCAATAGTGGCGGTTGTGGTATTCAACGGCGGTTATGATATTAAGATGCGTCTGTATAGTTGCAAACTGACGTAAGTCGATTTCAAGTACCCTATGGGTTTCGGGCTGCAACTGCTGGCAATGAGATGCTTTACAGCCTATAATGAAAGAAACGACAAATAAAATGGCGACTCTCATAATGCTATTTCACTTCAATCACCTTACCGTGGTCGTTGACAATCTGGCGGTAGAACCATTCGGGATAGGGCGGCTGTTTGAGGCCTGTGACTACGCCGGTCGGAGTGGTCTTGATGCGGCCGTTCTCGACGGCCTTGATGTTGC
>JAEEMK010000066.1 GCA_016283175.1 Bacteroidales bacterium
GCAACGCGCCATCAACAAGGCTAACGACAAAGACGCCGCCGCTATGCAGGAACTGACATTCGAGTGCCACGTCAACCACGGCATCGCCCTGTTCATCGAGGCTCTTTCAGACAACAACAACCGCACCGTCGCCAATGTCAAGTCTATTATGAATAAATTCGGCGGCACCCTTGAAACCAACGGCAGTCTCAGCTTCCTTTTCACCCGCAAGGGCGTCTTTGTAATTCCCCGCAAACCCGAGATGAACATCGAAGAACTTGAGATGGAGCTTATCGACGGTGGTCTTGAAGAGATGGAGGTCGACGACGAATACCTGACCCTCTACACAGCCTACGAGGATTTTGGCAATATGGTCAAAATGCTTGAAAATATGGGCATAGAGTGCGAAAGCGCCGAACTGCAGCGCATTCCCAACACCACACGTTCCATCGACGAGGAATCCATCCGCAAAGTACTCAAGGTTATCAACATCCTTGAAGAGGACGACGACGTGACCAACGTATTCCACGATATGGAAATCCCCGACGACTTCGAGGAAGAATAATCATTTTTGATAGTTGAATTATGAATATTGAAATGGATTCAAAATTCAAAATTCAAAATTCAAAACTATATTTGGTACCGACACCAGTAGGAAACCTCGGCGACATAACCTTTCGTGCCGTCGAGGTTTTAAAGTCGGTCGACCTTATATTGGCCGAAGATACACGTACCAGCCGTGTACTGATGCAACACTACGGCATCGAGACACCGCTGCAGGCCTACCATATTTTCAACGAACACAAGGTGGTTGGCGGTCTCGTCGACAAACTGCAGAGCGGTATGAGCATCGCCATCGTCACCGATGCCGGCACACCTGGCATAAGCGACCCAGGCTTCCTGTTGGTTCGCGAAGCCGTAAAGGAAGGTGTAGAAGTAGAGTGTTTGCCCGGTGCCACAGCCTTCGTACCTGCGTTGATTGACAGCGGACTGCCCTGCGACCGCTTTGTCTTCGAAGGCTTCCTGCCACACAAAAAAGGACGCCAGACAGCCATACAGCGGCTTGCAGAAGAAAGCCGCACGATGATTATCTACGAAAGCCCGTTCCGACTCGTCAAACTTCTTGAGCAACTCATCGAAGTCATTGGTGAAGAACGACAGGTTAGCGTAAGCCGTGAAATCAGCAAACTACACGCCGAGACAGCCCGCGGCACCCTCCGTGAAGTACACACTCACTTCGCATCAAAAGAGGTCAAAGGCGAGATAGTTGTCATCCTCGCCGGCAAAGAAGATTAGAATTCCCTTACAGAATTTTCAATGCAATAGCAGCACACGCCTCGGCATCGGCCAAAGCGTGGTGATGATGCTCAAGGTTGAAACCACAAGCCGCTGCAACCGTATGTAGTTGATGGTTTGGCAGGAAACGCATTGTGCGACGTGCCGCACGACAAGTGCAATAAAACCTGTAGTCAGGCCAGTCCATCCGATACACCTGCATCACCGCCCTCAGGCAGCCCTCGTCGAATGGAGCATTGTGCGCCACCAAAGGAAGTCCTTCTATTTTAGGAGCTATGCGTTCCCACACATAAGGGAACACCTCGGCGTCGTCAGTGTCCTCGTGGCCCAACCCGTGCACCTGCTGGCAGAACCAGACATAATAGTTGGGCTCCGGTTTGATAAGGCTATAGAACAAGTCCACCACCCTACCCTGCCGCACTACAACTACGCCGACGCTGCACACACTGCTGCGCTGCCCGTTAGCCGTCTCAAAGTCTATAGCTGCGAAGTCATTCATTTTTGTAGTATCTGTCGTCTATTTCTTGTATTTTACAGGATGCAAAGATACGAAATAAAAGGCATATTTCTGAGTTTTTATTAAAAACCAATAATTATTACTGCATTTTTACTACAAAAAAAATGAATACAATCCCTAAGGACACACAAGAGGACTGTACATATTTCAGCTTGTAAGAATTCCTTACAAGTTACCATATCTGGCAGTTGATTGGTATTTCCGAACAACTTCATATTGCTGGGGAATTTTAACAACGTGCGTTTTTTACACGTTATTCGTATTGGTATGTGCAAATTTTGCACATCTGACCTTATAGTGGTTGTCACGGAATATGCGACAACCACAAATTCTCTTTATGTGAACATTTTAGCAACTGTTGCATTTTTTGCAACAGTTGTACAGCTCAGATATATACAATTACTCTATTATCTGTGAATATAATCATCAAAATATTATAATATTTTGCGGAATACACACCCAAAATATGTGTATTTTTTGCTCAGGTTGTATGACAAATAACACGCAAAATGCGTGTTATTCCAACTGTCAAGTTTTCCTTGACAAATAAGCTATTATTATAGTAATATGCAAATTTTGCACATTACATCCTGTACCCGTCATACCTCTCTATTGGTTTTGCCCCCCTTAAGATCCCCTTTTCATCACCTGTCGTGTGCCACTATGTTACCTATAGGGTGATTATAGTGCTCCTTTCAAGAAGTATACTTTAACAATTTCTATTCAAAAGACAATACACCTTGAACCATTGCAGAACTAACTCGGCAGTGGTTAAAGATATCTGTAAGCGTGGCACCATTCATAGATAGTCCATAGAAGGTGTCCTCGCCTAACAGTATATACTCCCACTCCTTGCCATTTCGAGATTGCTCTGGCAACTGGTTAATCTTCTCGCACCACTCTGTCGCAGCCCTACGTTTCTGTTGTACATTTCTATCCTTCACTTTGTCAGTCCCCTTTGTCTCTACAAGATACAATCTATCATTTGTCTCCACGATAAAGTCGGGGTGGTATGTAGCCAGAAGTCCATCGGTCCTCATATAGGAAATGGAAGCAAAGCGATGTCGTGTTTCGCTTATCTTGATCCAGCGTTCCACATCGCCATCGTTATCAACAAAATCCATAAAAGAGTGTTCCAAGCCGCCACCGTGCGACGGGTATGCTGTACGAGTATAGATGGTCTTATGGTATTCTTGCGAGAATTGTTCACGCATAGGCAGTTTATCCACGCTTGAGAACCAAGTCTGTTCCACTTCGGCCTCTGTCGATTGAACTTTCTGTTGTAAATGGAATAGTTCAGCAGACATTACCTTTATTATATGCTGCGTCACAACACCATTCTGTGCCAACAATATCTTCCAGTCGTTGCTATTAAATGGGTCGAAGTCCTGCCCGAAAAGGCGTTGTCTGATATATTTGTCAAGTGTTTGCATAAGCATAGCCTCACCAACTTGAAACACAGGCATATTATGGTTCTGCATATGTGTTACCGTCCGTAGCAGTTTCTGTAAATACTCACGGTAGCTGTCGGCAGTGAAGAGGTCGGCTTTCACGGTAAACTTGCCAAATGTGGTCTTCATAGCTACCGCTTGCGACACGAATGTCTCCCCGTCGGTTGCCAGGTATCTACGCAACTGTTGAAGCGTGTAGGCAGTGAAGGTCTCCATACGATCAACATCCGGCATAGGCATTTCCAGCAACTCTTCGCTTTCACGCATAATATTTATCCAAGCGATATCGTATTTCTCGTAATCGTCTTTCAGCTCGGCTGTCACCATATCGCCCAAAGCATTTGCCGAACTTGCGCCAGTGTCCACGGCCGCCAATCCGCCGTTAATCAACTCGTCGTAGAACTCACGGAAACGCGGATGCTCCACGATGAACAAAATGTCCATATAGTTCAGTGGTTCTCTCTTCTCCACCAGCAGGCGATGTCGGTTTTCCAACTTGGAATCAGCATACTCTGGTTCTCGCCACATCAGGCGTAAGCCGCGCCCTACCACTTGCTCCAACAGGATTGAAGACTCGCTACTGCGAAGTGGTACTATGACGCATATATTGTTCACATCAAATCCTTCGCGCAACATCATAACACTTACTATCACACGTGGCTCGGCATAGTGATCCACATTGCTGAGCCTTTCGCTGACACGATGCCATTCATCGTCTTTCATATTGCCTTTGGCATCGCTGTCCACTCGCAACACATCCTCTGGAGCA
>JAEEMK010000067.1 GCA_016283175.1 Bacteroidales bacterium
AATCAGATATAGCTCGGTTTCAGCCTGTTCGCGAACATCAAATCTTGTATTGTTGTAGCATTTGCCGTCCGTGGCCCAAATCTGAAGGTCGCCCAATCCGGTGGTCAGCGAGGCTTTTCCTTCCTTGTTTGTCTTGATGGTTGCCAACGGGTAGAATTCGCTGTAGTTGTACAACTTAAACTTAACATCGGCTCCTTCGACCGGTTTGCCGGTGTGGTCATATACTGTAATAGTTATTTTCTTCGTAGGAGCATAGTGGCTCAGCAGGTTAAGCTCGCTGTAGAGTGCTGTCTGTTTCACCACCTCCTCGTCGCCTTTGTATCGTCCGAAGGCTTTGCTGTGCACCATCATACAACGTGTGGAAGGCACTGCAAACCAGCCCATATTCAGTTCTGGGTCGGGCTCGCAGGCACCGAGGAAATACCATCGGTTGCTGTCGGCGATGAACACTTCAACCCAGGCGTGGTTGTCGTCGCAATGTGCCCAACGTGGCGTATAGCATTGGCGTGCAGGTATTCCCACGCTGCGCAATGCGGTAACGGTAAAGGTTGATTCCTCGCCGCAGCGGCCTAAGGATGTGCGCATTGTGGCCAGCGGTGCCGAGGTACGGCTGTCGCTGGCGCGGTAGGCAACATACTCGTGGCACCAATGGTTTACCTCCAAAGCGGCATCATACATACTCAAGCCCTCCACTCTCGGAGCTAACTCCTTTTGCATCAACAATCTGGCTGTATCGAGATTCTCGTTGTTCACGCGATAAACCAACACAAAATGACGGAATATATCCTCTGGAATCTTGCTGCCCCAACTGAAGCGTTCGCGAGCGGCAAAGGCAGCTCTAACCTGCTGCAAGTAAAACGATTGGTCATAGTCGGCCAAGTCGCTGTAGGGCATATAGGCATACAGGAACTCCATCGCCTCGCGCGTTTCTGTGTCCAAGGTGTCCATATCTGCGAAAAGCGCGTCGGCTCGGCCTGCGGCAAGTTCTTGACGTGCAAGGAAGTCGGCGTGAACCTGTGCACGATATTCTTTGTCGGTAATAAAATGCTTCTCCTTGTGGCACGATGATGTAGTAAGCAACAGCGCCAGCGAGGTTAATAATAATGCATAAAACCTTGTCATATTGATATTTAGTTTTTAGTTAAATGGCGGATAATTTGGAAAATCGTCCGTAATGTTCATAAATTCACGCACTTGGTCGATGGCCGTACAAGTGAGCCCGCCAACGGTGTGTTTAAGAGAGGCGTGTACCTCGTAAAGGCCTGTTTCCAAGACTAGTTGATGCACATTATCGACTGTTATGCCTGCCGCACCGATAATACCTATTCGTCTACCGGCCTGCGATAAAAGTTTTTTCAGCATCTCACGTCCTTCCCAAGCCGTCGCCTTGCAGCCTGAAGTCAGCAGTTTGTGGCATCCGCAATCGATAATCTGCTCCAAAGCTTCCTCTGGCTTGCGGCACTCGTCGAAGGCTCGGTGAAAAGTAATGTCCATACCATCAGCTGCTTCCACGGCTCTGCGTGTATTCTCGGTATCAATGTCGCCCTCTGCAGTCAGGAAGCCCACAACCACGGCGTGTGCCCCAAGGCGTTTGGCCAGCTCGATGTCGCGCAGAATAACGCGCATCTCGTCGTTGTCGTAAACGAAATTGCCGCCACGCGGACGTATCAGCACTCGCGTCTGCAGATTTAACTCCTTGACACAGTATTCGATAGCCGCTGCCGACGGCGTTGTTCCGCCTTCGCCCAACGCCTGGCACAGCTCAATCCTATACGCTCCTCCCGCCTTGGCATTGCGCGCTGAAAGAATTGAATTACAACAGATTTCTACGTGCATATCAGAGTGTTATGGTGTTATTTGATAATAAAAGTTATCTGCAAAAGTACGAAAAACTACTCAATTGGGAATGCTTTTTTCAAATTTGACGCTCTTTTGGATCCGGACTTTCCAATGCCCATCATACGCACCTTGCCGCCCCTTCTTCACCGCTCTTCTGATTATAAATTTTATCAAGTTATTAACAAAAATCTATCATACTTTACTTATTTAAAATTTGATAAGAATTTGGTAAAACTTTGAGTAAACTTTGGTAGGAATTTGGTACCTGGAAATCAGCGTGTTGAAAAATGACGTTTTTTGGCCTTTTTTGAGGCTGAAAATGAAAAGTTATTAACAATTTTGAGGGGTGATTTTTATGGCACCGCATTCTGTTTTTGGCACGGTGTCAATCCACTTTTGTCAGTTTTGCTGACAGCCCTTTCTGGGGCAGAGATTAAAGGGGAAAAATCTGCATTTCGCAGCGCTTGCAGTCGAAGGCAAGTCGGAAGCGGCGCCCGTTATTGAGCAGGAACAGGTCGCCGGCATAGTCGGCGGCTACGCTTTTGTTGCATTTGTGCATCAGGCATTGGCACAGTTCGTAGCGCAGGCAGTATTTCGTTGTCATCAGCGGAAAGTCTTTTTTGAAGCCTATTCCCGGCTGGTCAGGGCCCCGTTCTATGGCAGTTGCACTGTGTCGGCGATAGAAGGCTTCGGCTTTACTGTTTACTACGTTGGCTCGTCCGTCAAGAGAGACTTCATAATAGGGTATCTCGTTTGGAATGAGCGCTGTATCTTTTGGATGGAAGTGTTGTATCCTTACTTCTACGAGTTTGTCTATTGCCTTGCGACGCAGGTCGTTGAGCATCGATGCTGGAATAAAGTATGGATGCTGTGTCTGTATGGTTACTATGTTGATTCCAAATGGAGTACCTCCAAGTTTTGACAGCTGTGTTTTTGTACTCTCTATCGCTTTTGCTTCGTCTCGTGCAAGAGCCTTTTCGCATTCGACGGAGGCGGAGGCACAGCAGCCGTCCTGGTCGGCAACGGTTAGTC
>JAEEMK010000068.1 GCA_016283175.1 Bacteroidales bacterium
ATGTTGCGACCATTCTATAATCTCTATACACGTTGCATAATACCCTTGCTCGGCGAGAAGATAGCCAAAAACCGCGAGGCATACACCTATCTTCCCGAATCGATTGAACGGTTCCCGAAAGGGAAACAAATGCGCCAGATGCTTGAAAAAACTGGCTGTAAAGTGCGCCAGCGCAAAATCTTCTTTGGCGTTTGCCGAATGTACAAATGCATCAAAAAACAATAAACCCATCCTTCAGAACTTTAAACTTTATACAATATATGGCAGACAACTACCTTGAAAAAAGATACGATGCCGTTTTTGGCAAAAAGACTGTTACAAAACGTGTGGGACATACCCTTGACGAATTGTTACTGAAAAATCGTTCAACACGTGGATACAACAAATCATACGTTGTCAGTCGTAATGAGCTGCAACAGATTGTCGCCGTCAACACCAAGATCGGTTCCGGATGCAACCGTCAAGTGCTTCGTTTTCGTTTGGTGACGCAGGGTGAAGAGGCAACAAAAGTATTGGATAACATCAAGATGGGTGCTGCCTTGCCAGAATTGCATCTGCCATTCCCAGGCACTGAACCCGAGGCCTTTATCATCGTGTGCTCAACGATGGAAGAGAACAAGCTGGTAGATATAGACCTCGGTATGTCGCTTCAGACGATGATGCTCAAGGCCACCGAGATGGGACTCAGCAGCCTGATTATCGGCGCATTCAACAAGACCAAACTGAAAGAGTCCTTTGCTCTACCCTACGAACCCGTTGCGGTACTATGTGTAGGCAAAGGTGCTGAGAAGTTTGAGCTCGTACCCATCAAAGAAAACGAAAGCCATTCCTACTATCGCAAGAATGGCATCCATTATGTACCAAAAGTTATACTTGAAGACCTGATTATTGGTTAGTTGTCGATTTTTACAATTCTTGTATAACCGTATTCCTCAAGTTTTTCAATCTGTGCCTTGATATTCTTGGCTTTGGGGCTGATAAGCACGCGATTGCCTTCATCGCGGAGTTTGTTGACCTCAACAATGACTTCGCGTATACGGTCGGCTTCGAGACCGGGACGCAACAAGTATGCCACCGACTCGCCGTTTCGCTCTACCTTGAAACCTTTATCTTTCAAGATAGTTACAATACGTTCGAATCCAATAGAGAAGCCACAGGCTGGTGCTTGAATCTTTCCGTCGCTGAATTTGCCTATCATTTCATCATAGCGTCCACCGCCAGCAATAGAGAACGAGTAGTTCTTTTTGTCGACCAGTTCGATTTCAAAGATAGGACCTGTATAATAGCCCATTCCGCGCACAAGTGACGGGTCGAAAACAATCTCGCCTTTGCCCTCTACGATGGCACGCACACAGTTTATGATGGTGTCCATATTGTCGGCAATTGCAGCATCAAGGCTCTCGCCTATATGTTTGTTTGTAAAACCTTTACACATTTCATAGTCGGTGCCGTCGGCAAGCATAGCGCAGTAGCGGCCAATGCCCTTCTCGTCCAATTCCATTTTGCGCAGCAAATCTGCAATACCGTCGACACCTATTTTGTCCAGTTTATCGAGCACAATACAGATCTCATCAAATTTCTCAGCAGGGAATCCGCAGGCAGCCGACATTGCCTTCAGTATGCGGCGGTCGTTGACACGAATCTTGAAATTGCCCATACCCAGACGATGAAGCATCTCAGCAGTAGCAGAAATCAACTCAATTTCGGCAAGATTTGAGCCGTCGCCGATAATGTCGATGTCACATTGAGTGAACTGGCGGAAACGCCCTTTCTGAGGTTTGTCGGCTCGGAACGAGCTGCCTAATTGCATTGCCTTGAACGGGTAGGGTAGTATGTTCATATTGTTGACGAAGAATCGGCTTAACGGTACTGTCAGATCATATCGCAATCCGCTGTCGCACAATTCGTCATTGCTCTCCGATTCTTTGAGTTTTTCTCCTCGCTTCAAGATTTTGAAAATCAGTGATTCGTTCTCGCCACCTTGTTTGTTGGTGAGGTTTTCTATATGTTCGATGACAGGGGTTTCAATTAGGTTGAAACCAAAGTGTCCATAGGTCTCTTTAATCAAACCCAATGCGTACTCGCGGATTTCCATATCTGCGGGCAGTTGTTCGGGCATACCCTTCACGGGTGTCTTTATCATTGCCATAATCGTTTGGTATATTGATTGTTGGTTGTTTCTTACTTTAAGTTATAAAAATGCAAAATTACAAAAATATCCTAAAAGGTAGGCTTCCACGTGGAAAAAAGTTTTGCAACAGTTCTTACAAATCTTTATTTTCACATCTCAAAACCTAATCCATAATTTCGGCGGTCAGAAATCTCTAGCGACTCAGAGTTGACTCAGAGTTGACTCAGAGTTTTTCTATTCCATTGCCATAAGAAGATGGAATATCCCGATGCCAAGATAGTTGCCGAGCATATAGCCGAGCAAACCAATTGTTATGCCGAGTATTACAATGTTTTTGTTGCCAAGCAATGCCGCCGCTAATGGGACAAACGGTGGCGAGTTGATTAGAGCCACGGAGCAAACCATTACTGAATCGCCGTCGATTTTCATAAGACGTGCAAAGATGAATTGCAATATCAGTGACCCTATTATGATAAAGCCCAAATAGTAGAGTATGGGTAGGCTGCCGGCAATATCCATCTCGCGAATGTTGCAAGCTGTGGCTATGGCGAGGCAGAAGACATAGACGCAGTATAGACCAATGTCAAACGAGTGCTGTTGTTTTTTCATTGGTGGCAGGAATGAGGCTCCGATGGCCAGCGTGGTGAGCAGCAGGATGAGGACGGTCATATTGGGTTCGCCGTCTTTTGATGCTATAAGTGACACGGCATAGGAGATGGCTGCTATTCCTATTGTTATAGCGATGGCAAGCAGCGATGTCTTGATATGTTCGTGGTCAAAGGGGTTGACTTTTGTATCGCTGTCGTTGTCCTCTGTTTTCAATTCTCCGTGGGCAGTGTTCTGTTGTGCAGGCAGCAGTTTACGGAAGACGGTTTTACCGAAAAAGATTACAAATACTAGGTATAAACCTGTGACGATGAGGTCGTAACTGGTTATGTACAGATAGGTCGCGTGTGGCATTGCCACGGCTTGTTTTATGGCCCCCATATTGGGAATGCCGCCGGTGTAGATGCCGGTTGCCACGGCACAGACTTGTGCGAACCCCTTGGCGTCGTGGTAGTTGCCGCGGAAGATAAAGTAGCCGGCAATAGTGACAACAAGTACTGAAAACAGTCCTGAAAGGAAAACCTTGAGTGCTTTGCCCACCTGCCAACCGTTCATATTGCAGCCCATCAGCATTAGCGGTATGGCCAGTGGAACGGCAATGTTGCTGGCCAGTGTGTTTGTGGTGGTATCTATGTTGAAGATGCCGTTGTCGGCTGGTATGAGGTTAGCGACGGCAAGACCGATAAGGTAAAGCACCGTCATCGGGCTCACTTTTTCAATCCAGCTCCATCTTTTGGCGAGCCTCATTACGAGCAGCGGTATGCCCAGCAGGTAGATTATGGTCAGCAGGGTGTTCATCTATGTTATTGTTTTTTGCAGGCTTCTAGTTCTTCTTTCAAATATATGCCTGTGAAGTTGTTGCTCTCTTTGGCCAGTTGTTCGGGAGTTCCGTTGAAAACCACTTCTCCGCCTTTTATGCCACCGTCGGGTCCTATGTCGACAATCCAATCGGCCACTTTTATGACATCCATATTGTGCTCGATGACGAGGACTGTATTGCCTTTGTCAACAAGTTTCTGCAGCACTTCAAGCAGCACACGGATGTCTTCGAAGTGGAGTCCTGTGGTTGGTTCGTCAAGGATGTAGAGTGTGTTTCCAGTATCCGATTTGGCCAGTTCCGTCGCCAGTTTGATGCGTTGTGCTTCGCCACCGCTTAGGGTTGTCGATGATTGGCCGAGGGTAATGTATCCCAATCCTACATCCTTGACAGCCTGCAGTTTGCGGGCAATCTTGGGGTAAGGATCGAAGAATTCAACGGCTTCGTTGATCGTCATATCGAGTATGTCGGCTATGGATTTGCCTTTGTATCTGATTTCTAATGTCTCACGATTGTAGCGTTTGCCGTTGCAGACCTCACAGTTGATATATACGTCGGGCAGGAAGTTCATCTCTATGGTCCGCACTCCGGCACCTTTACAGGTGTCGCATCGACCTCCTGCTACATTGAAACTGAATCGTCCTGGCTTGTAACCGCGTATTTTTGCACTGGGCAGTTGCGCAAACAGTTGGCGAATGTCGTCGAATATGCCTACATATGTGGCTGGATTGGAGCGTGGTGTGCGTCCAATGGGTGCCTGGTCGATCTCTATCACTTTGTCGATATTTTCAATGCCTTTGATGCTTTTGTAGGGCAACGGTCGTTTCTGCGAATGGTAGAAATGCTGGTTGAGAATGGGGTGCAGCGTTTCGTTGATGAGCGACGATTTTCCGCTGCCGCTCACGCCGGTGACACAAACAAAGAGCCCAAGGGGCAGGTCGAAGGTGACGTTCTTGAGGTTGTTGCCTGTGGCACCTTCCAGGATGATGTGTTTGCATTCCTTTATGCTGCGCCGTTTGGGTATTCCGATGTCGCGGATGCGGTTCAGGTAGTCGCAGGTCATCGTCTTGTGTTTCAAGAACTCTTTCTGCGGTCCTGCTGCAACAATCTTTCCTCCGCGAATGCCGGCACCGGGCCCTATATCGATAACATAGTCGGCGCTAAGAATCATATCGCGGTCGTGTTCAACGACGATGACCGAGTTGCCAAGGTCGCGCAGCTCTTTCAATGCGTCTATCAGGCGTCGGTTGTCACGCTGGTGAAGACCTATTGAAGGTTCATCGAGGATGTAAAGTACATTGACCAGTTTGGCTCCAATCTGTGTTGCCAGACGAATGCGCTGGCTTTCACCGCCGCTTAGCGACTTTGAACTGCGGTTGAGTGACAGATATCCCACGCCGACATCAATCAGGAATTTGGTGCGTGTCGTTATTTCACGCAGTATCTCGTGTGCCACTTCGCGGCGGTTTTTGTCAAGTTTTGGCTCAAGTCCGCTGATCCAGTCGTAAAATTCAGTGAGGTTCATTTCTGCAACCTCGCCGATGTGCTTGCCGTCGATAAGGAAACATAGCGACTCCTCTTTCAACCTGTATCCGTGGCAATGTGGGCAGGCAACGGTGTTCATAAAGCTTGCCGCCCATTTTTGTATGGCTGCCGATTGCTCGTCTGTGGCCATCTCATTGATATAGTTGGCTATGCCAGGAAACCCTCCACGATAGGTGCTCTCGCTGTCCATCTGTATACCCATATAGTCGCTGGTGCCGTAAAGGATTACGTTCATAGCTTCATCGCTGAGGCTCTCAATTGGGTCGTCGATGGTGAAATGATAGACGTGGCCAAGGTTTTCGAGTTGGCGATACATATAGTTGGTCGCCGAATATTTTCCTAAAACGTCGAGGCCGCCGTCGCGGATACTTTTCTTGGGATCGGGAATTATTTTCTTGAGGTCTATTTCGGATACTTCACCCAAACCGTTGCACTTGGGACAGGCACCGTAGGGTGAGTTGAACGAGAAGGTGTTGGGCTCTGGTTCTGGATAGGAGATGCCCGTGTCGGGATCCATTAGCATACGGCTGAAGTAGCGCGGCTGCGCCTTGTCGCTGTTCTCCAGAATCATCAGCATTCCTTTGCCTTGTTTGAAGGCTGTCTTCACTGCCTCTTCCAAACGTCGTCGGCTTTTCTCGTTGACGCGTACGCGGTCAATCACCAGTTCGATGTCGTGGGTCTTATAGCGGTCCACCTGCATATTGTAGGTCAGCTCGCGGATTTCGCCATCCACGCGTACGCGCAGGTATCCTTTCTTTGCCACCTGCTGGAAAAGTTCGCGGTAGTGGCCCTTGCGGCTTCGCACTAAAGGGGCGAGGACAAGTATGTCCTTGTTGGCAAAGTCATTGACGATGATGTCGAGGATCTGGCTCTCGCTGTATTTTATCATCTTCTTACCGCTTACGTTCGAGTAGGCGTCGGCAACACGCGCAAAGAGCAATCTTACAAAGTCGTATATTTCTGTAACGGTGCCTACCGTTGAGCGAGGGTTCTTGTTGGTGGTCTTCTGTTCGATGGATATGACGGGGCTGAGGCCGTTGATGCTGTCGACATCGGGACGCTCCATATTGCCGATGAAATGGCGGGCATATGCCGAGAAGGTTTCCATATAACGGCGCTGGCCTTCGGCGTAGATGGTGTCAAACGCCAGCGACGACTTGCCGCTGCCGCTGAGGCCGGTGAAGACAACCAGCTGGTTGCGGGGCAGGTCGATGTCGACGTTTTGCAGGTTGTGTTCGCGTGCTCCGAGTATTTCGAGTTTCTGCATAGTTTACATTTTAGTGATGAACCCCGTACCTTTGTCGCGGTCGCTGCGTATGGTTCGCAGGCTTGTGCCATTGGCTACAGGTAGTTTTACTGTGTAGTTCTTGCCGCTCTTGTTAGTCAGTTTGTCGGTAGTCAGCCACGGGTTGAGTTCGCGCAGCATCTTGTATGTCGTCCCGTTCTTCTTCGCAAAGTCATAAAGGTCTACATTCTGCCCGCTGAGCGTTGCGCTGCGTGTCGGCAGGGAAGGGTAGAGGTCTTCTGGACGAAGGAAGAAACCGTAATCCTGCGGATGCTGCATTATATGCTTGACGGCCAGTATGCGGTATACGTAGCGTGTCGTCTCGTTGTTGAGTCGTGTGTCGTAGTAGGAAGTTATGCTCTGGCGTTCCATATTCTTTTGCAAACCATTCTCGCCACAGTTGTATGCCGCGGCCGCCGCTGTCCAGCTTCCGAATTTCGAGTGTAGCGACTTCAGGTATTTGCAGGCGGCCTCTGTAGATGCTTCGAGGTTGTTGCGCATATCTATCTCGTCGTTGATTTCGAGGCCGTATTTTTGTCCAGTAGCCTTGATGAATTGCCAGAATCCCTGAGCTTTGGCCGGGGATGTGGCATTGGTCAGGCCGCTTTCGATGACGCAAAGGTATTTGAAGTCGGCGGGAACGCCATTGCGTTTCAGGATGGGTTCTATTATTGGGAAGTAACGGTGGGCGCGTTTGAAGTAGAGCAGTGTGCTGGTGTGGCCGAAGGTATTGACGATCATCTCGCGGTCAAGACCTTCGCGAACATAGTATATGTCCAGCGGCACTGCTTCGCCGGCAAATGTCATAGTGTCGGGCAGCGCTGGCGAATAGATGCGGGGGTTGCTGTTAACGCGTTGCGAATCTTTTTCAAGACCTGCAATATTTGCAGCAGCGCGGTCTTTGTCTATGGCGCAGACAAAAACCAGCAGCGTTATCGATACCACAGAAAGGATAAGTGCCAGTGTGCTCTTGTTTTTCATACTGTTTTAGTGTTGTTGTGTCAGGAGGAAATGAGTGCAGCTAGCTTGTCGGCAATGTCGATGGCCACTGCCTGTTTGCTTTTCAGCTCTCCGACGGTTATGCTGCCGTTGCGGTCGATAATGGTGACCTTGTTGGTGTCGTGGCCGAAGCCGGCACCTTTGTCGTGGAGCGAGTTGAGGACGATAAAATCGAGGTTTTTCTTCGTCAGTTTTTTCTTGGCGTTTTCCAACTCGTTGTCGGTTTCAAGTGCGAAACCTGCAAGCACTTGACCGTCGTGTTTCATTTTGCCCAGGGTGGCCAGAATGTCGGGATTCTGCACCAAATGCAACGTCATATCGTCGCTGTCGCTCTGCTTCTTGATTTTGTAATCGGCCTGGTGGTCGGGGCGGAAGTCGGCGACGGCGGCGCTAAGTATGGCAGCATCGCAGGATGGGAAATGGGTGGTTGCGGCATCGTACATTTCGCGTGCCGAGGTGACGTCAATGCGTTCAATGTTGGGATGATGTGCTGTGAGGTGTGTCGGACCGGCAACAAGTACGACTTCAAATCCGCGCAAGGCCAGCTCTTCGGCCAGGGCAAATCCCATCTTGCCTGTCGAGAAGTTGCCTATGAAGCGCACAGCGTCGATTTTTTCGTATGTGGGACCGGCGGTGATGAGAACTCGCTTGCCATTGCATCTGCTGTTGGCTGTCAAGGTTTCTTCTAAGGCTTTCGCAATGTTTTCAGGCTCTTCCATCCGACCATCGCCGCTTGTGCCGCAAGCCAGTTCGCCGCTGGTACTTTCGATGATGTTGACGCCGTCGGCACGCAGCATCTCGATGTTGCGTTTCAGCGCAGGACTTTCCAGCATCTGGGTATTCATAGCTGGGGCCAGGAAAAGTGGTTTGCGGAATGAGAGCAACAGTGTCGAAAGGGCATCGTCGGCGATGCCTGAAGCCATTTTGCCTATGATGTTGGCTGTCGCTGGAGCAACGACCATTGCGTCGCCCCAGTCTTTCAGCGATATGTGCTCGGTCGAGTGTGGGTTCTGGCGGTCGAAAAGATCCTTGTATACGCGGTGCCCCGATACGGTCTCCAGCGTCAGTTCGGTAACGAACTGCAGGGCGTGTTCCGTTACAGCGCAGGTCACCTCGGCTCCGGCTTTCACCAGCAGGCGTACGAGCATAGGGGCCTTATAGGCCGCTATGCCGCCTGTAATGCCCACAATTATGCGCTTTTTATGTAGCGCGCTTTGCATAGTTTACTTTTCTGCAGGTTGTGCTGTGCCTTCGGCGATGGCTTCATTTTCCATAGCCTCAAGACGTTGCATATTCTTGTCCTCTTTGGCGGGGTTGCGGTAGTAGAGCTCGCCGTCCAGATATTCCTGTGTGGCCTTCAAGGTCGGTTTGGGCATCATCTCGTAGTGGCGTACTACCTCAATCTGCTCGCGGTTCTCGTAGATTTCGTCCATAGTGTCGATACCCGACGAGAACTCCTCTATTTTCTTGTGCAGCTCGCGTTTCATTTCGGAGGCAATCTGGTTCGAGCGTTTCGACAGCATTGCCACGGTCTCGTAGATGTTCTCGGTGCCCTCGCTGAAGAGGGATGTGTCGCGGGTGATGGTTGTGTTGACAGGACGTTTTTTCTTTTCTTCCATTTTAAAGTTTAAGGGTTTAAGGGTTTGAGGGTTTTAAGGTTAAATGTTTTCAGTTTTCCATTTTGGCCAGTTCGGCTTTGCATTTGTTGTAAATATCTTGGCATTCAGCCATATATTTTGAATTCGCAAAGGTGGCGGCAAATTTGTCGAAGTTGCCCACCACTTGCTGCAGACGTTCTTTCATTTTGTCTTCGCGGCTGTTGATGGCGTAGATATATCCGCCTTTGACAATGTAGTACATAGCTTCCTCTCGGTGAGGCGAGTCGGGGTATTCGTTCAGAAAACGGCTCAGGGCCACCACTGCGGCTCGGTACGACTCGGTGTTGTAGTAACCTACGGCGATTTCGTAGTCCTTCTGCATCAGTTTGTTGCGCAGTTCGTCGAGGTAGCTGTTCACTTCGGGTGTATGTGTGCTTTGCGGATAGCGGTCGGCAAACTGTTCCAGTTCGGTAATGGCTTCTTTGGTGATTTTCTGGTCGAGGGTGTGTGAGGGAGAATCCATATACTTGCAGTAGGCTGCAAGGAATGCGGCTTCTTCGGTATGTGCGCTATAGGGATAGCGTTTGGTGAAAACTTTGAACTGGTAGGCGGCGTTGTAGTAATATTCTGATTTCAAGAGGCATTGTCCATAATACCAGGCGATGTCCTCGGCGTGTTCGTTGCCGCGATAGTAAAGTGTTAGGTTTTCGAACAACTGTCGTGCTCTGGTATAGCTTTCTTCGTTGTAATAACGCATAGCGGCGTCAAATTTGGCATCGTAATCTGTGCTTTTCAACGTCTTTTCGTAACCGTTGCAGCTGCTTAACAGTGTGACAGTCAGGAGTATGATGGCGATATTGGCTAGTTTGTTCATAGGGGGCAAAATTACTAAATTTTTTCTATTTGTATATAGAATTATAAAAATATTGTTTCAGAAACGTGTGAAGTCGCGTTTTATTGTGCCAGGGGCAACATTTTGTTCCCGTGGGCATAATATAATCCATAATCTATCGTTAACCAATTGAAACATAAAGAGTATAAAAAACAGTTTAAGAATATGATAGCAACAGGAATAGAAGGGCATTTGGGAGAGATTGTCAGCGAAGAGCTTTGCGCCGACCGCATAGGCAGCGGGCTTGTTAAGGTGTTTGCCACTCCGATGATGATAGCATTGATTGAACAGACTTGCAACGAGAGTGTTATGCCGTTTCTCGAGGCAGGCCAGGGTACTGTGGGTACTCGCATTGATGTGTCGCATTGTGCTGCTACACCGGTAGGTATGCGTGTGTGGTGCGACAGTGTTTTGACCGAAGTAGACCGCCGCCGCCTTGTTTTCAACGTCAAAGCCTACGACGAATGCGGTCTCATTGGTGAGGGCACCCACGAGCGCTTTGTGATTGACAGTGAGCGCTTCCAGCAGAAAACCGACGACAAAGCCAAGCTGTTGGCCGGTCGAGAGGGAAGAGGGGTGTGATAGTCGAGTCGGGTTGCGTTTTGTCGATGTATAAAATGTTGTGAATGAAACAAAAAAAGAGAAAATGAAGCGACTGCATTTAATATTCTTGTTTTTTGTGTTGCTGCTGTCGGCGGCATCGTGCCGTCAGGCCAACACCCAGATTGCTCCTGTTCCGCAGCAGGCAGACCCTCATCAATGGACGCGCGACCTGCCGTTGCCGTCGCCGCTCGCCGACCGCAGCGAGCAATTGTTGAGGCGCAAGGCATATGTGGTGTCCTACAACAAAGACACACGCCAGCCCAACTGGGTGGCGTGGCGTCTCACTGCCGCCCACGCCGACGGTCCTGTGCAGCGTCCGGCGACAGCCTGGCACGACGACAAGGAGGTGCCACAGCCGCGAGCCTACTATCAGGACTATCGCGGCACCGACTGGGACCGCGGGCATCTGTGTCCGGCAGGCGACAACAAGTGGGATTCGGTGGCGATGTATGAGAGTTTTCTGATGACCAATGCCTGCCCGCAAAACAAGTCGCTGAACAGCGGCGTATGGAACCAGATAGAAATGGACTGCCGCCAATGGGCACGTCGATACGGCGAGATAGTCATTGTCTGTGGACCCATATTTTTCAATCGCGAGCACGATACCATAGGCCAGCACCGCATACCTGTGCCTGAGGCTTTTTTCAAAGTAATTGCCGACCTCAACCCTGAGCACCCCAAGGGCATAGGCTATATATGCCGCAACAACGAGGGCGTGCGCAAGCGCGACACCTACACCAACAGCATATCGGAGGTGGAGCGCATCACAGGCATCACTTTTTTCCCCGAACTTCCCGAATCGATTCGCTCCATAGTGAAGGACAGCATCGGTCAATTCTGACGCGAAAAATGTTGCGTAGGAAAAGTTGCTGAGAACCAGTATATAGTTTTGGTTTTTGTTTCATAGTATACCGCAAAGCTGCAAGAGGGTTGAAAAAGTGTTTTGAGGTATACCAGCAAAGGCATATGTACAGTACTTGTACAGTATATGTACAGTATTTGTACGCTTCTAAAGCGTACATATACTGTACATATACTGTACAAGTACTGTACATATGCCAGGGAAAGTATACTGAAAATAAAGTTAATGCAGTATAAAGGGAGTTGTGGAATATAATGATACATCTATTGACGCATCATTTTGAGTGTCAGTGATTTGGAATTTTGGTTTTGTGGTAGGGGTAAACGGTGCTTTGTGGCTGCGAAGAGTCAGCTGCAGAGGGGGTCGTCGCCGTCCCATTGGTAGATGTCGTCCCAGAGGCACCAGTCCTTTAAAGGAATGCTGTCGCTGATGTTGCACTCGGCGTATTCGCGGAGCATCCGCTCGTAGGTCTGCTTGACTTCGCTGATGTTTAGGAGTGGTGCCAGTCGTGAGTCCTGTCTGGCGCGTTGCCGGCATCGGTGGAAGAGTCGCCGGAATTGTTTCAGGTTGTCGTGGTACCAGCTTGTGGTGTGTCGACTGATCCAGTTGCGAGGGGTGCGTAGCAGGCTTGAGGCGGCGAGGAGTAGCATTTTGTAGCTTTCGACGTGCAGGTCGAGTTCCCACAGTTCGTCGCTGTAGCGTTCGTATTCCCTGCTGATTTGCCGGCATTGCTGTTCGGTGTTGGGGGAGGTGGGGTTTGAGGGTTGGAAGGATTTAGGGTTGGAGGGATGGAGGCGTTTGAGGTGCTGCTGCTCGACGAGGTGCATCATTTGGGGGCTGAGGTGAGTTTGCTTGCCGTTGCTCCAGGCGAGCATAACTTTGTTACTGTTTTTTTCAATCATATTTTTGTGTTTGGGGTTTTTAAGTTTGGAGGGTTTGAGTGGGCTAATGCGAGAGGAAAAAATGTCAAAGAACTGTTGCGTGCAGGTGCACAATAAGCCTTCCGAAGGAGGCTTTTGAGCGACCCGACGAACGGTGGTTTTTGTTACAAAAATATGATTCAGAGGGGATTAATCCATTGTGATGGTTTTGTTTGACGGTGCAAATATACGATTTTTTTTTAATTGTAGGCGTGTATTCCGCCGAGTATGAAGTTTACTCCAAAATAGGTGACGATGACGGAGAGGAGTGCCAGCAGGCAGTAGAGATGGAATCGGACGGGAGAGTTGCTGTGCTGGTGGTTGATCAGGGGGAATAGATATATGATAAGAGTGATGAGAGCCCAGACCTCTTTGGGATCCCAGCTCCAGTAGTTACCCCAGGAAATGTTGGCCCAAAGGGCGCCGATGACGATGCCCGAGGCGAGCAATGCTGTGGCGGGATAGAGCAGTAGAAGGCTTACGCGTTTCATTTCGCCGGCCCGTTGTTTAAGGAACAGTGCTGCGAGGGCGTTGAGAGCTATGAAGAAGAAGAGGGCATAGGAGATCATTATGACGGTGACGTGGAGGGTGAGCAGAGGAGAGCTGAGCACGGGCATCAGGTGAGTCACTGGCGGGTTGCTTCCGCTCATCATAGCGACGAGCAGGCAGAAGCCCATAGAAAGGAGCGCGATGGGTGGTGCCAGAGGATAGCGCGGTGCGAGAGCTGTGCAGAGAATGCCGATGGCGAGAGCTGTGAGGTTCATACTGTCGAAGCCGCCGGCCATAGGGATGTGTCCGCCTGCGATCCACCGGAGCGAGAATATGAGCAGGAGGAAGAGTGTGAGAACCACCACGAGAGCCGCACACAGGCGAGTGGAGAGTTTACGGTTGCTGCCTTTTGTCGAGTTGCTGAAGACGGCGACAGCGAAGAATATGAGTCCGAGAGCGACTGCCAGCATTGCGAGCCATCGTCCGGTGGTAAGGTGATTGTAGAGCCGTTCGGCCCGAATGCGCGAGGTGGAAGGTAGCAGGTGGCCAGCTGTTTTCTGCTGCAGGGTTATGGTTTTGTCGAATAGTAGTTCGAGTTGCTTGAAGTCACCGTTAAGAACGAGTTCCTGGCAATAGCCGAGATGTTTCAGAATGAAGAGGTATTCGTCGTCAGGGGTGTAGGGCGGCAGGTCGTCGTTCTGTGCGAACCAGCTGATGTTGCCGTCGGGGTCGGCGAGAGGGAACTGCTTGATGAACTTGCCGTGGATGAGCATTTGGACAAGGTTGTATTTTTCGGCTGCGTTGCGTATGGATTTGGATTTGATGCCTCCGGCAGGAGGCATAGCTGCAGGTGAGGGCGAGGAGTGTGAAGAAAAGGCATCGCTGTGAGCGTTGAGGAGGTTGTAGGAGACGTGCGATGACGAGGTGCCGAGCAACTGATGTACATCGTCGCCTTTGACTTTGATCATTGGTTCGTCGGCCCATTGGCTGAAGTAGAATATCCATCCGCTGAGGACCTGTTCGGGCGAGAGTCCTTCGTAGCGTGCGTTGCCGCACAGTTTGGTGGTGAAGTCCTTGGCAAGGGTTTGCATAGGGCAGAGGCGTCCCTTGTAGAGGACGTAGATTTGTCCCATCTTGTCGGCGGTGGACTTGGGTAGAGTTTGTGGAGCGGCATAGGTTTCGCCGGCACCGAGCAGGAAAAGCAGAAGTGCGACGGCTGTGCCCTTTGCGAGACGCCGGAAGTGCGAGCGAGGCGAAAGGAAGAGAAGCAGGATGCCGAGAGCCCAAAGGATGTAGCCTGTGTATGTCACTGCGATGCCCCAAGGATCGCTTGAGACGCTGAGGACGGAGTTTCCTTGGTCGTCATAGTCTTCCTGGTAGAAGCGATATCCGCCGAGTTTGAGGATGTTGTTCATAGAGATGTCTGTTTGCCGGCCGTCGACGGAGATGTGGCTGACGAAGTCCATAGGAGAATGGGTGCCAGGGTAGGGTACCATCTCGAATCGGTCGAGTGTGATGGAGAAAGGAAGCTGGCAGTTTTGTCCGTCTTCTGTAGAGAAATGCGAAACGGGTATGCCTGGCTGCAGTGAGAGTGTGCCGAAGCGTCCCGTTGTGGCGGTAAGCAGTCCGCCGACGAGAATGACGATTGCGGAGCTGTAGAGCAGCAGTTTGTGCGGTTCGTGCCACAAGCGCTGGCTGACTATGGTCCAGAGGGAGTATAGTCCGACGAGAGCGAGCAGGAGGTAGAACCACCAGGCGGAATAGATGTGTTCGGCGGCCCATTGGTGGCCGTTGTATTTTTCAAAGACGGTGCCTGCTGCAAGCACAGCGACAACAGGCACCATCAAGAGAAGACAAAATGTCTTTGAATGTTTCATATAAGAATATTAGATTGCGTCGATGAATTTGACCACAGCGTCGCGGTCGGCTTTGGAAAGTTTTCTGAATTTCTCGACTGTCCATCGGGCGTCGCTTTGAGGGGCGCCGTGCCACATAATGGCCTCGATGACGTTGCGAGCGCGAGCGTCGTGGAGTCGATCGCTATGTCCGCTGCAGAGAGGAGCAAGTCCGCGACCCCAAAGCGGCGTTGTTCGGCACCAACCCGTGCGAATGTCGTTGACCATATATAGGCGATGCTGTACGAAGTCGCTGTAGGGCCAAATCTTCTGATAAGGATAGCGTGGCAGTCGAGCGTCGGCAGTCTGGAAGAAGCCTGTAGGGTCGGAGAATTCGTCGGGTCCTGTTGTCCAGCTGGGGCGGTGGCAGGTGGCGCATCCCATTTCGCGGAAGAGCTGGCGTCCGCGCTGCACGTCGGGGTCGCTGAGGTTGCGGGCTGCAGGAACTGCGAGACCGCGATGCCAGACCATAAAGTTGACGTAGTCGTTGTCGCTCATTTCGGCAGGCAGAGTGTCGCAGAGCAGATAGTTGCGGATGTCGGTGGCCGGGTCTCCCGTCTTGTTCCACTGCGGGAAATAGTGGTAGAAGTTAGCCTGGACATCGGGGTCGTTGGCGGATGCATCGGCGTAGATGGAGGGAGTGAGGCTGAGGTAGTGGCTGCGCTTGTTGCTGCGGTTTACGTTGGTGATGTTCCAGATGGCGTTGCTGCCCGGAGCATCCTGCAGCGGTCCACGCGTGAGGGCATAGGTGAAGCGCTTGGGGTGGTTTGTGTTTCCGTAGTAAGCAGATGGCGCCCAGTCGTTGCCAGCCCAGAAGGCGGGATTGAGGTCGGCACCGGCATCGTATTCGCGTTGATACTGAGCCTTGAGTGAGTCGTCGGGAATGGCATCGATAAGTCCGGTGCCGTAGATGCCAATGGTTGTTTCGAGACGGAAAGCCAGCTGACCGTAAGGGGTGACCAGGGGAGCGTAGAATGCATCCTCGGGGATGTACACTTCAGGATAGATGAGACTGTAGCTTTCGCCGTCCTCAAACTTGTTGCCCCACTCGTCGGTGTAGTTGAGCCAGGAGATCTGTATTTTGTTTTCGTCGATAGGAGCCTTGAAGGGCTGCACTGCCTTAGTCTGCGGCATACCTGCGACAGAAGGCTCATAACCATTTGTGGCACTGTTGTATACCACAAGCAGATAGCCGTTGGCCCAGTCGTCGGCACGGTAGCGTTCCATACGACGACCGTGGCCGTAGCCAGGATGACAGGTCTCGCAACTGGAACGAACATAGACAGGACCCAATCCGTTGAAAGGTGGATTGTTTTGAGTTACAGTGTGTTCGAAGAACATTTCACCGTACTTGAAAGCTGTGGCCATACCGGCACGTTCGGTGGCAGGCGTAGGGTCTTCGTAGGCAGAAGCCGATTGGTTGAAAGTGGTGCCAAGTTCGCCGCCTGCCAAGGTCTCCTCGGCCACCCAGGATGGTTGGTTGTGGTCGGAAGGAGTCGGTTCGACGGGATCCTCCTTGCAGGAAGTCGCCGCCGCCGAGAGCAGCAGAGTTCCTAAGATAAAAGTGATGTGTTTTTTCATAAAGTTGTATTTAGTTTTATAGAATCAATTAGTTTGCTCTTAGTGCGTCAATCACCTCGTCGAGGGCATTGCTCAGTTCGGCACAAGCCTCAACAGCCTCGCCGTTGGCAGGGTCGGCATAATGCAGTGCAAAGGGAGCTGGCATAGCCTGAATCTTGGCCAAAGCATTCTCGATCTTGGACATAACCTTGGCATCGAGGTCGGCGCTGATAGAGGACACATAGCTGTGCAGAGACTTGCTGTTGTCTCGTTGGCCTTCAACGCCGCCCATCCACACATTCTGGATGCTGCGGACATTGTTGGCAAAGTCTGTGATTGACATATAGCTATAGGGCGACTCAATGTAAGTCACGTCTTCGCCGTGCCAGGCAGAATATATTTTAGAACTGCCCACCTCATCAGCGATGTCGACACATCCCTGCAGGATGGCTACAAGGGCTGCGGTGCGTGTGCCGTAGGTGCTGCCAGCCTTGCCGGCGTTCTTCATATTCCAGCCATAGCTGTTGCCACTGCCAGCCACATCGTAGGCCATCTCGAGGTCGTCGAGCTTGTCTATATGGCTTTGAGGCGCATCGTCACCCAGCCAGCCGACTTCGAGTTGGTAGCAGCGGTTGCGAAGGTCGCCAGCCACAGCAACGACATAGATCCATTGGTCGGCAGTGATGTCGGTGACCTGTTTAGGCTGGCCATTGGCAAAGAGGATATACTCAATACCGTGGAAACCAAGCAGAGCATTGCCCAGACGCTCTCCAGCCACGACATCACCATCCTCGCCGGCGAGGTCGGCAATCATAGCAGGGCTGTTCATCAGGGTATTGAAAGCACTCTCGTCCAACGGCCACGAGTCGATGTGAGGGTCAATGCCAAAATCGCCGGCGGCACCAAAGAGAAATGCCTCGCTCTTTTCCCACCAGGCACGGGCTTCAAGAAAAGTCTCGCAGGCTGTCTGCAAACCACTCTGCGAGGGGTTTGCTTTCAGAGCAGACAGTTGGTCTGCAAGATTCTCTGCAGCTTCTGCCAGAGCCGAATAGGTGGGGGCAACCGTGTGATCGACAAACTGGGCTGCGATAGCGGCGGCATTCTCGTCGCCATCGGCATTGTTGACAGGCTTCTCGTCATCCTTGCAGGAAGTGAAAGCCATAGTTGTGACGGCAACGGCCGTCAGCATAGCAAGTTTAAAATAGTTACGTTTCATTTATTCTTTTTTTTAGAGTTTAGTTTCATTGTTTGAAAAAACCTGTCCAGGTAATACCCACAGCGACAAACGGTTCGTTGTTGTACTGTGATGCCAGCATTCGCATACCTCCTTCGGCTTTGATTGCTATTTCAGGCAGTGGGAAATAGTTGATGCCGGCCGATATACACTGCCGTTCGGCCCACTCCACGTCAGCCAGCCCTTCGGCAGGAACAAAGCTGTCGTAATGGTCGTAGCGACCGAAAAGATACAATTTGCCACGCGAGTTGCCCCAAGCCAGCAGGTTGACGCCAGCCTCTATGCCAGTATCCCAAGCGGCCTTGCCGACAGTTGTATGCGGATATGGATTGCCAGTCATTGTAGTCTGGTTTTTATTGCGACTCGATATCAGAGCGGCATCACCCAGATTACCATAGTCGGCATTGCCGCGAACCGTAAGCCAGCGATTGCGGTAGGCAAAGTCGAAGGCACCGATCAACACTGTTCCTTTGGCGCCATAGTAGCGCGATGTCTCGTTATAGACCGTCGTCGTGATGTCGTTATTGAAACTGTTTCCGACATAGCCGCTCAGGCTGAGACGCAGACCTTTAATGCCGGTCCAATCTACACGTGCCGCTGAACTGATACCGTTGGCGGGACGAAATTCGTAGGGTGATGCCGAACCGTTGTGAATCCAGCCGGCATCGTTGAAGAAGTTGCTGTTCAGCGACGGCAGCAACTGCACCTCATATCGCCAGCTGCCGGCTCTGCCCCACACACTGAGACCCGTTTCGTGCCACGTGCAAGGCATTATGGTATTCTCGCCTTCGGGACGATAGACACCGAAGAACATATTGGGCGTATGGTTGTTGTTGGTCATACCGACAGGCACTACGATGTGCCCTGCGCGGATATTCAAGTGCTTGCCGAAACTTTTCTGTACCCAAAACTGCTCAAGGGCCACCTCGCCGCCGCGTTCAATCTCTTGTTCAAACTCGCCAGTCTCTTCGGTCTCCTTTTCAACGGCGGCCTCCACGCCTCCGTGTTCAAACTCAATCTCGGTGCCTACTGACCATCCACGACCGAAATCGTATCCTAGCATAATGACTGCGTGTGGAATATCAACGCGGCCGTAGCTTGGAGCATCCTTGTAGCGGTCGGCGTGTGAGTAGCGGAACACATTGTCGCTATAGAAATGGTGACTATAGACTGCTTCACCATAACCACCTACAGTGAGTCGCGAGGAATGGGACGATGTGTCGTTTTGAGCATAAACAGTACCACCTACACATATTATAAAACAAGTGTAAACGATTGAAAACAAAATTCTTCTATTCATTTGTCTCTTTTTTTTGACATTGCAAAATTCTAAATAAAAAAACGGATGCCAAATCACCAAAAGTAGTGATTATGTTTGAATCATTAATTACTTTAAGTGATTTGGCTATATGGATGATTGCGTTTCTTAAACAATATTTGAGAATCAATACAATATATAAACGAGAAAGACGTTATGTTTTAGTTATGAGACAAAAGAGTATTATACAGAAGTTTATCATTGCCGCAATGCTGTTCGCCGTGAGTGTGCCGACAGTCAATGCGCAACAGACAAGGCAGCAGCGGCTGCGTCAACATCTTTACTATCTGGCCAGCGACAGCCTTGAGGGGCGCCTGGCGGGCAGTGTGGGCGGAGCCAAAGCACGCCAATATATTCTTAACCAATACAAAGAGATAGGGTTGCAGCCATACAGCGGCAACGGAATCTATCCGTTCAGACCCAGCCAGCTGATATCCTCCCTAATGTTAGGAAAGGACAGCCTCAACAACATCATTATGATAATTCCCGGCAGCGATCCGCAGCTGAAGAATGAATACATAGTGCTAGGTGCGCACTACGACCACGTGGGTGTCATAGGGGGCAAGGTGTACAACGGAGCCGACGACAATGCGTCGGGCAGTACGGCATTGATAGAGATTGCACGTGAGTTGTATGCCCATCGCGGCGAGCTGAAGCGAAGCGTTATAATCGCGGCCTTCGACGGCGAGGAAGAAGGTCTGTATGGCTCGAAAGAGATGGTCAAGATGCTGGGTAAGGATATAGACAAGGTGAAGGTAATGTTGAGCATTGATATGGTGGGCTGGCTGAGCGCCAACGATGCCTTGATAATAGAAGGAACCTCAACCCTCAAAGGTGGCAAGGAGATGCTGCAGCAGTTGGGCGAAGAGCAAGGGATGCGTCTGCAACTCAAGTCGTTCGAGCGTTCAATAATGACTGCAACCGACACGGAGCCTTTTGCCAAAACAGGGCAGCGACCTACGCTGGCGGTGACAACAGGCTTGAAGTCGCCTTATCACAAGCCCGAAGATGACGCCGATCTTATCGACTATGAAGGTATGGATCGTATATGCACCTATGTCAGTGAGTTGACTCTGCGATGGGCCACCGACAATGTTCCGCTCGAGCCTAGCGGCAAAGTGGCACCCAAACATAGCAACCACCTGCGTCCGTTCGAGATAGGTCCCGCCATTGGGTTGGGCTCTGCTGGTTTCTGCTACCCTGGCTCGGCATTATACGGAAAGAGCCGCATTGAAGGTCACGCAGGAATAGACTGCCGGCTGAATTACAATCTATGGACGCTGCAAGGCGAAGCCCTGTTCAACGCTGCCGTGATGCCCAAGCCCGACTTTAGCGGCACACTGGCCGACGCTTTCGACGACTACAGCCACGAGACACAATTGGGTTTGTTTGTGCCTGTCACGCTGATATATAATTTCACCACAAAAGGAGATTTTTATTTTGGTGCCGGTGCTAACTACCGCCTTTTGCTGAACCACACGGCAGAGTATCACAACAATCTGTGGGGTGTGCACTGCGTCATAGGTTTCAGAATTGGCCAGTTAGGCTTGTCGCTGAAGGTGCTGCGACAGTTGACGCCTTATTACATTGATGGCACAATGCCCAAGACAACATCTTTGCAGAGTTGGTTCACTATAAGCTATATGTTATGAACAAAGGAGCGATTTGGGCGTTGGTATGCGCCTTGTTGTGGACAGCCGGAATGCTATACTTCGACTGGAAGAAGAAAAAGAAGTAAAACAATAGGGTGCCTTTTCGGGCACCCTATAATATTTTCGAATAATCTTATTTATTTCAAATTCTTGAGTATCTGTAGCGTTAGATCCCAAAACATCTGAACAGTCTTGATTTCTATGCGCTCGTCGGGGCTGTGGACGCCGCGCAGCGTGGGTCCGTAGCTAATCATATCCATCTTGGGGTATTTCTCGCCGATGAGACCACACTCCAAACCGGCGTGGATGGCGCGAACTATGGGGTCGTGGCCGAACATTGCCTTGTAGGTGTTGACGCCCACCTTCAGCACACGGCTCGATGGATTGGGAGTCCATCCGGGATAGCCGTCGCCGTGCGATACGTGAGCTCCAATCATACGGAATGTGGCCTCAATCTTCTGTGCAGCAGCAAATTTGGCACTTTCGACACTGCTGCGCTGACTGGTAGCAATGTGTATCTGGTGGTCGTCCATCTTGACGGAGGCCAGATTGGTTGATGTTTCGACAAAGTTGGGTATCTCGCGGCTCATAGCCAGTACGCCGTGAGCACAGGCAAAGAGGCTGTTGAGCAGATTGTGCTGCGTGTCGCGGTCGATGAGCAACTGAGGCACATCGATGGGCGTTAGCTCCACTTTCAGGTCTGGCTCGGTGCTACGAAACTCAAAGGTGAGATTCTTGCGGAATTCATCCACCATCTTCTGGAAATCGGTATCAAATTCTTTTGCAACGACGATGTCGGCGTATGCTTCGCGTGCGATGGCGTTGCGCAGGTTACCGCCGTCGATGTGTGCAAGACCTATCTTGCATTTGTCGGTGGCGTTCCAAAGTATGCGTGTCAGCATCTTATTGGCGCAGCCAAGACCTTTATTGATGTCGTCGCCACTGTGCCCGCCTTTGAGGCCACTGACCTTGACGCGGTAGGCTACCTCGCCTGCTGGGCAGTAGCGTGTGGTGTAGTCGATGGCAACGGTGGTGTCGATGCCACCGGCGCAGCCAATGCAGAACTCTCCCTCGTCTTCGTCGTCGAAGTTGAGCAGTATGTCACTCTTGAGCCATTCTGTAGAGAGGCCGCCAGCACCAGTTAGGCCTGTCTCCTCGTCTACTGTGAAGAGAGCTTCAAGGGGGCCGTGCTCAATGGTGTTGTCGTCAAGAATGGCGAGGATTGCCGCCACGCCTATACCGTCGTCGGCACCCAGGGTGGTTCCATCGGCGGTGAGCCATTCGCCGTCGAGAATAGGTTGGATACCATCCTTCAGGAAGTCGAACACTTTGTCACTGTTCTTTTCGCACACCATATCCATATGTGCCTGCAGGCAGACGCCCTGCGACTGCTCATAGCCTTTTGATGCAGGTTTGCGAATTAGAACGTTGCCGAGCTCGTCGCTGAGGGTTTCATAATTATGGTCACGGCCAAATTTCTGAAGATAGGCCGATATTTTCTCCTCGTGTTTAGAGGGACGCGGGATCTGCATAATCTCGCCGAAATAGCGCCATACACTGGCAGGTTTTAGATTTGATAACATTTTTTTTTGGGGTATAGTTTTGAGTTTTAGGGTTGATATGTTTAATATCCTGTTATTTAAAGGCGTTGGAAAATAAAATGTTTGTATCAATGTAGGTTTTCCAACAGACGGTTTATAGTGCGGTCAATAGGTTTTTTGTCGTACAAAACGGCATAGACAGCCTCAACAATCGGTAGGCTTATGCCAAGTTCTTTTATGATTTTCTTGACTCCTTTGACGGCATAGTAGCCTTCTGCCACCATTTTCATCTCTAACTGTGCGGCCTTGATGCTGTAGCCGTAGCCAAGCATATTGCCAAACGTGCGGTTGCGGCTGAACTGCGAGTAGCTGGTCACGAGCAGGTCGCCCAAGTAGGCGAAACTTTCGAACTGACGCAGGCGTGCATCGGAACTGAAGTCGCCGTCGCCAATCATTGGCGAAATGCGCTGCATAAAGTCGGTCATTTCCTGCAGTGCATTGGAAATCAATACGGCAATGATGTTGTCGCCATATCCCAATCCTCGGCACATACCGGCGGCGATGGCATAGATGTTTTTTAGCACTGCGGCGCACTCAATACCGGTCATATCGGTCGAATAGGTTGTCTTGATGTAGTGGCAGCTTATTTGGTGACGTACCTGCTCGGCAAAATCTTGATTGGTCGACGCTACGGCAAGATAGGTGAGGCGCTGTCGTGCAGCCTCTTCGGCGTGCGACGGGCCACTGACGATGCACAGCTGGTCGTAATCCATACCTATTTGTTCTCGTAGATATTCGGTTATTATGGAGGTGTATTCCGGAACGATGCCTTTTACGGCCGAAATGATTCTTTTCTTTTGCAGAAGCTCGCGCGGTACAGCCTTTAGGGCTTTGTCGACAAAAGCTGACGGTATAACAAGATAAATGTCGTCGCTTTTCTCAACCACCTCGCGTATATCGCTGCTGATGAATGTGCGCTCGGTGTCGATATATGCCTCGCTGAGGTACATCGGATTGTGTTTTTCTTCCATCAAAACTGGTATGGCCTCTTCCTCGCGCACCCACCAGTTGATGCGACGGCCTTGCTTCTCAAGCAGTATTTTTACTATCGCGGTAGCCCAGCTGCCGCTTCCCAGTAATCCTATCATAATTGGTAGTTAATTGTAATTCAATATTAAAAAGTTGGCAATAGTGCCTATTACAATCTGCAAAAGTAATAAATAAAAATGAATCGGCAAAATTAAACTTGACAGCCAAATCCTTTTGGGGATTTGTCGACCTGTTGCCAATGTTCTGTACAAGACGTGTCTAACTCTTTTCCGTTTATGCTATTCGTGTTATTCTTTGATGTAACTGTCGGGACCAAAGATGCGTTTGGCATAAGGCGTTAGTTCCACGTGCTTCGAGAGCCAGAATATTGGCAGTATCACTGATGGGATGCCACAGGCATAGGGCTGGATTTCGTATAGATCGTAGACGACTGTGATGCTGTTGCGGGCGCTGTCGATGATGAAGTTTTGTGGCATAGGCATACAGATGGTGTCGCGAAATTCGTCGTACAAGCATTCGTGTACATCCTTGTTGACCTCTAAGTCTTGGATGGCACGGGCAATAGCCTCGCGTAGGAGGTTGGTGTCGGCGACAAGGTCTGTGAGGTGAATGGCTTTGCCGCTTGTAAGGTCGACGGTAAGGTAGTCAACCGAGTAAAACCCGTGTGCGCCAAGGGCATAGCATTCCATATTGACAGCGAAGGTTGCCAGCGTGCTGTCGTGTTCAACGTTGCATTTGATATTTACATAGCAGAATTCTTGGCTTTCGTCAAGTGAGTCAACGGCCTTGTTGTTTGGAGCTACTCCGTCCTCTTCATAGATGTAGGGTTTTGCAAGCCACGCTTTTGCTGCTTTCTCGGCATTGGTTGTAGTGCTGTCGCCAAAGCAAAGATACATCAACTCGCGTTCGGCGGAGACGGAAAGGAACCCTTTCCCCGGCCATTCAATGCAGTATGATTTCTTCAGGCCGACGGTGTTTCCCCACGGTCCCAGCTGCTCGTCGTATGTCAGCACATAGTTCTGTTCGCCGCTTATTTTGTGAGTGGTTAATTCTTTTTTGTCGTGGTTGCATCCAGTCATTAGCAGAGTCGCCAATGCAAAGTAGATAGAGAGTTTTTTCATAGCAGTTTTATTGTATAATTGAATTGATAGTTATCTTTGGGTGCGAGATGTTGGATGTAGGCGCGTCTAGTTCGAAGTGGTATGGGTGGTTGCTAATGCAGTCGGTGCCAACCATCCGCAATCGGCCGTCGCCAAGCTCTTCAAACTCGCTGTCACGGGCAAATCCGTGCTGCTTCATCGTATATTCCTTCCCTTTGATATGAACAGTGTTGTTGTATGGTTTGCCAACCGCAGGGAAAAGTATTGGTGCGTGACGGTTCCAAAAGGCAGGGTCGCCGTTCCACATATATTCGCGTTCGTTGCAGCGCAAGCTCAATAGCTCTGCGCCGTGGTGTGATACCTCTATTTCTATCTTGTTGTTACTTAATATCATATAATAGGTTTTGGGTTCTGTTTTGTGCGCAAAACGATATTGCAAAGGTACATATTGTGCAGCAAATGGCAAAAACTTAATGTGTTCTTAATTTATTTCTTTGGAAATAATTCAAAACTTCATAAGCAATTAAACACTAGTGTTTTGTTTCTTGCTTTCGGTAAAAGATCGCTCACTGGATAAAAATCTGATTAGACTTGTCTTATAATCTTGAGTGTTTCGGAAATAAATAGTAATTTTGCAGTTCGTAAACCCCAAATTCAATAACTTAAAACCCCAATCCAATGGAAGAGAACAAACAAATCAATCAAGAAGCGATGCAGCTTCTTGACGAGGCGGCATTTACCTCGTCGAAAGTCAAGAAAAGAGAACGCAAAGACGGAGTGGTAAGCGAGGAGAATATGTACCCCGCCTCGAAAGCCGAAACCGAGAAAATGAAATCGTTGCTGCGTCAGGCTGAAAAGGTTGTCGAAGACCCGAACGACGAAGAGTTCCGCACCAGATACGATCAGTTGAACGACATCGTGCAATGGTCGAACCAGCGTCACCGCACCTGGTCGTGGGGTCTCATTGCCGGAGCACTGGTATGTGCACTCCTGCTGCTCATTGCCCGCAATTCGGACAAGAAAGATGCGGAGTTGCGCAAAGCCAACGTAGCGCAAGTAGAAGCGTGGACACCGTGCGACACCACCATCACCTGGGAGAATTCGGCCGAGAAGTCGAACTACGACATCTGCCGCACCAACGCCAACAACTGGAAGGCCTATCGCCTGTCGGAATACAAATTCAGGCATCTGGACAACCTGAAACAAATTGAAACTTTCCAGCACAGAGCCGATACCGCTTCGACCCAGGAGAAGAAGGATAGTTACCTGAAATATGTAAAAGACTACGAAGAAAAATCGGTCAAGAACCGTACCTGCTTTGACAGCATCGCTGCGATGAAATACGACGAAGTGAAACAGGACGCTCTCAACTACTTCAACGACAGGGTTGAATCGGCCAATTCGAGCGCTGGCACGAAGGTGGGATTCATAATCTTCCTCGTCGTCCTTATCGCCCTCTACATCTGGACGGGTTATCCCTACGGTTACGAGCTTACTCGTACACGTACACGCGACAAGATACTGGGCTGGGTACGCAAAGTCAGCTTCTGGTTGGCTGGCTTGTTCTTCGGTTCAGGCTTGATGATGCAACTTTTTGCCCCCGACAACCTTGTGGAATATGTATACAATAACGGCCGTCGCGAAACCCGACGTGAAGCCGACATTGCTGGCACCGCATCCAACGCTATGATAAAAATCATCCTTATGGGCATAGGTTTATTCATATTCTGCTTCATATCCATATTCCTGATGCTAATTGAAACCATCGGAGGCTTGCGCAGCACCATCGCTACCACCTTCGGCAGCAAAAAAAGTGTTACCGCTCAAACAGAAAAACAGCAGTAAAACTTGCAAAAAAGGTGTTTTGTAAGTGCTAAATGCAGCCTTGTGACCAATATTGACAAGTCTACTTTTTACCACTGCATATACACATTTTCAGTCAATTAACAATAATGCTGCAAAATTATTTGCTAAAAATATTCATAGATTATATTTTTTGTAGTACTTTTGCAAAACATTATTAACCAAAAAACTTAAAGAAAAATGGCTTACAAAATTACTGACACTTGTGTTGCTTGCGGCACCTGCGCTGGCGAATGCCCCGTTGGAGCTATTTCCGAAGGCGACATCTACAAGATTGACGAGAATGCTTGCGTTAGCTGCGGTACCTGCGCTGATGCTTGCCCCACTGGCGCCATCGTCGAAGGCTAATCGTCACAAATGTTAAGTTTACAAGAGGATGCGTCGCCCGGCGGTGCATCCTCTTTATTATGATGTTTTACCATTGTTCAAAATATTGTAGATTATCTTTTTATAACAAATGATCCAGTTACAGTATATCAAAGAGAACCGCGACGAGTGCATTGAGCGGCTCAAGATAAAGAATGTCGCCGATGTTGAGCAGCGCATCGACGAAATCATTGCTCTCGACGAACGTCGTCGTTCACTTCAGCAGCGCAGCGACGCCGTCAAAGCCGAGCAGAATGCCATTGCCAAGGAAATAGGTATGCTTTTCAAACAGGGCAAACGCGACGAGGCTGATGCCCGTAAGGTGCGCACCACCGAGCTGAAAAGCGA
>JAEEMK010000069.1 GCA_016283175.1 Bacteroidales bacterium
AGCGAGACCAATAATAGATCGTAACAAAGTGGAGGCAAAGGGGATACTGATACTGAGCGGCAGGGGCAGCAGAGCGTCGGTGGGGGCGGAGGAGGGAGAGAAGCCGCAAGCGGCAAGCGACGATTCGTAGTGCAGCAAACCCACTTTGCTCAGCACCAATCCGCATCCTTGGCAGATGCCGGCCATAGCGGCGTAGGCAATTCCTCGCAAAGGTAGATTGAGCTTCACTTTTGGATGTTCTTTCTTGTCGCCACTGTCCTTTGAGAGAATCGACAGAGCTATACCGCTCAGTGTCACCACCATACCGACTATGGCCAAAGGCTTCATTTGCTCACCGATGAGAATGCGGCCGAATATGGCTGCGGTAGGGGCGGAGAGTGTCATAAAGAGCTGGCCGATGCGAGAGCCGATAAGGATGTAGCCTTGCATCAGGCAGAAGTCGCCAATAACGTAGCCCACCACGCCCGAGAGCAGCAACCATCGCCACGCGGCAGCATCGGCAAAGCGAGGGAAGGGTGTTCCCATTGTGAGCCACAGTGTTGCGGCAAGCAACAGGAGAGACATCACCATACGGGAGATGTTGAGCGGCAGCGAACCGATGCGCTTAGATGCCACTTCGGCAAAGAGAGCCGTTGCCGTCCACGAGAGAGCGACGAAGAGGGAAAGGATTTCACCGAAGAACATAACTATCTTTCTCTACGTTCGATTACTTTCTTAAGCCGGTAGCGGTCGCCGGTGGCAGTGCCGATGGCATCGATGAACTGCTGGTCGTAGCCAGGCGTGTCGTAGCCCCAACGCTGGAAGTTGCCTTTGTCATCGACCTTGCGAACCACCTGGTCATTGTATTTCACAATAAGGTATTTGGCCAGTTTATCCCATCGCGTCATCATACGCTCGGCATAGTCGATGCTTTTCTTGTTAAGGTAGTCTCGCCTGTCGAGGGGAGTCATATCCTTGATGGCTGTTTCGACGCTGTCTTGGTCGGCGAAGTAGTAGTCTTCCAGCTCGCGTTGAGCCTGGCGCAGGTCGCCGATCATCATCGAATAGCGCGGATAGACCATATTGGCGACCCAGTTGTTCATCCAGAAGGCCGAGTTGAAACTGAATTCGTTGCGCGGGTTGTTTTCGGGACGGAAGGGGTCGGGCACCTGTGTGATGCAGCAGTAGAGCGGCACGTAGGCCACCATATTGGCATCGTCGCAGTTGAACCAGGTGATGCCGCCGACATCGTCGGGCAGCCAGCTGCGCATCTGGCAGGTCATAGTGAAACCGCTTTGCTGTGTTGCTATGGGACGTTCGCGGTAGTAGTCGTTGCCGTCGCGGTCTTTAAAATGCATCGGCAGCGGACGGATGGGCATTCCCCAAGGACCGGCGGTCATATCTGATGTCATATCCAGCGCAGTCCCCTCAAAATGGTCGCGCATATCCTGCTGCACATCGCGCAGACTCAGTTTCTCTTTGGGCTTTATCCACAACGGCAGGTGGTCGCATTTATCGAACTCACCGTTGATATAGGGCAGATACTGGTCCATATTGTCGCTGTGGTGCCGGAAGAAACTCCACACGCGGGCGTCGGCGTAGCGCACGTTTTCGAAATCTATGGGGCAATAGGCGTCGCGGAAAGAGAAATCGTGGTCCTTGCCGTTGAAGAAGCCCTTTTCGCGTGCCAGTGTGACAACGTCGTCGGCATAGACACATTCCAGTTCGGGGCTGTTTATGTATCGTAGGCTTTTGCTGCTGATGGCTTTGCGCTCACCGCTTTTGGCTTTGCGCTTTTCCTGCGGGAACTGTCGTATGCGGCTAAGGTTGGCGTGGGCGCAGATGCAGTCGTCGGGGATGCGGAGGGCCACCCAGACGGCACCCTTGCGTCCGGGTCCTTTGCCGATGATTTCCATAATCCAGGCCTCGTCGGGGTCGCAGACGGTGATGCTTTCGCCGGTGCTGTTGTAGCCGTATTCGGCCACCAATTCGGCGATACATTTTATGGCTTCGCGAGCCGTTGCGGAGCGCTGGAGTGCCAGGCGCATCAGGCTGAAATAGTCGAGCAGACCGTCGCTGTTTTGCATTTCGAGTCGTCCGTCGAAGGTGGTCTCGACGATGGTGACCTGATGCTCGTTCATCAGTCCGACGACGTTGTAGGTGTATTCCACCTGTTTGACGAACTGTCCTTCGTGCGAAGGTCCCCATCCGTGGATGGCGATGGGCTCGCCCGGCGTGTGGCGTCCCGCGGGGCTGTAGAACAGAGAGCCTGCGAAGCCAAAACCGTCGCAGTTGTAGCTGCAGATGACGCTGCCGTCCCTGGAAGCTTTTTTGCCGACGATGAGGTTGGTGCAGGCGAAGGAGGTGCCTGCGACAATAAACAACAAGGCCGATGTAAGAATTGCCTTTTTCATAGGTGTCAATGTATTTCGATTATGTGTTCGCGGCCGTCGTCGACGAGATTGATGGCGGTCGGCGTGGTCGGTGTATTCGTTCTTGAGTATTTTATAATGTATGTGCTGGTGCGGTAACGGTAGCGGATGGTGAAGTTCTGCCACTCGGTAGGGACGCGTGGGTGGAGTGTGAGGCGTTTGCCTGTTTTGTGGAGACCGAGGATGTTCTCGATGCCTGTCTTGTATGCCCAGGAGGCGGAGCCTGTGTACCAGGTCCATCCTCCGCGTCCGGGGTGCTGGGGGTTGCTGTAGATGTCGGCTGCGATGCAGTAGGGTTCGACCTTGTATTTGAGCACGTCGGCGAGTGTCTGTGTGCGGTGGATGGGGTTGATGAGCGAGTAGAGGAAGTAGGCCATATCGTAGCGTCCTTCCTTCAGTTGAGCCATTATGTACCACATAGCGCCGTGTGTGTATTGTCCGCCGTTTTCGCGAACGCCGACGGGGTAGTTCATTATGTAGCCGGGAGAGGGTTGCGAATTGCGGAAGGCCGGCGTCAGGAGTTGGATGATTTCGTGTTCGCGGTTGACGAGACGGTTGTCGGTTTCGCGCATAATGCTGTTTTTCTGTTCGGGTGTTGCCACATCGGTCAGTATGCTCCAGGCCTGGGAGATGAGGTCGATCTGGCATTCGGTGTTGTTGCGGCTGCCCATCGGGTCGCCGTTGTCGTAGTAGGCGCGCAGGAACCAGGCGCCGTCCCAGGCGCTGTGCTGGATGGCGTGGACGATGCTGTTGTGGAAAGCCTGGAGTTCTTCGCAATAGGCGAGGTCGGCATCGGGAAGCATCTGGGTCAGTTGTTGGAGTTTCGGGGTAAGGTCGGCGATGAAGAAGGCCACCCAAACGCTTTCGCCTTTGCCACCGATGCCGACGGCAGACATACCGTCGTTCCAGTCGCCACAGCCCATCAGTGGGAGTCCGTGGGCGCCGATGCGCGACATAGCACGGTTCATAGCTCGTCGCAGGTGTTCGTATAAGGTGGCATTTTCTTTCGACTCGCCACATTCATAGTGAATACCGCGTTCGGCTTCGCCGGGTGCGAGGGGTTCGGCCTGGCAGAAGGGCACTTTTTCGAGGAGGATATCGCTGTCGCCGGTGACGGAGACATACTGGTAGGTGACGAAGATGAGCCAGAGGTAGTCGTCGCTGAAGGTGGTGCGTGCACCGAGCTTGATGCTTTCGTGCCACCAGTGAAGGACGTCGCCTTCGGCAAACTGGTGAGCGGCGTGGTCGAGGATCTGTCGTCGTGCGTATGCTGGGTCGCTGTAGAGAATGGACATCACATCCTGCAGCTGGTCGCGGAAACCGGTGGCGCCGCCCACCTGGTAGAAACCGGCGCGGGCAAAGAGTCGCGAGGTATAGACCTGATAGAGATACCAGCGGTTGAGCATATAGTTGAACGAGCGGTCGGGTGTTTCGACTTGAATGAAGTCGAGTTTCTTGTCCCAGAATGCGACGACGCGGTCGAATTCGTCGTTGATGGTTGATATGCTGATGTGCTGAGGTGTTGATATACCGGTAGTTGCACTTTCTGTCGTTTCCACATTCCCGCAACTGATAACGAAAGCGACCTCTTTTTCGCCATTGGCAGGTATTTCTATTACCATTCCCAAACGTTTGCGGTTGGGGTAATTGAGCGAAATGTCGTTTAGGGGCTCGGTGGCGGTAAGAAACAGGGTGCGGTCTTTATAAATGGGGTGATAGACGTTGCGGACGCACAGGGTGTTGGCGGCCTGGTTCCACTCGGAATAGAGGTAGCGTGCGGTATCTTCCTCGGAGGTGCCCATCACAAGTTTATAGACCATATCAAGCATCAGCTGCTTGGACGTGTCGGTCTTGTTCTCGACTTTTATTTGATAGTATTTCTCCATTTTGTCGATGGCGACAAAGAGACGCACGTTGACCTTTATTTCGTCATAATCGGCGTCGAAGGCGGACCAGCCCTGTCCGTGTCGCGCTGTTGCGGGAAGGAACTGTTGCTTGTCGATGAGGAGCATCTCGCTGGCGTTGTCGCGAACGATGTCGTTGCTCCAGCCTGTCAGTTTGAATTGCTGTGCGTTGTAAGCAAATGTAAAACCTGCCATCGTGGAACTGACAATGCAACCGAAATGATGCTCGTTGGCAATGACGTTAATCCACGGCATAGGGGTGTTGGTGTTGGTGACGACATAGTCGCGTCCGTTGCGGTCAAAACCTCCGTATTGGTTGTAGAAATCGAGGCTGCTCCAAACGCGGAACTCCTTTTTCGGACGCAATACGGGATACTCCACTTTGTCCTGATATTGTTGGTTGACGGCTTCGAGTTGCTCAAGCTGTTGCTGTATGGTGAGGCCGTCGGCAGTGTTGAATGTCAAACGGGCCACGGTACGCAACAGGGTTCGCTCGGCGTCGCTGATGTCGCTGCCGTTGAGGATAAAAACCTTGCCGTCGCTTTGGTGGTTGAGCCACAGTCGCTCGGTGTCGGCCATATTGCGTATGAAGTGAGCCAACTGGTCGCGTTCGTTGCCTGTGGTGTCGTTGATAAACACCAGGTCGAGCACAAGTCCGTGGACTTTGTAGTATTCGAATGCGCGTAACATCTCTTTTGCATAGCCGGATTTGGCCATACTGTCAATCTCCATCAACACAATGGCGAAGTCGCCGCTGATGCCAAAACGCCACAGACCGTTTTGCGACAGGGTGTTTTTCGCCAACAGTGGCATACGCAAGTTGCCCAGTGTTGCCGTTTGGCCAATGTATTTGCCGATGCTGTTGTAGAGCCGCATCTGAGACCCCTTGAGGAGCGATGCACTGGTGCGCATATTGTTGAATACCGATGCTGTCTTGAAAGCGTGTTCGATATCGACGGCGTTCTGGTACATCTTGGGAAGGTCGAGCAACTGTTCGCGCGATTTGGCAAAGGCGTTAATAACGTAGGCTTCTATCTGTTTGCCGGCGGGAATGTGCAGTCGGCGGCGCATACTCATAATGGGGTCGAGCGTGGTGCCGACAGTACCTGTCAGTGTGCGTCGATTCTCGATGATATATGCGTGCTGGAGGCTGCCGCCGCGGCCGAGGAATTTCAGTCGCGAAGTCTCGTATTCAACCAGGTTCGGTTGTTTGACGGCAGTGTTTTCCTGCTGTCCATCTTCAACCCACAGTTTGTGCATAGCAAATTGACGTGTTCCGTTCGAGGCGGGACGGTTGAAAAGCAGCACCTCGTGATCGGAATCATATTCGCTCAGCACCTTCATACTTGCAAAGACGCGGTGGCTCTCATCCTCACCGCGGCTTGCCAGCACCACTTCGGCATAGGTTGTGAGTTCAAGATCGACATCTTCGTTGGTGCTGTTGGTGAAAGTAAAACGGCGTATTTCGGCGAAATGGTCCTTGAGGACGGTAACGTCGGTGCAAGTCTCGATTCCGTCGTCGGTGCGCAGAAAACGGATTTTGTCGCCGGCAAAACTGACGCGGTAGCCTTCGGGTAAAACATCGAGTGGCGCATAGGTGTTGCACCAAATACGATCGCTCTTCAGGTTGCGAATAAAGAGATACGAGCCGTAATGGTCGGCGCTGATCTTGCGGTAGCGGTTCAGGTAGATGTTCTTGTAGCGCGAGAAACCGCTGCCTCGGTCGTTGAGCATTACCGTGTATTCGCCGTTGCTGAGCACTCCCATCTCGGGCACGTTGGCGATGCCGTCATAGTCGCGGGCGTCGCTTTCGGTCTGAACCTTGGAGTATTGATAGCGCTTGTATTGCGTGATCTTGAGGTCTATATATGGCTTCACCTGTGCTTTCTCCTTCAATAGGGTCTCCATCGACAGCATTGCAGGCTCCTGCATAAAGAAGTGCTGCAGGCAGTGGTTGTCAAGATAGTTGGCCAGTGAGGCCAGAATCATACCCTGGTGGTGTGCGTAGTGGGCGCGGACTGGCACGTGGTCCTCCTCGTCGAAACTCTCGAAGAAACCGAACTCGTCGTACATATCCAACCGCTTCAGGTTCTGCATATTGTCGTAGACAGCACGGTCGTCGATTGAGATGGTCATCAGCGAACTGTAAGGCGATATTACTATTCGGTCGGGTGTGGTGTTCTGGAATTTGAGGTAGGGAACACCGAAGGCGTGGTATTTGTAGTTCTGGGCATCGTCAAGCTCGTTGTAGGCGGTCTCCGAAATGCCCCACGGCATCTTCGAACTCGAAATGTCGAACTTCGAATTGCGGATGAATGCACGCTGGGCGCGGATGGCGAAACTGTAGGTCTCGTCCATCAGTGTATGCTTGTAGGTAGGCAGGAAAATGAGCGGCATAAAGTATTCGAACAGTGTGCCATACCACGAAGCAACACCCTTGTAGCCTTTGTACTGCACCAATGTTTTGTCGAGGCAGAACCAGTGCTTGTAGGGAGCATCGCCCTGCGAAATGGTGAGGAATGAGGTGAGACGGGCCTCGGAGGCGAAATTGTTGTAGTGGTAGGGTAGGAGGCAGTGGGCGCCAGAGTCGTAGCCGATGCTGAAAACATCCAGCTCTGGGTTGTACAGCTTCGAGAAGTCGGTCATATCAATCAATCGCTGCACTTTTGCCATCAGGGTTTCGGATTGGCTTGTGGGTTCGTCGAGGGTGGACAGGAATCCTTTGACAACATAGAGACAGGCTACGAAATTGCCGCTGTCGCAAGTGCTGATGAAGAAATTGGGCAGGGCTTTTAATGTCTTGATATGGTACCAGTTGAATAGATGGCCGTTCCATTTTTCAAGCTGTGTTACGGTGTCGATGATGTGCCCCATACGTACTACGGCCTCGCGGTGGGTGATGAAGCCCAGCTGGGCGGCACTGACGATGGCTGTCAGCGAATATCCGATATTGGTAGGCGATGTCTTGTAGTCGGTCTTCTGCTCCCGGTTCAGCTGGTAGTTGTCGGGAATAAGCCAGTTGTTTTCTTCCGTTATGAGTGTGTCAAAGAAGTTCCACGTGTCCTTGGCCAGCTGGCGCACTTCTGCTGTCTCTTTGGCATCAAGTCTTTTCTTGTCTTGCGGGAATTTCTTTCCAAGCCAATACATCAGGAACGGAGCCGCACACCATACGACACAGGTCAGCGCTGCGGCGACGGCAGCCAGGATGTCAGGCGTCTCTATCCAGCTGCAGTTGTATAGGATGCGCTGGGTTAGAATTGCAAGAATGGCAGCAGACACATAGTTGAACCAGAACTTGCCGATGTAGTCACCCAGTGTGCCTTTGGTGCTCTTC
>JAEEMK010000070.1 GCA_016283175.1 Bacteroidales bacterium
CTTGGCGAACTCGGCCTTGATGAGGGCGGTGCCGATGTTCTTGCCAGTGCTGGGGCTGGGGCTACCCGAGCGCACTTCACCGATCTTGTTGCCCTGAGCGTCGCAGACTTCGTAGCCGTTGCGAGCAATACCGCGGTCGATCATCTCGAAGCCAGCCACTTTGCGCTTGAAGCCGGCGGCCTTCTGAGCCAGAAGGAGCTCCTTGTTGATGAAGTTGTTGTTCTCAGCTTTCAGCTTGACGATGAATGCCAGCGGAGCCTCGAGCGGGCTGACGGTGTCGTCCATCTCGTGGCCGTAGAGGGCGAAGCCCTTCTCCAGACGCAGGGTGTCGCGGCAGCCAAGACCGGCGGGCATAATGCCGAACTCCTTGCCAGCCTCGAAGACGGCGTCCCACACCTCGATGGCTTTCTCCTTGGGGATGTAGATCTCGCATCCGCCAGCGCCGGTGTAGCCGGTGGTGGAGAGGATAATGTTCGGGATGCCTGCGAAGGTGAGGATCTTGAAGGTGTAGTACTCCATATCAACGATATTCTCCGAGGTCAGCTTCTGCATAGCCTTGAGGGCGTTGGGACCCTGGACGGCGAGCTGAGCCCACTGCTCGCTCTCGTTGACGAAGTCCTTGCCGAGTTCCATACCCATCTTGTCGGCAATCTGGCTCATCCAGTTCCAGTCCTTGTCGATGTTGGCGGCGTTGGGAACCATAAAATACTCGTCGTCGTGAACGCGATAGACCAGCATATCGTCGACCACGCCACCCTGACCGTTAGGCAGGCAGGTGTACTGCACCTTGCCGTCGAAGAGGTCCTCGACGTTGTTGGTGGTTACATACTGCATAAAGTGCTTGGCGATGGGGCCTTTGGCGCGGAATTCGCCCATATGGCTCACGTCGAACACGCCCACGTTGTTGCGGACATTGTTGTGCTCCTCAACCAAACCGGTGTACTGGATAGGCATATTGTAGCCTGCAAATTCGGCCATCTTTGCGCCCAACTTGATGTGTAAATCTGTGTAAGGTGTTGTTTTCATTTATGTTGTTTTTATTGTTTATGATGATTCTTTCGTTGCTTCCGAGGCGGAACGTGTTGGCAATCGCGCTTTTAGCGACCATATTTTTGCCTCATATCCCTTTCTAACGTCGTCATATCCGATTTATTGCATAGACAATGAAAAAAAATATATTTGTCGAAATCCCGCCAACGGGAGCGCGACCCGGCCGTCGTTTTTGTTCGCCGCTTTGCTATCGGAACGGCCACCGGCAGTTCCTTCTCCCCTCTCCGAGAGGGGATGGCGCAAAGCAATCCGCTGAAGGATGCGTGGCACCGTATGGTCATTTCAAAAAAGGCGTGCTGGCCTGCAAAAAAAACGCAGCAAAAACGGTTTTGATGGTTGTTAAATGCTGGTAGCCATTATGTTGTGCTGTTTCTTGTTTCTTTGTGTTTCGAATGTTGCATTAGGTGGTAAAAACGTTACTTTCTGTATACATTCTAAGGCATATGTACAGTATTTGTACAGTATATGTACAGTATATGTACGCTTCTGAAGCGTACATATACTGTACATATACTGTACAAATACTGTACATATGCCAGGGAAAATAGGGGGGGAGGACTATATTTTCATCATTTGTGATATTTTTTTTGTAATTTTGCAATTTGAAAAAATCCAAACTATGAAGACAAGAATATTTGCAATGCTGGCTTTCCTGCTGGCTTTCGGGGCATCGGTGCGATGCCAGACATTGGCTGACTATCAGTTCAGTACTGGTCACGACGCCTCGCTTTGGTACACATTGGACAGTACGCGCAACCTGCTTGTGACCGGTTCGGTTTACTACAGGACATCCTATCTTGAGACTGTCGGCTTCGCCTTTCCGTTTGCCGACACAAGCTACACGCAGTTTTCCGTAACCCACGACGGCAATTTGCGTCTGGGCAGCGTGTTGGCCGTGTCGGGATCGGGCAACCAGGGCTCGCCGTTTTTCCCCACAAGGGCTGGAACCAACAACCCTAAAATCAATTTTATGGGCTGTGCCGGCTATACGTCGGACAGCGCCTATGTGCACAAACAGCTGTTCGGTACGGCTCCCGACCGTGTGCTGGTGGTCGAGTTTGCCCTGCAGACATATACCACTTCCTCTCGCCGTTCGTTGCTGCGTTGGCAGGTGCAGATGCACGAGAACGGCGACATCCAGATTGTCTATCCCTCGCAGGCACCGCCCATACTGCCCAATTGCAACCACCAGCAGGGGCTGTGCGTCGACGAGACCGATGTGTGGATTGTGGATCAATATCATACGGCCACGCACTACACGAATGGCTGTTCGACATATATTCCCAGCGGCAATTGGCCTGACACAAACCGCTACTACCGTTTCGAATATCCCGACGGCGTGTGTGTGTCGCCGACAGGTACTGTGGCGGCTGCCGTCAATGTGTCGTCGGTGACATTGGCTTGGCGCAATGCCGCCTATGCACCGTCGTTTGCCGTCGAATATGCCACTACGGCCATAGCTCCGGGCACTGGCGCCGGAACGCAGGTGGTGGTAAGCGACACCTTTGCCACCATTGCAGGCCTGCAGGCCGGTGTGCAGTACCATTTCTATGTGCGCTCCATCTGCGACGAGGGCGACACGAGCAATGCCGCTTACGTCGTGGCACGCACCCTGACCACCGAGCCGGTGTCGGATTTCCCCTATTTCTGCGACTTCGAGTCGGCCGACGACCGCAGCGGATGGCTCGTCCCTGGCGGCAACGTTTCGACGACGTGGTTTACAGGCACTGCAGCCAACAACACTCCGCAGGGCCAGTACGGTCTCTATATTTCGCAGGACAGCGGCGCTACCAACACCGGTGGCGACGATTGGATAGGTGCCTATGCCTATCGCGACTTGAACCTGTTGGCCGGCGACTGGAATGTGTCGTTCGACTGGCGTGCCTATGGCGACTGGTTCACCAACTCGGCCGGAGCAACGACATTCTACCATTTTATGCGAGCTTTCCTGGTACCGTCGTCGGTGACGTTCACCGCCCAGACACCGCCCAGCTTCCCTTCGTCGGCAGCCCACGGCACGGCGGTGCCTGCAGGTTGGATTGACCTCAACCCTGCGACCCACGGTTTTGTAAATCAAAGCTCTTGGGCTACATATACTTACACTGTTACCGTGCCGACTTCGGGATGCTACCATCTGGTGTTCTATTGGGAGACCGACGGATATGACGCGACGACCGACCTGCCTGCAGCCATCGACAATGTCAGTGTTGAGCGTGTGGCCTGTGCCCAGCCGCAGTCGCTTGCGGCCGAGGTTACCGACGACGAGATATTGCTGCACTGGAACCGCGGCGGCAGTGAAAGCCTGTGGATGGTTCGTTACGGCACCAGCGAGGTGTACACTCAGGATACGTTCTATCTGGCTTCGGGATTGGCTTTCAACACGCTCTATGCTTTCGAGGTTTACGCCGTATGTGGCGAAGGCGACACCAGTTTCGCCACCGTCGGGTCGTTCAGCACCACGGCTGGAGCCCCCGTGATGCAATATCCTTATATGTGTGATTTTGAAGACACGCTGGCAGCGCGCCAGTGGATCAGGCTGGGCGAGGGGCAGGCAAATCAATGGTATGTTGGCGCGGCAGCCAACAACACACCGCAGGGACAGCGCGCACTATATGTGTCGCAGGACAACGGCGCCACCAACACATATTCGGGTTCGACGCACGCATTGAGCTATGCCTGCAGAATGCTGGTTTTGGACACAACACAGTATAGCTGTTCGTTCGACTGGCGCTGCTTGGGCGACAATGATTTCCATTACCTTCGAGCCTTCATAGTCCGTGCCGACGCATTGCCGACGTCAGGAGTCTTCCCGATGAACACGACATATCATCACACTGCCGTTCCTTCGGGATGGATTGACCTTAACCCATCGACCCACTATATGAGCGGCCAAAGCAGCTGGACGACGCTGATAGAGAGTTTCAGCGTTCCCGACAGCGGACTTTATGCGTTGCTGTTTATGTGGGAGAATGACGACTTTACACCCAACAATCCGCCAGCAGCGGTGGACAATATCAGTATAGCACCGATTCTTTGCCCCATTCCGTCCGGTTTGTCGGCCGAGGCTATGCAGACAGCGGTAACCCTGACTTGGGAGGCTGGCAACGACGCACAGATATGGCTGGTGGAGTATGCTGACACGGCGGTGATGTCATATACGCCTTCGTATACGGCTACGGGACTGATGCAAAACACACTGTATCAATTTAGTGTCTCAACGCTTTGCATCAGTGGCGACACCAGCATTGCTGCGACATTGACGGTGCGCACATCCTGCGATGCCATAGTTTCGTTGCCATATGTATGTGACTTTGAAAACTACGCCAGCGGCACCGGCAACGACGAGAATTTCATTCCCTGCTGGAACCGTATACGCAACTACAGCACTTTTTCTCCGAAAGTCAGCGACGACCTGACGCCTGGCAACAACTATCTGTCGTGGAATCTTACGGCAGGATTGCTCGACGACGTGATTGTTGTCCTGCCAGAACTTGATGAAAGCATAGAGGTGACATATACCGAGTTGAGCTTCAAGGCAATGAAATATGACCCGGTAGGTTTCTTCGAGGATCCTGTTGTTGTCGTTGGCGTTATGTCCGATCCTGGAAGTGCGTCGACATTCACGCCAGTCGACACAATGATAGTCGCAAACAGTTCGGAATATGCTGTTTACACTGTCTCGATGCTCTCATATGTTGGCTCGGACCAGTATGTGGCAATCCGAGGCATTGTCAGTGGTACAAACTATGCGTCGGCAATGTTGCTGCTTGACGATGTCGAACTGCGTGAGCTGCAGTATTGCCGCAAGCCCACGTCGATGGCTGCCGTGAGTGGAGTCGACACCATCGCGTTGAGCTGGACGCCGGGCCACGACGAGACGCAATGGATTCTGTCTTATGACGGTATGGTGCTGACTACACAGCAGCCCAGCTATGTGGCTCGCAACCTGCAGGCCGATACGGAATATCTGTTTTCGGTTGCCGCCATATGCAGTTTTGGTGACACCAGCGAGGTGCTTGCTGGTCGTTTCCGCACACAGCCGGAACCACAGGATCCGCCCGATACGGTGGAATGCCCGGCGGTGACGAATCTTGGATATACTCAGGAATTGCCGTGGTCAAACCACGCCTATGAGTTCCATTTTCATTGGAGTGGCACAGCAGATCTCTATGAAGTCAGAATCGAGAAGCCGGAAAGTGAATGGACACCACTTGTTGTTACAACGACGGATACGACCTATTTTTTTGATGCTGCAGGAAAGGGAGGTCTCTGGATTTGTATGGTGCGTTCAGTGTGTGTGGACGGACTCTATGGCGAATGGTCTGATACTGTTGAATTTGAAACGCCAATTTGTATTGGTATTGACATCCCGGTGGATGCCGACGGCATAGAGCTTTATCCCAACCCCTCGAACGGTAGCACAACGCTTTCGCTAAATGGCATCAACGGCAGCGTGGAAGTGACTGTTGTAGACCTCTATGGTCGTACAGTGTCAACATCTGTTGTTGATTGTGACGCAAGGGTGGGAGAGCTCCTTCCCATCGAAGGCCTCGCCGCCGGCACCTACTTTGTCCGAGTCTCTGCCCAAAGCTTCAATACAGTTAGGAAACTGATAGTAAGATGAAAAAATAAATGGCTGATAAAGAAAGGGCTCATTTCTATTATGAGCCCTTTCTTTGGTATGTAAAGTTGAAGTGGTTGCTTTCTTCGTCAAGACCATCAAAATCTATGCTCATCTGATTGACAAAACGCTACAAAACGGTGTCAATATGTTAAGTAAGGCAATGATGAAAGACAGCGATAGTATAGTGAAAATCATAAAATCAAAAATGCATTGCATTGTAAAAACAATGTTTGGAAAAGCGTTCGGGCGCAAAAAACGTTTTTATGCAACAGTTAATAATACTTAAATATCAACGAATTATATTGAAATAAGAACATTATTATTAATAATGGACTGAAATTAATTTTGTCGTATTAAAAGAAAATCTTAATTTTGCACTCCAAAAGAACAAGACTCCTCAAGCGCCTTCGAATGCCGCCTGTTGTAATTGACAAAATGGCATTAAGAATGTGTGACTGAGGGTGCTTTAGCTTTGTAACAAACTTCGTTAACTTTAACTCTAACTATAACGTTAACTTTTAACTGACTCAAGTTTTAACCATTACCCCACATTAAACATCTTA
>JAEEMK010000011.1 GCA_016283175.1 Bacteroidales bacterium
CCACTACAAAGGCCGACCGCGATTCAGTCATCGAAGAGCTGATGCGTATGTACGACCTGCGTATCCAGTACTTTGGCGAGGCCGCTGAAGTCACTGCTATGAAGGCTTCCGACCTTGAGCAAATGGGCGGAAACGAACGACTGAAAGACTACTATGCCCTCTATGCAGAGGCAATGCGTTTGGGTGCCAAAGACCTGAAGATTGCCTACATAGAACGTTTCTTCGATGCAACGGTCAAATATGTCACTTCCGGCAATGCCGACACAACACTGATCGTCGACAACTACGACCTTACAAGCGACGCACTCGAGGCATTGGCCCTGAATGAAACCGACAGTGCCAAGAGAGCAACAATATACGGTGTCATCGCACACGTCGAGAACCGTTTCTCACCGTTCGCTTCGTGCGAAGAACTTGTAAAAATCTATACCAAGAAATTCGAGGCCACTCCTGAAGACATCACATTGCTGAAGAAAATCACCACTATCCTTCGCAAGAAAAAATGTATGGACACCGAGCTCTTCTTCGCCGCTACCGAGAAGTTGCACGCCCTCGAACCGTCAGCATCGACAGCATACCTGATGGCTCAGATGTGCTACAGCAAGAAACGCTACAGCGAAGCATCAAAATATATCAACGACGCTTTGGATGGCGCCGAGGAAAAGGACAAATACAATATGTACATCCTTCAAGGTTTGTGCTATACCAATACAAATAGCTACGGTGCCGCACGCTCAGCGTACAACAAAGCTGCAGATATGGAGCCGTCGAAGGGTGAGCCCTACCGTCTTATTTCGCAGCTCTATGCCACTGGCGCCCGCGCAGTAAGCGACGGTATGGGTGGCCGTTCGGCATACTGGGCAGCCGTTGATGCCGCACGCAAAGCCATCGCAGTGGACGACTCGCCGGAAAACGTTGAAGCCGCCAACCGTCTCATCAGCTCCTACTCCGGACACTTCCCGAAACAAGACGAGGCCTTTATGCTCGACCTCATCGACGGTAACAGCTACACAGTTCCCGGTTGGATAGGCGTCAGCACAACAATCAGAACAAGAAAGTAAACAATTCCGTTGGAGAGACAACAATGCCTCTAGAAAGCAGACATTCAGCTTCTCCAGCAAAAATAAGGAGGCGTGCAGTCAGCACGCTTCCTTGCTTTGTTTTACTACTGTTCGTCGTTGTTGCCTGTCGCAACGATATGGAGAAAGTACGCCTTTTCGACCCTCAGAACCTGCCACAACAAAGTATTGACACCGTGAGAGCCTTACGAAGTCTCGGCGGCAAGAAACAGATGGTACTGAAAGCACCCAAAGTGGTTGTCTACGAACAACCAGAAAGGAAGACAGTATACCCCGACGGGATAGATATGCAGATTTATAACAATGGCGACAAGATTGCGGCTTCAATCAAAGCAAAATATGCCCAATCGCTTGATGAAAAAAAAATCATTGAAGCGCGCAACGACGTGGTAATTATTGATTTTCGTTCTGGGGACACTTCATATCTTGAAAACATCGTCTGGAATTCCGCTGAACATCGCATTTTCTCAAATGCCCCTGTCAAGTCGGTCAATGGCAAACGCGTGACCTATGGTGACGGCTTCGAGAGCGACGACGAGTTTACAACGCCTCGCATACTTCACCAGCGTGGAACAATGACCATAGAAGAATGAATGCCAAGCCAACACGGAATCAATGGAAAGGCTATGCCATAATATGCCTTATACTATCATTGGCACTGCTGGCAATGATTTTCCGTCCCGCATTACAGAAGACACCCCAAAATAACGATCATTCACAACTCAAATCGGCCATCGATAGTTTTGGAAACAACATAATCTCCAAATCAGAGGCTGCGAGGAAGAACCGTTACTACCCAAATCGGCACGACACAACAACACATTACAAAAGACACCGCAATGCAGACTACAGCCAACATAGGGAAATACAGAGTCGTGAAATCACGAAACGGCAGCTGACGATAGAGCTTAACAGTGCCGATACAAGCGAACTTCAGAAACTATACGGCATAGGTCCGGTATTTGCCAACAGGATTGTCAAATACCGTCAACTGCTTGGCGGCTATGTCCGCAGAGAGCAGCTGATGGAGGTTTACGGAATGGATGCAGAGCGCTATGACGGCATTGCAGGCAATATCACCGTAGACACTTCGCTGGCTAAAAAGCTAGACATCAACAACGCCAGCATTGCCGAATTGAGACAGCACCCTTATATAGACTATTACCAAGCCAAAGCCATTGTAAACTTCAGACGTCAGGGCAACCGATTCTCGAAACAAAGTGATTTGCTTTTGGTTAATCTGATGGACGAAGAAACTGTGACAAAATTGCAAGGGTATATACAATTTTAAATAACATTTGTCGTTGTATTTAATTATTATATAGAAAAATTTAAAATATCAAGATATGAAATTCATCACCAGTCAGATAGCAGCACTGCTCGGAGGTTCGGTCGAAGGCGACGCCAATGCGGAGATATGGAAACTTTGCAAGATAGAAGAAGGTGTTCAAGGCGGGCTTTCCTTCCTGGCCAACAGCAAATACACCAACTACATCTATGACACTGAAGCAACAGCAGTCATTGTCAGCAATGATTTTGTGCCCGAGCATCCTGTCAAAGCGACAATGATACGTGTTGCTGACCCTTATCTGGCTTTCGCCAACCTGCTGAAGAAATACAACGAAATGCAGCTTGACAAAAAAGGTGTCGACGCACAGGCTTTTATCTCTCCAACAGCCACGATAGGCAAAAACTGCTATATCGGACCTTTCGCCTTTATCGGCGAGAACGTGACCATTGGCGACGGTGTCAAAATCTATCCTCAGACCTACATTGGCGACAACACTACAATAGGTGACGGCACAACACTTTTTGCCGGGGTCAGGGTATATCAGAATATCGTTATTGGTGAACGCTGCATTCTGCATTCCGGAGCTGTGGTCGGTGCTGATGGTTTCGGTTTCGCTCCCACCGCCGACGGCAAATACCAGAAAATAGACCAAATAGGTACCGTCATCATTGAAGACGACGTGGAAATCGGAGCCAACACCACCATCGATCGCGCCACACTAGGCTCAACGATAATACACAAAGGCGTGAAACTAGACAATCTCTGCCAGGTGGCGCACAATGTTGTCATCGGTGAAAGTACCGTTATGGCGGCACAAAGTGCCGTAGCCGGTTCCGGCAAAGTCGGAAGCCACTGCATCATAGCAGGTCAGGTCGGAATCGTGGGCCACATAGAGGTTGGCAACAATGTCACCATTGCCGCACAGTCCGGTGTTACACGCAGTTTCCCCGACAATGTCACCATTCTCGGTTCGCCGGCAACCGATGCCGTCAAACAGCGCAAGACCTACATATACGAGCGCAACCTAGACCAGCTCTACAAACGTGTCGACGAGCTTGAAAAGAAGCTCGCCAAAATGGAATAATACTACTCTATACCCCAAACGAGTGAGAGTATCTAGATGAAGGCTGTAGGCACATTGAAATTCTTCGCCATCGTAGTGGCCCTTTTGGCGCTGCTGTGCATCGTATTTCCAAAGGACGGCATAACTGTGGGTTCTGTCACCCTGCGATTCCCAACGCTCCACAAAGTGTTGGTACGCGAAAAGGGGAAAAGTATGGAGCAGCTGCTTGTCAAACACGAAGAGCGCGATTTGACAGGCTTATGCGATTCGCTCGAAGAATTCCACAAACTTATCTTTGAAAGCCAAACACGCTTTTGGCTGCCAGACGACGACATTAGCTGTTTCGACGAATTCTTCAAGAACGCTGAAAACGCCGAACACGATGAACGAATAGTGCGTGTGCTGCACTATGGCGACTCACAGATTGAACAGGACCGCATCAGTTGTCGCCTGCGCGAAAGGCTTCAAATGGCTTTCGGTGGCGGTGGTCCCGGAATGCTGCCACTGCGCCAGCCAGTACCCACCATCTCGTTCAACCAATCCGCTTCAGGCTCCATATCAGGTCTCTCCACCTATGGCGACAGCACCTTCTCGCGCTCCAACGGCAACTACGGCCCTATGCTGCGCTGCTGGCGTGTGACGGGCGGCGCCACACTGTCGCTCTATGCCTCCACCGGCAACCACGCTGCCGACCGTGTGGGGCAGTTCTCATCAATACGTGTGCTTTACAACAACCGCCCTGGTCCGCTCAACGTAACCTTGCACAACCGCAAAGGGCCTGGCGACTACTCGGCTTCTGAAAGCAAGAGCGGCATAGGCCTCATCTCGTGGCGTATGGACACCGTCACCACATCGGCATCGCTGACATTCAGCGGCACCGCCGACATATACGGCATCCTGGTCGACAACGGCTATGGAGTTGCCGTCGACAACATCGCTATGCGCGGCGTCTCCGGCCACCAGTTCAAGATGGCCAACTTCGACCAGTTGGCCGAGTCGTACAAACTACTGGATGTCGGAATGATAATAATGCAGTTCGGCGGCAACTCGGTGCCTTATCTCAAATCCGAGAAAACCATCGACAGTTACTGCCAGAAACTCGGCGAACAGATCGACTATGTGCGCCAGGCCTGTCCCGATGCCGTGATATTGTTCGTCGGTCCGTCGGATATGAGCACCAAAGTCGGCGGTCAGCTGGCCACATATCCTATGCTGCCCACCGTCGTTACCAAGCTGCGCGAGATGGCCAACGCCCACGGCGCCGCCTACTGGAGCATCTACGACGCTATGGGCGGCAAAAATTCTATGATCACCTGGGTAAAGAACGGATATGCCGGTGCAGACTACATCCACTTCACACACAAAGGGGCACGTATTATGGGCGACTACCTCAGCGACGCCCTGCTCAAC
>JAEEMK010000071.1 GCA_016283175.1 Bacteroidales bacterium
AAATACATCGGTGCTCACGTTAGTGCTTCGGGTGGCGTAGGAAACGCCATCCTTAATGCAGAGGCCATTGGAGCCAACGCTTTTGCCTTGTTCACACGCAACCAGCGCAGCTGGGTCAGCAAGCCGCTGGCTCAGATGGAGATTGACGGATTCAAAGCATTACTTGCTGACCGCGGCTTCAGCCCCAAATATGTGCTGCCGCACGACAGCTACCTCATCAACCTCGGTTCGCCCGACGAAGAAACGCTCCAGAAAAGCCGTGCCGCTTTCCTTGACGAGATGACACGCGCCCAGCAACTGGGACTGCAGATGCTCAACTTCCACCCAGGCAGCCACCTCAACAAGGTCAGCGAGGAGGAATGTCTCGACCAGATAGCGCGCGAGGTTAATCTGGCACTGTCTATGACCGAGGGCGTCACCGCTGTAATCGAGAACACCGCCGGACAGGGCACCAACCTTGGCTGGCGTTTTGAGCACATAGCGCGCATCATAGAGGGCATCGACGACAAGAGTCGTGTGGGCGTCTGCATCGACACCTGCCACACCCTTGCCGCCGGCTACGACTTGTCGACAGAAATGGGCTACCAGTTCTGCTTTGAAGAGTTCGACAGGCTCATAGGCCAAAAGTACCTGCGTGCCATCCACCTCAACGACAGCAAGAAAGCCGCATCGTCACACGTCGACCGCCACGAGGTGTTGGGCGAAGGCTTCTTGGGCAAAGCATTCTTTGAGCACTTTATGAACGACCCACGCTTCGACGATATGCCAATCATACTCGAAACTCCCGATCCGATGCGTTGGGCCGACGAAATCAAGTGGTTGCGTAGCCTTGAGAAATAGTCAAACTCTGCGAATAATGAATGCCCTCAAACGCTTCCTATCCTTAGCACTGCTGATTATAGCCTGCAGTACCGCAACAGGACAAGGTCTGCTGACCTTGAACGACAACCCACTGAGTTATGAGAACCTGCGTGGCCCTGTGAAAGAAATGGAGCTCCTGGATATGTCAGTCTATGAAGACGGTGAAACAATCATCTGGGACACCATATACCTGCTTTTCAACGAAGACGGGCAAATCCTACAACGCAATTGTTTTATGCACGCTGAGTATCCCTACATCATATACCTCTACATCAATGGCAGATTGACTGAGGAGAAGTGGTGGAACAACTATGACAGCATCAGAAGTCAATATCACTATTCTCCAAACGGCTGCCTGTCATACGCCGTCGAATTTTACTACGAAGAGGGCGAACAAAAGATTTATGATACAAACCAATACCACTGCGACTCGCTGTGCCGCATAACGATGCAAATACACAACCACTTCCAGGATACAGTCCGGTGCACCTACGACGAAAACGGCAGGATGACAAAATGGTGCAACTGGGAAAGATGCGAAGAAGGATGCGACGGATGCACCACATTCATTTACAACAGCCAAGGTCTTCTTGTCAAAGAGCAAAGCAGGCATCGGTATTCAAATGGCGACAAAGAATACATCTACAACGAGAAAGGATTTGTATCTACCTATATCGATAACTTTGCCGGAGAAGAGATTACCACACACTACGAATACACATACGACAGTTACGACAACTGGGTGACACGGCGAAGTGACAACAATTTCATCATTCGTAAAATCACTTATTATGAATAGGGCCACCTGCACGGCAGCAACCCTACAAAAGGTCATTTATTTGTCTAAACGACGCAATATAAAACGACATTCGACGTTTTTGCAAAAAATAAAAACAATGAAAAGAACAATCCTGATACTGCTACTGCTCTTCTGCGCCACCACCCTGACGGCGCAAATAACCCATACCGCGCAGGGCAACTATGACAAAAATGCCGACGAGATACTGAAGAAAGCCTCAAAGAAAATAGACAACGCCAGCGGAGTAACTTTCACTGTCACAATGACAAACAAAGACAGCAACAAGAAAGCCACTGCAAAAATGACGGCCGATGTCATCTATCAACAAGGAAAATATCGTGTAACCTTCGGTGATAACGTTATATACTGCGACGGCACAGCAACGTGGCATTGGAATAAAGATGCTAACGAAGTTGTTGTCAACACGATAACTGACAGTCAGGACGACCTAATGAATCCAGGTGCACTGCTGGCCAACTACACCAAGAACTTCAAAGCCAAATATATCCGCAAAGAAAGCAATGGAGATGCTGTTATAGACTTGACTCCCAAGAAAGCCAAAAGCTACTACAAAATACGTTTCATCATCGGATCCAACGGCATTGTCAAACGTATGGAGATGCACAACTACGACTCGACAGCCGCAGAATACGAGGTAAGCAAATTCAACACCGCAAAGGTCACCTTGAACACCTTTGTTTTTCCACAGAAAGAAAACACCGGTGTCGAAATTATTGATATGCGATAAACGACTGTCTATGACTATACTACTACTCGAAACTGCAACACAAATATGCTCCGCAGCACTGGAGAAAGACAGCAAAATAATAGCCGAAAAACACAGCGACGTGCCTAACGCCCATTCCTCGATGCTTTCGGTTTTCATTGACGAACTGTTCAAAGAAAACAACATAGAGCCAAATATGCTCGACGCCGTGTGCGTGTCGTCGGGCCCTGGATCATACACAGGCCTCCGAATAGGCGTCAGCAGCGCCAAAGGACTATGCTATGCTCTTGACATACCGCTGCTATCCATTCCAACAATGCAGAATATGGCCACACTATATTACTCTCAGCATCCGGATTACAATGGTTTAGTGTGCCCGATGATAGATGCACGCCGAATGGAATGTTATACAGCCATCTATAACCGTAATGGCGTCGTTAGGGAAACAGCTGCTGACATTATCGAACCTGGCATATACGACAAATGGCTGAATGAAAACATAATTACATTTATCGGTGACGGAGCCGAAAAAACTAAACCAATACTTTCCGCCCACACAAACGCTCTGTATAACAACAGATTCACCATTTCAGCCGCAGGAATGGCCACATTGGCAGAAGAAAAATTTAAAAACGGAGAAAAAGAAGACACAGCCTATTTCGAACCGTTCTATCTGAAAGACTTCGTTGCAAAAAAATCCATTGTTCACGGATTGAAAAAAGAATAAGCTATGCTTCGATATGTAGGAAAACGGCTTATATATGGTCTTCTCGTCATTTTCGGCGTGGTGACATTGGTCTTTTTCCTTTTCAATATTCTTCCTGGCGACCCTGCAAGGATGATGCTCGGTCAACGTGCCGACGCCGAAAGCATAGATATAATACGTCACGACCTAGGTATGGACAAGCCTATCGGCACACAGTATCTGGGCTACCTCAACGACTTAACACCCATATCGCTGCACAACAACAGCGACACAAAGAGTTATTGGTATCTAGATCCAGAAAAATACGAACCCTACGCAACACTACTCAAGGCTGGAAACACTTCGGTCGTGCTGAAAATGCCATATCTGCGCCGCTCCTACCAGACCAAACGCAAGGTCACCGAAGTGATTGCAACGGCATTCCCGCAGACGGCGGTGCTGGCTCTGACGGCAATGACTTTTGCACTTGTCATTGGAATACTACTAGGCATACTGTCTGCACTGCACAAGGGTACCTGGATCGACCGCCTCACACTACTTCTATCGACAATGGGAATGTCGTTACCATCCTTCTTTGCTGCCATTTTAATAGCGTGGTTTTTTGCCTACGTTTTGTCCGACATCACACACCTCAATATGTTCGGCAATCTTTACGAAGTCGATGATTACGGTTGCGGTGAACACATCAGCCTACGCAACCTGATATTACCTGCACTAACCCTTGGCATCCGTCCATTGGCAGTATTGGTAGAACTAACCAAAAGCTCGATGCTTGAAGCCCTCTCGCAGGACTACATACGCACTGCAAGAGCAAAAGGGATGACACTAAGTCGTCTTATTTTTAAACACGCACTTCGCAACGCTATGAACCCAATTGTCACTTCCGCATCGGGATGGTTGGCCGGATTGTTGGCCGGAGCCGTCTTCGTCGAATATGTATTTGACTGGAAAGGTATGGGCGTTGTCATTGTTGATGGACTTGAAAAATATGACTTCCCTGTGGTGATGGGAGCCATATTATTTGTATGCATACTATTGGTTATCATCAATATAATCGTCGATTTACTGTACGGAATTCTCGACCCTCGAGTTCGATTGAAATAACCATATCCATCTCATACTTTCCAAAGCTCCCCCCCAAAAAAAATAACAGTGCGATATGTAACGCACTGTTATATAATTTTTATCGTAGTTTATTTCGCTATCTTAAAATAACTCTTTAGTTTAAAAGCCAAGCTTTTTCATCATACCTGGTTTAATTTCAGATTGAAAAATCTGCTGATACTCGTCATAAGTATATCGCTGATTGTCACCAGAGCAAATGTACCACAACTGCATCGAGAATTCGTAAGCTCCTTGGTAACCCTGAAGAATCTGAGTGAGTCCCCTACCCTTGTTGAAAATGGCAAAGGAGGGAAAACCGGCCTTCTGTCCAAGAATAGCACGCACAAAAGGATGTAACTGGGCTTTCTGTCCCGGAGCCTGCGTATTGCTGTATTTTGTACCGTTCCAAGTGAAAGTAGAGTTACCTTCAGCATCGAATTTAACCGGGATGTAATACTTATTTAGAATGGCGGTGACGACAGGGTCGCTAAAAGTGTCGCGGTCCATTTTCTTGCACCATCCGCACCAAGAGGTGGAAAAATCGATGAAGAAAAGTTTTTTGTTGTTTTTCGTGTCAATTTGCGAGGCTTGATCTATTGTCTGCCAATGCACTTGAGCTTGAGTCGGTGCCGCAAATAGAGCGGCGAGCAACAGAATAGGTATTATTTTTTTCATTGCCATTTGATTTCGTTTAAATTTAAATAACTCAAAAAAACGTATAATATTATCCAATAATTTATTAAATATACTTAAAAATGATGTCACCATTCGATTTTAAAGTCATCAGACTCGAGTTCCTGCTTGGTGGGGTCGTATTCTTCTTCACGGTCCATACGGTCGCGAACACGGAAGAGCTTGCCAAGCCAGTCATCTTTCTTTGATTTGACGCGCCCAGGGTTTGCATTGTCTTCGTCAATGATTTTGGTTATTTCGGTAACAAAATTATCGACGTAACGCTGCGAGATGTTTTCATCGCGATGGATGGAAGCACCTGTATAGTAGTGACGAATGATTGAGTCGTAGGATATGCCGAGCGAAACCATACGTATAGTGCCTTCCTGGCTTAGTCCCACACCGTGGCCGTAGCCGTGACCAAGAAGGAGGACATCGCCGGACTTGGAGTCAGTGGTGACAGTGAAGAAGGTGGACTTGAGGTTGAAATCGGTACGTACACGTGTCAATGGAACCCCAAGTATCTTGGCTTTGCGCTCGGGCTGTGCAAAAGTGAGGAGTGTGTTGCGAACTTCGGAATCCTGTGTGTTGAGCTTGTGTGTCTTGGCAAAATAGTTGAGCCACTTGTCGCGCGGGATGACTTTAGTCCAGTCGGACTGACGCATACGCAGGGAAAAGGTGTCCTGAACTGAACGCAAATAGGGCAATGCCGTCCGCCAGACATCCTCGGAGTTGGCCGTCTGTCCGCCGGAGTTGGAATGGAAAGGAGTGTCGATGAGGTTGCCGTTGGTGTCAACAATGGTTTCGCCTGCGGACTGTATGGTTCCGAGCATAATGTCGGGCCGGACACAACGGTTCTGATAGGCCTGGCAGTGAACATAGTCGCAGAAATTGAACCCGTCGGCACGATGTTTGCCCATATTGCGCAGCGCCCAAGTGCGGGAAATTGTTGCCTGTATGCGAAATATATCGCTCTGTTTTCCGTATATTTCAGACTGAACAACACCAGCAAGATAGGTCTCAAAGTCTACATCGTTTATGATACGAAGATTTTTTGAATCAAAAGCGGAGACAATAAGATTGCCTTCATAGGTACGCTGTTTCACGCCACGCGGATTGAGACATAGAATGCAAGCCGTATCGGTGGCCTGAAGAGTCACCTGACGGAAAGTGCCATAGTTGTAATTATTAACTGAAACGCAAACGCCCAAAGCTGTGGGCAGCAGCTCGACGGAAAGCCCCTCGCCTAATTCGGGTTCGAGAAGCAAACTGTCATTTGCAAAGAGAGCGTAGACACCGAGATCAAAAGAAACATATAGAGCTTCTATATTGTTGTTGGAAAACAATCGCACTTTAACACGTGTTGCATTAGCTTTACAGTCGAAAAAAAACAATATAGCTATTAGCAAAATGACTTTAAGATACTTCATTGGCAAATAATTTTAGCAGTACGTTCAGAGGCGCCGGGGCCTTCAAGTATTTCTATCAGCCGTGCATATTCGTCAAAGATGCGCTGTCGATTGGAGGCATCTTCAGTGATGCTGAGAAACTGACTGTCAAGCACATTGTCATTGAAATGGCTTTGAATGAGTTCGGTTACCACTGGTCTATCGGCAATAAGATTAACAAGCGAGATATATTTGATGCTACGGCCAATCAAAATGCGTGCTATCAATGCAGAGATGCGGTTGCATTGGTAGCATACAACCTGCGGCACGCGAAACAGTGCTGTCTCGAGAGTAGCTGTTCCAGAGCATACAACAGCGGCAAAAGAACTTGATAGTATCTGATAAGTGCAGTCGAAACGCATTTCGAGGTTTGACAAGTCGGCAGGTATATATTTTTTATAGAAATCGCTGCCTATCAACGACATTGCAGCTATCACAAAATGATATTCAGGATGACGTTGCGCAAGATGAACCATAAGAGGTAGCATACGACTAAGTTCCTGTTTGCGACTGCCGGGCAGAAGAGCGATTATTTTTGATGATTGACTTATTGACTGTTTATTATCAGCAATATAAGCCACGTTTTCATTCTTATAACGTTCCACCTCATCGAGCAACGGATGGCCTACATACACTGCTTGAGGAAAATTGTTATCAGCGTAGAACCTGCGTTCAGAAGGAAGAATGTAACAAAGTTTGTCAAGGTCACGACGCATAGGGCGGATGCGGCCTTTCTTCCAGGCCCATATCTGTGGTGATATGTAGTATATGTTGCGGATGCCCTTGCTATGAGTATATTTGGCAATTTTGAGATTGAAACCAGGATAATCAATAAACACCATCACGTCAGGATGGAAAGCAGTTATATCGTTTTTGCAAAACTTGATGTTACCAAGTATTTCTCGCAAATGCGACAGCACTTCGATGATACCCATAAAAGCCAAATCGCGAATATGGCGAACCTGTACAGTATTGGCCGGGAAAGCAGATGACGCAGCTACTTCGGCCATACGGTCGCCACCCCAGAAACGTATCTGCGCATCAGGCTGACGTTGCAAAAGTGCCCTCATCAGATTGGCTCCGTGCAGATCGCCAGATGCTTCGCCAGATATGATATAATATTTCATAGTTCTATGGCGTTGGTTCTAATAAGAAAGAAGATGAACACTATGAAAGTAACAAAAAGAATGATAATAATTGTTCGAGTAGTAACAAGAGCATCCTTGCGTTTAACAAAATACCTTAGTAAAAGCAGAGGTGGCAAAAAACAGATTCCAAACCACCGTAAATGGCTTTCAACATTCATACCAGCAACTGCAAGTCCCCCCCAAAGCAAGATGGCTACAATAGCCATTGAACCTAAAGCGTAGAAAAATGCACGGGCAACAGTATCATTTTTTAAGAAATCACTCATATACAGCTTGTATTTGTGGCATTGAACACTTGTCAGTAAAATCTGTTGTAGTCGGCACAACGGAAATAAATCCATTCTCTAATGCCCACTGGTCGGTATCTGGTTCAATGTCATTACATTCGAAGCGCCCAGTAAGCCAAAAATACGGCATTCCACGCGGATCAATACGTTTTTCATAACTGTCAAGCCATCGCGCGTGCGATTGACGGCACACTTTTACACCTCGAATTATACCATCTTCAGGTACAGGAAAATTGACATTGAGAGATGTACAATTCGGCAAAGGATGCTTAAGTGTACGGAGAATAATGTCTTTGATATACGGAACTGTCGGTTCAAAGTCAGCGTCTTGACTATGGTCAAGTAACGAAAAACCTATTGCCTGATATCCACTAGCAGAGGCCTCTATCACAGCACCCATCGTGCCAGAATAAAGTACATTGATTGATGCATTGCTACCGTGATTAATGCCAGATAAAACAAGGTCAGGTTTGCGAGGGCAGAAATGTTCCACACACACTTTTATACAGTCAACAGGAGTACCGTCACAGGTATATATAGTGCATTCCGGTACATTGGAGATAGTATTGATTCGCAGCGGGCGGGATGATGTGAAGGAATGGGCCAATCCAGACGAATTACGATCGGGAGCCATAATAACGACATCACCAATAGTGCGTGCAACACGGATAAGGGTCTGAATTCCTTTGGCGTTAAGACCATCATCATTAGTTATGAGTAATAATGGTTTCATCTGGCAAAATAACTGTGTTGACGTCCTAAAAAGAATGATGCCGGTTGAAGTATATTATCGAAAATATAGTACTGTATAAGAACCGTATCTTTGTCGTCGAGGATTGCATACAGACGGTTGAGGTCAAAGACTTGATACATAGTAGTGTCTGGCATTGCACGCAAGTCGTCAGGATTTGAGTATTTGATATATGTTTTTAGTTGCCTGGTTTTGCCTTCAATGTCTGTCACAGTTAGAATGGTACGTGGATTAGCCGAAAAAGTGGTATCGAGTTCTGCCCGTGGAACAGCTTGCGCATATTCGTCAAAATTAAGATTAGTAAACGACGAGAGCAGCTGGGCGACACGTGCAGTATCAAAACCATTGACACGCTGAGGTGGATTAAGTAGATTAAATACAAAGCCCTCACCTTCCCTTTCAATTGAAAAAGACTCTTCGGGTGTTGCTGGTATCACAAGTTCCACTTTAGCGATGTGCTGAACAGGCAAACTCACAATAGAATGGCTTCGCCACGCAAAGGGGTCAACCACGAAACGAGGCGAAAGACATCCACGAAATCCTGGAATGTTTACAATGAACGGATTTTTATCACCATCGCGATACATATATGTAGCCATCATATCCTGGGTGTCGTGTCCGACATAAAATACTCTGCAGTTTATAAATGGAAAAAGTCTAAACCGATTATTGAACCAACTGATTCTGTGATCTTTGAAATAGACTTCAACTTTGACACTCTTTGCTGCAAGCTGACGAACAACATTTTCAGCAGCAGCTTTGTTGACCTGGCTGCGGATGCGCATATCCGAAAGCGTCTGGAGAAGAAGATCTATCATATGGTTGCTTGCAGGGAAAACACCATCAACCAGCCAAGTAGAATCATCTACACAATCAAGTGTAACCTGATGGTTCTCCTTGTCGGCCATAAATATTTTAGTAACAGCACCTGGACGGGCGGCAGCATCTACTTGAAAGTCCTGTTTAAAGGTGTGGCTACGGCCTCGCATAAACACAACAAGCAATGTTACCACCGCCAAGAATAGAATCAGAAAAGAGATTATTAGGTTTTTACGTGATTTCATTATTTATTTTTTTTATATTTGAAACGACGGACAATAAGAACAATAGCGGCAAGAGCCAAAACCACCAAAATAGGATAGGCTATATTAATAATTTGGTAATAGTTGCGTTGGTTTTTGACTTTAGCCACATCAAGTCGACGAATCTCAATGGAACGCGGTCGGGCATCAATCATAGCTTCGTCGCCAGCCAAATAATTTATTGCATTAAGGACAAAAGCCTTGTTGGCAAATTCAACATTAGTATATCTATCATAACCAAGAGGATACGGATATCGTCCCTGATCACTTACACCAGTGCCGTTGCGAATAATGTCACCATCAGAGACAACAATCATTTGAGTGGAAGACTCGCACTGTGTACGATAACCTATTTCTGTCAATTCAGCAAACGACGATGCCAGACGATTGCGAAACAACGACAGGAACTTTCCTTCAAGGAGTACTGCAACAGGCAGATTACTACGATTAAAAAGCTGATTGTCGACCTGTATCATAGCGTCTGAAAGCTGGATATTGACAGGAGCATTTTTGATATGCGTATGATCTGATGTCGTCAATAATACAGTCTTTTCAATATCGTTGTTTATCAAATCTATACTGCTGATAAAATCAGTTTTCAATACATCAAGATTTCTAACAATGGGATGCTTGGAATTAGGCACCAAAGTCGGGAAATAATACCACGGAACAAGCTGCATACGGTTGTCAGCACCCATCATCGGAATTCCACGACAACGATAATCCATTATGAGGTCAGGGTTTATACGGACACCGTAGTTGAAGAATAATTCTTCAAGATTGGTTGGCAGCCTTGTAGCAAAGGACTGTGGTTTGTCCTGCAAACTATCCATATCGGCATCGAGTGCATCGACAAGCCATAGGATTTTGCCGCCATACATCACAAATTGGTCGATTACATAAAGATCCTGGTCGGTGAATGTTGTAAGAGGCTTAGGTACAACAAGAACATCGAATTTGTTACTGACGGTAATGCTTGAATCGTTCATATTCTGAACTCGTCCAGTGAGAGCACTTATGTTGCGATCCAAGTATACATTTTCAACAGTATAGTCCTCGACAAGCGACATCTGAATATCATACAGGTCGATATTAGCCAACTCACCGTGTCCCAAAAGGAAACCAACACGTGCCTTTACGGGGCGCGAAAGCCGATGCAAAGCAGTAACAAAGTTGTATTCAAGGTTCTCTATTGATGTATTGACAATCTCGTCTGTAGATTTGCCACTTACACCAGCCGACTGAAGTTGAATGGCAGTCTCGCGCCCTTTGTAGCTCACTTCCATAGCGGGATACACCATCTGCTGCTTTTGTACGCCATCGTTTTGTGATGTAACAGGAATTGGTGTAAGACCTTTCTTGACCAACGTCTGATAAAACTGCATCTTTTCCTCGTCGGTCTTGAAGCTGTTGGGATCTACAAACTCGTATTCAACATTGCGGCTATACGCCCGGAATTGGTCTAACATATTTTTTATGTCGTTGCGGAAACGACGATATTCGGCTGGAAGTTCATCTCCTTCAAGGTAAACTCTGAACAGGACCTCCTCGTCAAGCCCTTTGAGCATATCCTTTGTACTGTCAGAGAGTGTATAGCGTTTCTCAGCAGTAAGGTCGAAACGAGTGAAGAGGTAGCTGCTTATGATATTGAGAAAAACTATTACAGCGACAACAGCGACTATTCCGAGAATATTCTGACGGCGTATGTTTTTCGATTGCATTTTCTTAAAAAATCTCTTAAATGAATTAATTTTTCAGTAACTGTCAACGTTTCCACTTGCGCGACTGGAGCACCATTCGCGTCAACATCAGGAAAAGAACAATGACCGAAAGGAAATAGATGATATCGCGGGTGTCAACTACACCGCGTGAGATTGACTCGTAATGTGCCTGAAGGCCAAGAGAGCGCAGTAGAAGAGCAAAACCGCCCTGCATTAGTTGATAAAGCGATTCAAAACCTAAATAGCAAAAAGCGCAGAGTAGAGCAGATATAATGAATGCCACTATTTGATTGTTTGTCAACGACGACGAAAAAAGTCCAATGGACACAAAGGCGCCACCCAAGAAAACCATACCTATATATGAACCTACCACGCTACCAGTATCAATGTTGCCCATAGGGTCTCCCAAACGATAAACGGTCCAATAATATACCAAAGTGGGTAGAAGTGATATGATTACCAATGTCAATCCTGCCAAAAACTTTGCCAGAATAATTGTAAACTCCGACAAAGGTTTGGTGAGCAACAATTCCAGCGTACCGTTTTTCTTTTCCTCTGCAAACATTCGCATTGTTATGGCCGGAATAAGAAACAGGTATAGAAATGGTCCAATAAGGAACAAACCATCAAGACCGGCATATTTGTAGTCAAGAATATTGAAACTGGTTTTGAAAACCCATAGCATCAAACCCGTGAAGACCAGGAACACTATTATAGTCAGGTATCCGGTCAACGATGAAAAAAAAGTCGATAGTTCTTTTCTATATAATGCGTACATAATTTGACTTTAATATTCACTTATTCAAACTTCACCCTCTTCGATGCGTTGGAACGGCCCTGATACTCGCCAAACGACAAATCCAGCACCGTCTCGAACAGCAGCTGCGTGGCCTTCACCACAAAGCGGCGGTCGATATTCTCAACGATGTCGCTGGGCACGTGGTTGTGGCGTCCACCCTTGTAACCGGTAATGTTGACGGACGGTATGCCAACATAGTCAAAAGCAACAGCATCGCCTTTAGGCATCGTCTTCACTCCTATCGCCACATCGTTTGTGCAGTAGAGCGTGTCGACGCGCTTGGCGGCACCCCACAGCTGTGGATAGCGTTTATTACCCATTACCAAGATGCTGTCGCCGCAACCCACGGAAGCAACATTAATAAAAGCCTCGATGCGCTTGAGCGGAGTGAAGTTGGACACGAAAATCTGCGATCCGAGGTGCTGCTGCTCACCAGCTGCAAAAAGCACAAAGATGATGCTGCGCGACGGCTGGTCGTCGGAATACTGCAGCAGACGAGCCGTCTCAAGCAAAGCTGCGACTCCGGAGGCGTTGTCGTCGGCACCCGGAAACAGGCAGGTGGTGCCCTGCATACCGACGTGATCCAAGCTGGCGCCGACCACTACATACTCGTTGACCATCTTGGGGTCGCTGCCGGGATAGATGCCGATAACGTTGGCAGCCAGCATAGCAGGATGGTATTTTGCGTTGACCTCTATCTCAAACTTCTTGCGCAGGTGGAACGACTGCGGCTGATGGGTGTCGTCCATCTTGCGGACAGCCTCCTCGAGAGTCATCGCCTCGTTCTGCAGCAGACGGTCGCCACAGTCGCGAGTGGGCTGTATGACGGGGAATGTAGCCAGATGTGGCAGTTCGCCGCTATAGACAGCACCTTGCACCTCGTAGGGCGAGCAGGTGGGCGACATATTGATAACCACCAAGGCGCAAGCGCCGTGGGCTCTTGCCACACGGGCCTTGTCACGCAGCTGGACATACTTGTTTGTCACCGCGCTGGGCAGGAACGACGGCACACCGCTGAGGACAACGACTATCTTGCCTTTGGCGTCGACATCGGCATACTCGTTGAAAGCGCCATTGTCGATACCATAGCCACAGAAAACCACCGAGGCGTCAGCATATCCACGGCCTGTCATACCAGAGCAGCAGAAATCACGGCCAAGCACATAAACCTGGCGTGTGTCGCTGGCATTGACATAGCTGTTGAATGTGCAGTTCTCAATCTTGTTGCATTCTGTCTCAAAATACTGTGCCCACTCGCCTTTGTAAGGCTGCACGCCATAGCGTTCCAAAGCTTCAGCGACGTAGTCGGCAGCAAGCAGATAGGCGTCGGTACCCGACAGACGGCCTTCATACTTCGAAGACGACAATTCGCGAATGTGGCTCAGCAGAGTGTCCAGCGAAGCTTGCTGTGCATTGGCATTTGTCAGCGAAAAAGCCGCCAGGAAGATGATTGTCAATATTCTTTTACTTGTCTTCATAATATTTAGATTATGATCGTTTCTATTTAAGATTTGCAATTTGAGCCTTCAACGCGGCAATCTTCTGCTCGGCATCAGCCTTCTTCTGACGCTCCACGGCCACGACCTTTTCGGGTGCGCCGTTGACAAACTTCTCGTTGCCAAGCTTCTTCATCACGCTTGCCAGGAAGCCTTCGGCATACTTTAATTCTTCCTCGAGCTTCTTGCGTTCGGCCTCTACATCCACATTCTGACTCATCGGAACAAAGCATTCGGTGGTGCCAATCATAAAACTGATGGTACCCTCGACCTTTTCATTCACATAGTTTATCTTACTCACATTGGCAAGTTTTTTGATAATGCCGTCAAAACGGCTGTTCATCTGCTTGCCGTCACCGCAGACAACAAAGAGTTCCAGCGCTTCTTTCGGTGACAGCCCCCTGCTGTTGCGCAGATTGCGGATACCGGTGACAACATCCTGAGCCATAGCGCAGTCGTCGAGCATTCTCTGGTCAAAGAACACACTGACCGGCATATGCTGAATCATTATGCTGCTTTGTGCAATCAGTTCGGCTTTTGCCTCGCTGTCTGTATCCTGTAGCAGGTGCCAGATTTCCTCGGTGATGAACGGCATAAACGGATGCAGCATACACATCAGTCGCTCGAAGATAGCGATGGTAGACAGGTATGTTTCTCTGTCAATCGGCGTCCCGTAGGCGGGCTTCACCATCTCGAGATACCACGAGCAGAAGTCGTCCCAAATAAGCTTGTAGGTGTTCATAAGTGCCTCACTAAGACGGTACTGTTCAAAGTCCTTCTCAATCTGCTCCAAAACGCAGGCCATACGCTGCTCCATCCATTGGACGCTGACCTCGTTCTCGGGCGACTGCTGAAGCTCGTCACTGACTGCCCATCCTTTGACCAGTCGCAAGGCGTTCCAAATCTTATTGGCAAAGTTGCGGCCCTGCTCGCAAATACTCTCGTCAAACGGCAGGTCGTTGCCGGCAGGAGCCGTGAGCAACATACCCATTCGCACCCCGTCGGCACCGTATTTTTCAATCAGTTCAATTGGGTCGGGCGAATTACCAAGCGACTTGCTCATCTTGCGTCCCAGCTTGTCACGCACAATACCTGTGAAATAGACATTCTTGAAAGGGACCTCGCCTCTGTATTCCTCACCGGCCATAATCATACGGGCAACCCAGAAGAAGATGATGTCGGGAGCTGTGATAAGGTCGTCGGTGGGATAATAATACTTTATCTCCTCGTTGTCGGGGTTGCGGATGCCGTCGAAGAGGCTGATGGGCCATAGCCAGCTGCTGAACCAAGTGTCGAGCACATCCTCGTCCTGGCGCAGTTCACCGGTATAACCATACTTATCGGCGGCAATCTTTTTGGCTTCCTCTTCATTCAAAGCCACGACGATTTCCATTTTGCCGTTTACGTCAAAATACCACGCAGGGATGCGGTGACCCCACCACAGCTGACGGCTGATGCACCAGTCCTTTATATTCTCCAGCCAGTGGCGGTAGGTGTTCTTGAACTTCTCGGGATGGAACTTGATTGTGCCGTCCTCAACAACCTCGAGGGCCTTCTTGGCTATGTCGCTCATCTTCATAAACCATTGCGTGCTGAGCTTGGGCTCTATCACGGCGTCAGTGCGCTCCGAGTGGCCAACCTTGTTGACATAGTCTTCAATCTTCTCGACAAGGCCGGACTCCTCAAGATCCTTCATAATAGCCTTGCGACAAGCGAAACGATCCATACCGGCATACTTGCCGCCGTTATCGTTGAGTGTACCATTGTCGTTAAAGATATCGATGCTGTTCAGGTTGTATTTCATTCCCAGGTTGTAGTCGTTGATGTCGTGGGCTGGCGTAATCTTCAATGCACCGGTACCGAACTCGCGGTCGACATACTCGTCCATAATTATGGGTACCACGCGGCCGACACCTGGAACAATCACATTCTTGCCCTTCAGCCACTGGTAGCGCTCGTCCTCGGGATGCACACAAACAGCGGTATCGCCCATAATGGTCTCGGGACGGGTTGTGGCGACAACAATATATTTATCCTCTCCTTCGACAAAATAGCGCAGATAGAACAGCTTGCCGTGGCTTTCCTTGTAGATGACCTCCTCGTCGCTGACGGCGGTAAGCGCCTGCGGGTCCCAGTTCACCATACGTGCGCCACGATAAATCAAGCCCTTGTTGTAAAGGTCGACGAACACCTGAATCACGCTCTCATAGCGAATGTCGTCCATCGTGAAAGCCGTGCGATCCCAGTCGCAGCTTGCGCCAAGCTTGCGCAACTGCTTCAGGATGATGCCGCCATATTTCTCCTTCCATTCCCAAGCATACTTCATATACTCGTCGCGGCTCAGGTCGCGCTTGTTTATACCACGTTCGGCAAGCATCTTCACCACCTTGGCCTCGGTCGAGATGCTGGCGTGGTCCGTTCCTGGCACCCAGCAGGCATTCTTGCCCATCATACGTGCACGACGCACCAGCACATCCTGAATCGTATTGTTCAGCATATGACCCATATGCAGCACACCAGTCACGTTCGGTGGCGGAATAACCACCGTGTAAGGCTTGCGGCGGTCAGGCTCTGAATGAAACAATTTCTTCTCCAACCAAAAACTGTACCATTTCTCTTCTACGGCACGAGGATTGTATTTCGATGCAATTTCCATTATATATAATATTATTTATTTATTTCAAATGTTTATTATACAATTCAATATGCCAACAGAACCCCGCAAGGAGCCATTGGTTCAAACTGCAAAGATACGAATAAATTGAGAATTGAAAATTAAAAAAAGAAAAAAGCTTGGAAAGCAAGCTTCAAAACGCCGATCACCGTCTTGTCTACTATGTTCTGTCGTCCTTTCCGTCAATCTTTCTGGCTATGCTATGGGACATTCCCCATCACTTTTGCCATCCCTTTTCCGGACTGAACGACGCTGCAAAATTACAAACTATTTCGAATGTGGCAAAAAATAATTTATAGGCGAGCAAAATGTCTTATGAAAATAATATTTTTGGTAATTGTCGGTTAATTGCTGACAATTGCCGTTGGGAAAATAAAAAAAGTCCCGATAACTTGTCGGGACTTTAATTCTATGACTGTTAATACAATCTCTTAGTGCAGGAATGCCAGCAGGATACCGGCGGCAACGGCCGAACCGACTACGCCAGCCACATTGGGACCCATAGCGTGCTGCAACAGGTAGTTGGTCTTGTCGTACTCCAAGCCAACGTTGTTCGAAACGCGAGCGGCGTCAGGCACTGCCGACACACCAGAGTTACCGATAAGAGGATTGATCTTGTTGCCTTCCTTCAGGAAAAGGTTCATAAACTTGACAAACAACACACCGAAAGTTGTGGCAACGATGAACGAACCTGCACCGAGGGCGAAGATCAATATCGAACGACCGGTAAGGAAAGTCGTGGCCTGTGTCGAGGCACCAACGGTGATACCGATGAGAAGGGTGCAGATATTGACGATGGCGTTCGAAGCGACTTCTGATAGACGTTTGGTGACACCGCACTCTTTCAGCAAGTTGCCAAAGAACAGCATACCCAGCAGAGGCAGACCCGACGGCACGATGAATGCACAGAAGATGAGACCCAGGATGGGGAACGATATCTTCTCAAGCTTGGTCACCTGACGCGGCGGACGCATACGGATGGTACGCTCCTTCTGTGTGGTGAGCAGACGCATAATAGGCGGCTGAATCACAGGCACCAAGGCCATATACGAGTAGGCCGACACAGCGATGGCGCCCATCAGGTCGGGAGCCAACTGCGACGACAGGAATATGGCGGTAGGACCGTCAGCACCACCAATGATGCCGATAGCGCCAGCCTCGTTGGGCTGAAAGCCCAGTGCCAAAGCACCCATATAGGCTGCAAAGATACCAACCTGGGCGGCAGCACCGATAAGCATCAATTTTGGGTTGGAAAGCATTGCCGAGAAATCGGTCATTGCACCAATGCCAAGGAAGATAAGAGGTGGATACCAGCCGTTCTGCACACCGTGATAAAGAATGTGCAGCACCGAGCCGTCCTCATATATACCTATCTTCAATCCTGGATAGAATGGGATGTTACCCACAATCATACCGAATCCGATAGGAACGAGCAGCAACGGCTCAAACTCCTTCTTGATACCCAGAAAAATGAATATCAAGCCAATAAAAATCATTATAATGTGGCCCCACTCCACGTTGGCGAAACCAGTGTAGTGCAGGAACTGCACCAGCTGCGTCGACATAAAGTCCATAAAGCCACCTGAAGCTAATATGTTCATTGTCTTATTTTTTAAAGGTTAAAAGGTTTTAAAGGTTATAAAGGTTTGTGGGTTGGTTCTTATCAGCCTTTCAACGACCGTAGGGAGCGAACCTTTCCAACCTTTTTAACCCTTTTAACTACAAACTTATCCGATAACAACCATAACATCGCCTTCGAGGAC
>JAEEMK010000072.1 GCA_016283175.1 Bacteroidales bacterium
CTCTGGAAACCGAAGTGCTGGAAGGGCTTCATCGTGGCCTCCTCGCTGAGCGGACAGAGGTTGAACTTCAGCGTGCGCAGCACCATATCGTGCGTCAGGTTGGCTTTGTTGACGCAAATCATCAGCTGCAGCGGGTCGCTGGTGACCTGCTGAGCCACGTTGATGATGCAGGCGTTGTCTTTGCCGCCCTGTTGTGCCACGAGCACAAACAGGCCGTAGCTGATATTGAAAATGGCTTTGTCCATAACCAGATGTTTGGGTATAATTTATAAAACTTGTTCATTGGTAGAAAGTGCAAAGATACGAACATTTGTCCGTGTGAGCAAAAAAATGTTCCAGAACCTAATTTTGTGCTGTTCAAAAATACCATAAAAAAGATTCAAAAATCAATGAAAGTTTTCTGTTCTTTTTATCATAGTTCACCATTGTAAACTTTAATAAAACTTTGGTAAGAGTTTTGGTAAACTTTGGTAGTAAGATGGTACCTGGAAATCAGGGTGTTGGGAAATGGTGTTTTTGGGGTGTTTTTAACTAAATTTAACAGTGTGTTTAGGACGTTTTCCAGGCCCTTTTTTGAGGGTGATTTTTAGTCAGAGTTTTCTGTTAAAATTAACATTTTGCCGATGCGTTTTTCCGCGTGTTGCGAGGGGAATTTTTTTTATGCCGGTACGGGGCGGAAAAACCCTGGATTCCAATAACAAGTGCGTAAAAAAAGCACTACTGATTGTGTGTATGATACGAATTATGGCTACGCGGCGCGACACACCGGGTGTGTCGCACCGGAAAAGCAAATTGTCACATTGTCAAAGCATCTATAAAAAGGTGATGCAGGCAGGATGCCGGCGATATGATGCAACGAACAGGTTTATGATTGTGAACCAGTATGTTGTGTATGCCGGTAGTTAATTGTGTCTTCTTGGTGAGATGTCCATTGATAATAGTTGTCGGGTGTTGCGATGATGGATACAGGCCTTTGTGGCAATGCATCCTATAACTGCTGCTTGGCGTTGCAATTCGATGTCGAATCTAAAAAACAGTTTTTTTTCTGTGTACAACAATAAAAGAAACAAATGGTCGTTGATAAAGAGTTTTTATACAATTAATACTATGAGCGCAATAACTAAAACAATGATAGAGATGGCGTTGTCGCACGTCGACGACCCCGACCTTGGACAGAGTCTGACCCAGTTGGGTATGATAGAGAACATAGCTGTCGACGGTATGAAGGTGAGTTTCGACTTGGTGCTGACCACTCCGGCCTGTCCGATGAAGTCGAAGATGAAAGAGGACTGCATCAACGCCATACACGAGTACGTGGACCGCAATGCGGAGGTGGAGGTCAATCTGACTTCGCGCAAAGTGGAGCAACCCAAGCCTGAGGAGATGTTCCCCAACATCAGGCACACCATTCTCGTGGCCAGTGGCAAAGGCGGCGTGGGCAAATCGACGGTGGCTGTCAATCTGGCCGTGTCGCTGGCCAAGACCGGCGCCAAGGTGGGTTTGATCGATGCCGACGTGTATGGTCCTTCGATTCCTATTATGTTCAATATCACGGAGAACGACATCTATGGCGAGCAGCACAATGGCAAGACTTATATGACTCCGATTATGAAGTACAACGTCAAGCTGATGTCTGTCGGCTTCCTGGTGGACCCCGACAAGGCTATGGTTTGGCGCGGCCCTATGGCCAGCGGTGCCTTGAAGCAGTTGCTCACCGAGACGTGGTGGGGCGAGATAGACTACCTTGTTGTCGATATGCCCCCGGGAACGGGCGACATACAGCTGACCATAGCACAGACGCTGCCTGTCAGCGGTGCCATCATCGTCAGCACACCCCAGAAGGTGGCTTTGGCCGACGTGGTGCGCGGAGTGGAGATGTTCCAGAATCCCAACATCAACATCCCGGTGCTGGGTTTTGTCGAGAATATGGCCTATTTCACGCCTGCCGAGCTGCCGGGCAACAAGTATTACATCTTCGGCAAGGAAGGCTGCAGCCGACTGTCGAAAGAGATGGGCATACCGCTGCTTGGCGAGATACCGCTGGTGCAAAGCATTGCCGAGAGTGGCGACAACGGCAAGCCTGTGGCACTGTGGAGCGACACGCCGACACCTGAAAGTGAGGCCTTCGACCGCTTGGCAGAAAACACCATAAAGGAAATCTGCAAACGCAAGTGAGTCGTCGACATTAACCCCATTAATGCTATAATCCCTAAAACCCAATATAAATGACTGACGAACAGAAAGCAATAATTGAAAAGAAAGTTCAGAACGCATTGTCCCAGATTCGCCCCTACCTGCAGCAGGACGGTGGCGATGTGGAATATGTGGATATGACCAACGAGGGTGTTGTTATGGTACGCCTGCAGGGTCACTGTGGCAGCTGTCCGCACGCTATGCAGACTCTCAAACAGGGCATTGAATCAGCAATAAAGAAAGTTATCCCTGAAGTAAAAAGCGTTGAAAGAGTTTGACATAATGTCGCTCTGATGGCTGGAATGACTACCTGAAAACAGCGTTCGAGCCATTTCGCTTATTAATCCTTATTGACAATGATATACACGAAAACAGGCGACAAAGGCACAACCTCGCTGATAGGTGGGCGTCGAGTGAAGAAATGCGACCCGCGCGTCGAAGCATACGGGACGGTCGACGAACTTAACTCGCACGTCGGTATGCTTGCCGAGATGATGCTTGCCAAGGCAATAGATCTCGAAATACCTTTTGACATCCGCGAACGTTACGAACAGCGCTACAGACAGCTGAAATGGACACAGAACCAGCTGTTTGTAATACAGACACTGCTCGCCACCGAAGACGGGGAAACTCGCAAGAAGATGCCGCAACTCGACGATACGGCCACAGCACAGTTGGAAAGTTGGATAGACGAGATGGATGAGAGTTTGCCGAAACTCAACAGTTTTGTTATTGCCGGCGGCAGCATCGATGCTGCCCAGGCGCATATAGCTCGTACCGTATGCCGTCGCGCCGAAAGGGAAATTGTTAGTATCGACGAAGAAGAAAAACTTCTTCAATTCGTCAACAGATTATCTGATTATCTGTTTGTTATATCGAGGTATGTGCTTTTGTTGGATAATAAAAAAGAAAATTTTTGGAGTGCTGAATAATATTTGACAATAGACAACGTTAAGAAAAAAGTATTGGATGTGCTATTTAGAGATAAGTAGCAGATTAATAGTATTTTGAAAATAAAAACGACAGTATTATGTATTGGACACTAGAATTAGCCTCAAAACTCGAAGATGCACCTTGGCCGGCAAATAAGGAAGAGTTGATTGATTATGCGCAACGTACGGGAGCACCTATGGAAGTTATTGAGAATCTTCAGGAAATTGAGGATGAAGGAGAACCTTACGACAGCATCGAAGACATTTGGCCCGATTATCCCACAAAAGAAGATTTCTTCTTCCAAGAGGACGAATATTAGTATCACCATTCAAAAAATGAAATCAAAGGACCGGACGTTTGCTGTCCTGTCCTTTTTTTTGTTAAAAACAGCACGGAATGAAAACAGTCACATTTATCGGTTCGGGCAACGTGGCTACGCATCTTGCCAAAGCTTTATACAATGCGGGACATCAGATCCTGCAGATATGGTCGCGCGAATATGACCACGCGGAAGCTCTTGCCAACCAGGTTTTTGCCGAGCCTGTCGATAGGCTTAATCTTCTTTATCCCACTGCCGATGTCTATATCCTGGCGGTGTCCGACGATGCTTTGTTCGACCTGGCACTTGACCTGAAACTGCGTGACGCTATGGTGCTCCATACTGCCGGCTCGGTGTCGCTGCGTGTGCTTCAGCCCATCAGCCGCAAGCACGGCGTTGTCTGGTCGCCGCAGACATTCATACGTGATGTTGCAATGAATTACAGCGAACTGCCATTCTGTATCGAGGGCTCGTCATCAGAAGTGGAGGCCTCGATACGTGAACTTTTGGAACCTGTTTCCTCTCATATTTATCGTGTTGATACGGTTCAGCGTCAATGGCTACATCTGGCGGCGGTGATGACCAATAATTTCGGCAATGCTATCAATGCGTTGGCACAGGATATTTTGCTGCAGCACGATATACCTTTTGAGATACTGCATCCGCTTATTACAATGACTGCGGAAAAAATAAAACAAGGCGGATTGTGGCAGCAACAGACAGGACCGGCACGACGCCGCGACCAGAAGACTATCGACGGTCAGCGCAGGCTGATAGCTGACGATGCCAAGCTGCTGCAGCTCTATGATCTGCTGACGGAAACCATCAAGGATAAAACATCAAAAAAATGTTGATTGACACCCATTCGCACATCTATGCCGAGGAGTTCGACGCTGACCGCGACGAGGTTGTTTCGCGTGCTGAGAAAGCAGGTGTCGGTTTGATGCTACTGCCAGCCATCGACGGCGAAAGCTATGACCTTCAGGAGGCTCTTGCAGCATCGCGCCCCGACCTTTTTCGCCAGATGATGGGGCTGCATCCTACGTCGGTGGGCGAAAACTATCGGTCAGACCTCGAAATTGCACACGACAAACTGTTCTCCAATCCCTACAAATACATAGGCATAGGCGAGGTGGGCCTCGATTTCTACTGGGACACAACCTATCGCAAGCTGCAGATTGACGCTTTGGAGCGACAGATGGAATGGAGTCGGGAACTTGACAAACCAATAGTGCTGCACTTGCGTAACGGCAAGGACGGCAACGCTGAAACCGATGCATACGCCGAAGTGTTCTGCCTGCTGGAACGTTGCAACTATAACGGCAGGGGTATAATGCACTGCTTCAGCGGAACGCTGAAAGATGCGCAACGGGCAGTAGAAATGGGTTTCTTGATAGGTATTGGCGGCGTAGTGACCTATAAGAAGTCGGCATTGCCCGACATTGTCAGCGCCCTGCCGCTTGAGAGCATCGTCCTCGAGACCGACTCACCCTACCTTGCCCCCGTTCCCTACCGAGGTCAGCGCAACGAGAGCGCATACGTCAGCATCGTCGCCCAAAAGGTTGCGGAAATCAAAGGCATCAGTTTTGATGAAGTGGTCGATGCAACGACAGACAATGCACGACGACTGTTTAAGTTATTTGGCTAAAACAATTAATATCAGGTAAACCTGAACGGTTGAGACAACAAATTGAAGTCAAACAATAAACACAAAACAATGGGACATAACATCAACCGCAAGCCCAACTACCCGAACCCGACAAAGGTCAAAAAACGCAAGCCGAAGTCCGTCCTCGAATGGATGAAGGTCTTTTGGAACTGGTTAGTCCTCGCTGTCTTCGTCGTGGTTTTGCCATTATGTATTGTGTGCCAAATTACCTACCAGCAGATTCAGAGGAGCCGGGTGAACAAAAACCCTGTCGAAACCGAGGCAGTCATCACCAAGTTTGGTAAGCCCGTCTACCGTTTGGGTACGCCTGTCTATTTCGAATACCGTGTAGGAGATTCAGTGTTTACGGACGATTTACACTTGCGGCGCTCCAAAACGCTCAAAAAGTTCCACGTCGGCCAAAACATCCATATCAAATACGAGAATGGCAACCCGTCGAATGCAATTTGGGATTATGAAAAAGAAATATAAATTACACACGCTCAATCAATACGTTGACGCTATGCGCAAACAATAAACACATTGAGACAATGAAGAAAATAATCATATATGGCAGCCGCTATGGGTCGGCCAAACGATACGCCATCCGACTCTCAGAGTTGACAGGCTTGGCTGCTATTGACTACGAAGAGGCAAAGAATATGGACGATTATGACCAAATTATATATCTCGGCAGCCTTTACGCTGGAGGTGTTACAGGATTGAAGAAGACCGTCGGCAGGATGTCACCAGAACAGAAACTGGTCGTGGCCACCGTCGGCCTAGCCGACCCCACCGACGAGGCCAATATCGCCAATATCAGGAAGTCTCTTAAGGCGCAAATCCCTGAACAATTCTACGATGAGACGAGGATATTCCACCTCCGCGGAGCCATTGACTATAGAAAGCTTGGTCTCAAATACCGCGCTATGATGTCGCTTCTGGTCAAGAAAGTGGCCAAACTGCCAGAAGAGGAGCAAAACGCAGAGACTCGCGCTATGTTGGCTACCTACGGCAAGCAGGTCGACTTTGTGGACTATGACACCCTACATCCAATAATAAATTCAATACGCCCATAAGCAATTCCATCAAGACCCTGACGATATGTGCGGTGGCGCTGCTGGTCGGATGCTTGGCGCAGACGGAAGGATGTATCTAACCATAAACCACTTTATCTAATCTCCAGCACCTTGTGTATCTGTAATGAGAGGCGCCAGTGGGGATGTTGTTTGATGTATTCGATGGCTGAACGTATCACCCCGGCATTACGGGCGTAATAATCAGCATTGTCGCTTTCGTGGTCGCAAGGCTGCAGAAAGCGATGGGTTATATTTATTTGAGAGTAGTCCTGTGGGGCATTGACACCATCGAAAACCACCTTAAGTTCGTCGGCACGGTTGAGCACCGGAGCAGCCTGCGGACCGACAAAAGCATCCTTGGGCGAGAGAGTTATCCAGTCGACATTCTCCGGCAACGGGCGCGTGCCGTTGGTCTCGACAGCGACAAACTTGTCCTTGGCGTGAAGCCTGTCTACAAGCGATGCGGTGAGCTGCAGGGCCGGCTCACCGCCTGTAACGACCACCAAACGGGCGGGGAATTGAGCGACTTCGGCCACAATCTCATCCTCGGTCATCTCCTGTCCGCTATTATGCTGCGTGTCGCAGAAGGGGCAAAGAAGATTACAGCCGCTGAAGCGGATGAAAACGGCAGGCGTGCCGCTGTGGTAGCCCTCGCCCTGCAATGAATAGAATATTTCGTTGACTTTCACTGCTCGTCAATTTCGTATGTTGCAGTGTTTCCGGCGGTTTCCTGCACGTCTACACGATAGCAGTTGGGTACCTGCTGCTGGCACCAGCGGGCAATATTTTCGGCCGTAGGGTTGCAACCTATAATATCATTTATGACCTGGTGGTCAAGCCTGTCAGTTATGCAGCTTTTAATCTTGGAGAAATCCACGACCATCCCGTTTTTGTCCAACTCGCGGCTCTTGCAGTAGATGGTGATTTGCCAGTTGTGGCCGTGCAGTTGGGTGCATTTGCTCGGGTAGTCCAACTCCAACCGGTGTGCTCCCGAGACCTCTATCTGTTTCGTTACGTAATACATAAGCCTTATTTTTCGTATGTTGTAGGGTCATTGACACCAGCCTTGAGGAATGCTTCACGGCGTTCGGTGCAGGTGCCGCAAGTGCCGCAGTGCTGTTCACCTCCACGATAGCACGAATAGGTCCGACCATAATCAATACCCAACTTTACGCCGCGACGCACAAGGTCGGCCTTGGTCAGGTTGGTGTATGGCGCCGCCAGTTGGACACCGTCGTAAGTGCCGGCCTTCATAGCGCTGTCCATAGCATTTACAAATGCAGGACGGCAGTCGGGATAGATGGCGTGATCGCCTCCGTGGTTGGCTATAAGCACACGTTTGAGCCCACGGCTTTCGGCTAATCCGCAGGCAATGCTAAGCATTATGCCGTTTCGGAATGGCACCACGGTGCTCTTCATATTATACTCGTCGTAATTGCCGCTCGGGATAGCGTCGGCACCATTAAGCAGCGATGAGTTGAAATGCTTCTTCATAAAAGCCAAATCTATCACCAAATGCTCCACTCCAAGCAGAGCGCAATGGTGACTGGCGCAAGCAATCTCACGTATCGCGTGGTTGCTGCCATAGTCGAAGGTAACGGCAAGTGCGACTCGCGACCGCTCTTCGTAGAGCAAGGTGGTCGAATCAAGTCCGCCGGAATAGATTATTACTGAGTCTTTGTATGACATTTTCTTGTTTTGTTAAAGGGGGTTTCCTCCTTAAAATCAGAGGCCTGCGCGTTGTCAGGTCAAGTACCCCTGCATTGTTTTGCGGATGCAAAAATACAAATATTTTTTTAAATGCATAAAAAACAACAGCGGTGTCCCGAAGTGTTCCGGAACACCGCTTGCTGTTATACATTCAAATGCTGATTAGCGTTTGGTCGAGATGATGAGGAAATCGGTGGTCGACCAGAATTTGGCGACATCCTTGATGATAAGCTGTTTGGCCAGCTTGCTGTCGGCCTCGTCATAAACGATTTCATACGAATCCTTCGGATGGTTGGAAACGAGACGTGCTTTGCGCAGATTGATGTCGATGGTGGTCACCTTGGTCTTGTCAATCAGATTGAAATTCTTGACGTTGACATTGTTGGTGGCTTTCTGGCTCTTGAAGAGTAGACCGCCTTCCTTGTTGACAATGCCTTTCTCTTTCAATACATCGTAGTTGCCAACCACATAGTAGGCTTTGTGCGATTGGTCGGCGAGATAGGCCATCTCTTCAGCTTGCTTGGCGATGGTGGCGTCTTTCTCCTGATTCGACTGTGTCAGCTCGCTGACATTGCCGGAGAGTTTGCGTATGGTTTCCTTGCTGATAGACAGTTCGTTTGTCAAGGTGTTGATCTGATTTTCCTGCTCTTCGATGCGGGCATTGAGGCTTTCTACGAAACTCTGCAGCTTGGAGTTTTCGGCTCCGAGGCTAGAGATCTTGCTGTTGAGCGAGGCAATCTTGGCTTTGTTCTGCGACATCATATTTTCGATAACAGCCAACTGGTCTGTGATTTGACCTTTGACATTGGCGTTGCGCTCGGGGTGCTGTTGACGCAGGGATGCGACCTTGCTGTAGCGTGATGAAATCTCGGTCAGGTCGTTCTCAATGTCGCTCAAAACTTCAAAAAGGGCGTCAATTTCACCGTCCTTCTGATCGATGACGGACTGCAGCGAGTCGGCGCGCTCGTTGGCGGCATTAAGTTTGGCTTCGTTGCCTGCGCAGGAAGCGAAAATAAGCGGCAGTGCTGCCATTACAATTAAAAGAATTTTTTTCATAATCAATGGATATTTAACGTTGTTTTAATTCTTTAAATTTATGGATATAAGTTTTTTATCGTTGTTTTTGTCGACAATTTTGTCATTGTGACAACGATGCAAATTTACTAAATATTATTGATTCCGCAACTTCTGCAAGTACTTTTTTGCAAAAAAATGCTTGAATGACAGGATGCTCTCAGTAATACGTCTATGTTTTGTGGCGTGTTGAAATGGCAATGGGAATGAAGAATTCCAGTACGGAAACTAATTGTGTTTGAAGTTTAAAAGAATATATTTTTCTGAATACACAGATGTTCAATTTTTTTATGTATCTTTGTGTGCGAAATTTTTTCTGTTTATTTTTGCAAAGCACTAATATACACATATATACATAGAAAGCAATATTAAGAATATGTCCAAAGAAATAAAATTCAGTTTGGTTTACAGAGATATGTGGCAGTCGTCTGGCAAATATCAGCCGCGTGTCGATCAGCTTACAAAAATAGCGCCCGTCATTGTGGCAATGGGTTGTTTTGACCGCATCGAGACCAACGGCGGAGCCTTTGAACAGGTAAACCTTATGTATGGTGAGAATCCCAATAAGGCTGTCCGTGCCTGGACCAAAGAGTTTAATAAGGCTGGCATTCAGACTCATATGCTGGAACGTGCATTGAACGGTCTTCGTATGTACGGTGTGCCTGCCGATGTGCGCCGTCTAATGCCGAAAGTCAAAAAGGCCCAGGGTGTTGATATTATGCGTTCGTTCTGCGGTCTCAACGACCCACGCAACCTTGAGTTGTCGGTGAAATATGCCAAAGAGGCAGGAATGATCAGTCAGGCTGCTCTCAGCATCACCCATTCACCTGTCCATACCGTTGAATATTATATGGACATCGTGGACAAACTTGTTGGATTCGGTGCCGACGAGATAGCCTTGAAGGATATGGCCGGCGTTGGCCGTCCTGCCACATTGGGCAAGCTTGTGTATGAGATTAAGAAGAAGTATCCGCATATTGTGGTTCAGTATCACGGTCATACGGGTCCGGGGCTCTCTATGGCATCGACCCTTGAAGTCGCCAAGGCTGGTGCCGATGTCATCGATTGCGCTATGGAACCTCTGTCGTGGGGTATGGTACATCCGGATGTTATTTCTGTCCAGGCTATGCTGAAAGACGCAGGCTTCCAAGTTAAGGACATCAATATGGATGCCTATATGGAAGCTCGCAGGTTGACGCAGGAATTTATTGATGATTTCCTTGGACTCTACATCAATCCTGCCAACCGCATCAGCTCGTCACTGCTGGTGGGCTGCGGACTGCCCGGCGGTATGATGGGCTCGATGATGAGCGACTTGAAAGGTGTACACGGTGCCATCAATATGGCTCTCAAGAAAAGTGGAAAACCAGAGGTGAGCTTCGAGGAATTGACCGTTCAGCTTTTCCAAGAGGTCGAATATATATGGCCGATGCTTGGCTATCCCCCGTTGGTGACTCCGTTTAGCCAGTATACCAAGAATATAGCAGTTATGAACCTTCTGTCGCTGGCGCAGGGCAAACCTCGCTTTAGTCAGATTGACAAGGACAGTTGGAATATGATTCTTGGCAAGGCTGGTAAACTGCCTGGTCCGCTGGCACCCGAAATAGTTGAACTGGCCAAACAGCAAGGCCTAGAGTTTTATGACGGTGTGCCGCAGGATGCCTATCCCGACGCTCTTCCTGAATACATCAAAGAGATGGAAGAGAACGGCTGGGATCGTGGCGAGGACGACGAGGAACTCTTTGAATTGGCAATGCACGACCGCCAGTATCGTGACTACAAGAGCGGCATAGCCAAAGACCGTTTTTACAAAGAAGTCGAGAAGTTACGTGCTGAGAGCAATGCTGCCCCGGCAGCACAGAGCGCAGAACCGGGCACAATGCCTAACTATATGAAGGAGCGTTACCGCAATGCAACGCCAGTTGTGGCTACTGCCACTGGTCAAGTGCTGTGGGAGATAGACTTTGATGACAAGTCGATTCCTCCGGCTCCGGGACGCGAATACAAGGAAGGCGATACTTTTTGCACCATCCAAGCTAGCTACGCAATGATGCCAGTCACGTTACCTGTCAGCGGTCGTTTGGCCGATACCTGTGCAAAACAGGGGTCTATGGTCAAAAAAGGCGATGTCATAGGTTGGATAGAGCCTAAAGAATAGTTTTCGAGAACATTGTTTGTAGTACTGTGCGAAAAAAATTTGCACAGTTTAAAAACAATGTGTAATTTTGCCGTTTGATATGTGTGGATATTGCCTCACTATCAGACGGCTTTTATTATTGTAAAACAAATAAATAGAACAATATGGATCCTCTAAGTCCTTTTGCGCTTATTATTGGTGCAATCTTTGTAAACAATGTTGTTTTGGCCCAGTTTCTGGGTATTTGCCCGTTCCTAGGTGTGTCGAAAGATGTCAAGAGTTCGCTGGGTATGGGTGGTGCAGTCCTGTTTGTGATGTTGCTGGCCACGTTGGTCACATATCTCATTTACACGTTTCTGCTTGAACCCTTCAACCTTGTTTATCTTCAAACAATAGCCTATATCCTCGTCATTGCAGGATTGGTTCAGATGGTCGAGATTGTGCTTAAGAAAATCGCTCCGGCTCTCTATCAGACTCTCGGTGTATTCCTGCCACTGATTACTACCAACTGCGCTGTGCTTGGTGTAGCAATTCTTGTGATACAGAAAGAGATGAACTTGATGCAGAGCATCATCTACTCTGCCAGCATCGCTGTGGGTTTTACCTTGGCATTGGTTATCTTCGCTGGTATTCGTGAACAAATGGAACTTACAGGAGTGCCTAAAGGAATGAAGGGCGTTCCCATTGCCCTTGTAACTGCCGGTATTTTGGCAATGGCATTTATGGGCTTTGGTGGCATCGTTCCTATACCATAATTTTTATGCCCGAAATTGTTAAATTTTAAGCATTTTTTCAGTAAAAAACAACATATTTCAACCACTGTTACAAATGTTTATTTGTTTGTAATAGATTGAAAGATAGAGGATAATAAGATTTTTAAGAATTTTTAAAGTTTTTTTTTCTTCTATAGTTAAAAAATGTAGTACTTTTGCCATCCGAAAACAGAAGAAAACAACATTAAATTAATAACCAATTTAAATTACAACAAAATGAAGAAAGTATTTTTTGCATTAGCAGTTGTTGCTATGTTCTCATTCGTCGCTTGCAACGGTAACGCCGCTGCTACCGAAGACACCACCGCTGCCGTTGAGGCTACCGAAGAGGTCGTTAACGAGGTTGCTGAAGATGCTACCGAGGCTGTCGAAGGTATGGCTGAAGAGGCTGCTGCCGAGACCGAAGCTGTTGTTGCTGAATAATCTCAACACTGCAAAAGCAACGGAATATTATTCCGCAAAAAAAAGACCGCATTTGTATGCGGTCTTTTTTTGTTTGTCAATGCATATTTCTTTGCCGATAGCAAAAAACTTCGTATTTTTGCAAAATTATTTCAAACCCAATGCTACATACTATGAGCAACCAATATTGTATTATAATGGCCGGTGGCATCGGCAGCCGCTTTTGGCCCCTAAGCAAAAACAACTACCCCAAACAGTTCCTAGACATTCTTGGTACCGGCAAGAGTTTCATAAGGAGTACTTTTGAGCGTTTCCTTCCTATTGTTCCGGCAGAAAACTTTCTTGTTGTTACCAACGCTGCCTATAAAGAGGCTGTACTTGAACATATTCCCGAACTGCACCCCGACCAGGTGCTGTGTGAGCCTATGCGCCGCAACACGGCTCCCTGCATCGCCTATGCCAGTTATCGCATTCAGTCGCTGTGCAGCGACGCTGTCATTGCTGTCACGCCTGCCGACCATCTGGTTTTAAATGAAACTGCTTTCCAGAGGACGATCTCTACGGGCTTTGACTTTGTCGGTCAGCCAGATCATCGCGATGCGCTGTTGACTATAGGCATCAAGCCCAGCCGCCCCGAAACGGGATATGGATACATCGAACTCCCTGCAGGATGCTGTGAAGAGGGCAAGGTCACTGCTATCGAAGGTTTCAAAGAGAAGCCAGATTTGGAGCGTGCCAAGGCATTTGTCGCTGCAGGCAACTATTTGTGGAACTCTGGCATATTCATCTGGTCGCTTCAGGGTATCCTCGGTGCTTTCCGTACTTTCTTGCCCGAAATGGCAACACTTTTCGACCAAGGCAAAGGCATCTTTGGAACTCCTGCCGAACAGGAATTCATTAATCGTAAATTTGCTGAATGTCAGAATATCTCAATCGACTATGGTGTTATGGAGCCGGCTCGCAGCAGGTTTACCATCCCTGCCGAATTCGGATGGAGTGATATCGGAACCTGGGGTTCGCTGTTCACCCACGTCGACAAGGATGCCGACAACAATGCCCGCCGGGGCAAAACCATTGTCACCGCGACAAAGAACAGCATCGTCAATGTCGAAGACGGTGTCGAGGCCATTGTCGAAGGCTTGGACGGCTACCTTGTTGCCTATCGCGACAAGTCGCTTCTTGTATGCCGATTGTCCGAGGAGCAGCACATCAAGGAATGGGTTGAAAAACTATAAGAAAAAAGCGGCAAGAATACTCTTGCCGCTTTTTTTTTAATTTAAGTACAACTTGATTCTCACATTTCTGACATTCACGGACTGTACGCAGCGCGCAAAGTTCAGTATGTTCTGAATCACCCTGTCGGATGGTTGTACGGTGCTTGCAGATTCCGAAGATGTATTTGTGCTCAAGGATCTCTGACCCTTTTTGAAATCGTAAGTCTGCATCATAAGCACATTATTAAGTTGAACAAAATCTAATTTTCGATTACCCTTGTCAGGAATAATTCTCGCCCTATAAACTGAAAAAATATACATTTATTGCGTCAAATGCGTTTTTTAACATTTTTGTTTTTATCGATACTGTCTTTAACATATTCCTTTGCTTATGCACAGGACTCTTATCGTCTGGTTTTCTGGAATGTAGAGAACCTTTTCGACACACAGGACGACAGTACGCGCAATGACGACGATTTTACTCCGCAGGGCCAATACCATTGGACAGAGAATCGCTATAGGAGCAAGCAAAACCATTTAGCGCAGACCATCATAGCCGTTGGCGAAAATACTGGCGGTGCGCTGCAAATGCCACTTGTCGTTGGTCTCGCTGAAGTGGAGAACGACAAGGTTTTGCGCGACCTGTGCCGTGGCACTTCGTTAAGGAATTTCCGCTACGACGCAGTCCATTACGACTCTCCCGACCGGCGTGGCATCGACAATGCACTGCTTTACCGCAGCACCCTTTTCCAGCCGTTTTTCTCTCGGAATATTTGTGTCAGCGACAGCAGCCAGAATTTCTATACTCGCGATATTCTGCTCGTCGAGGGCGCTACGAATCAAGGCGATACCCTGGTGATTCTTGTCAATCATTTCCCATCGAAACGCAGCAGTGACAATGACCGCTGGCGTTTTTCGGTGGCAAAAAGACTGCGATATATAATGGATACTGTCGCCGCTGCCCATCCTTCGGCGGCAATCATAGCTATGGGCGACTTCAATGTTGCGCCCGACGAGCCCGAAATCAGAAACGCTTTGATGCGCAACAATGATGGCCGTTTCATTAATCTTATGGCAGACAGCGACCAGCGTGGTTCGTACAACTATCAGGGCTACTGGTCCTTTCTCGATCAAATCATTGTCTCGCATAATCTCGCTGTTGCGGATACTGTCTGCCCGTTGCGACTGCGGTCGGAGAGAGGCAGGGCCTTCGATGCAGGCTTCCTGCTCATTGATGACGGCAAGAACCTAAGCCAGAAGACTTTCCGCACCTATCTTGGCATCCGCTACCTTGGCGGCTACAGCGACCATTTGCCAGTCTACATCGACTTGGAAAGAAGAAAATAAAACCCTTCCGAACTGGAAGGGTTTTCCTACTATAATTATATTAAACACAATTCTTTATCAGAATTCCACGTACATATTGTGCTCCTTTGCCAGACGGCGCAGGTTGATGATGGCATAACGCATTCTGCCCAAGGCAGTGTTGATGCTTACACCTGTACGTTCTGCTATCTCCTTGAAGTCCAACTTGCCATAGTGACGCAGTATAACCACTCGGCGCTGCTCGGGCGGCAACATCTTGACCAGTTTGCGTACATTTGCGCTGGTCTGTTTCTTTATAATCTCTCTTTCAATGTTGTCATCGTGCAGTTTCAGTGTGTCAACAACATCGCAGTCCGGACGGTTGGGCACAACGGGCATTTTCCCCAAACGGCGGAAATAGTCGACAATAAGGTTGTGGGCGATGCGCATCACCCAATGGATGAACTTGTTTTCATCCTTGTAATAGCCGGAATTGATAGTATATATTACTTTGTAAAAGGTATCCTGAAAGATGTCGTCAGCGACATCCTTGTCCTTGACTACACTGAAAATATAGCCATAGACTTTGCTTTGGTACCTTGAAAGTAATACTTCGAAGCACGAATAATCACCTTCTTTGTAACCTAAAATCAACTCATTGTCTGTGAGTGTGCAAGTTGTTACATCCATAATAACCTCCTAATGTTTTGGTTTACAAATAACTGATAATCCTGTTCGATAATGCTTGTTTTAGTTCGACTTCAATTTCAAATTGCAAAGATACAATGTTTTTTTTATTTGGACAAACATCTACGCAACTTTTTTCGTTTTAGTATGCCGAAATGTTAATTTATTGCACTAAATGCCAAAAAATTATGTTAAAAAAATTATTTGGTATTTCAAGATGCTGATTTTGCGTTTCCTGCCTGAAAATATAGTTGCAGAACTTCTTCTGTTTTCGATTTCAGCTCCTTTTGACCGTCAATCCAGTGTATCGTCACACCGTTGCGCTCCATACGTCTGAACCAGGTCATCTGTCTTTTTGCAAAACGGCGTATGTCGGTGTAAAGGTTCTCATACATAGTCTTATACGGGTAGTCCTCCGTCAGGTGTCGCGCAACGTGCTTGTATTCCAGGCCGTACTTCAGCAGACGCTCTTTCGGCACTCCGGCGTCGAGCAGTCGCTGCACTTCGTCAACCATCCCGTTTTCCAGACGCTGTCGCAGCCTTGTGCCTATGCGTTCAATCACCACTTCGCGCGGAAAGCTGACACCAACCACTATATGGCGCATTTGTGGCAGGTGTGTGAAAGCCTCCGGGTGCTGTTGCTTGAACTCCTGAATCTCCAGAGCGCGCAGCAGCCTGTCGCGTGTCTCGGTGTCGGTGTGGTTGTGCAGTTTCACCAATGTCGACAGTCGGTCGGTCAGTTCCTCGTCCGTATATTTCTGCAGCTCCTCACGGTAGTTTTCGTCCACTGGTGCGTCGGGCAGTTGGTAGGCACGCACAATCGATTCCACATACATCCCTGTTCCGCCGCACATCACTGGTCTGTGGCCGCGCTGCCTTATTGCGTTGTAGGCGGCAATAAAGTCATTCTGGAATTGATACAGGTTGTATTCCTCGCCGGCGTCGCGAATGTCGATGAGGTGGCAGGGTATGCTGTGCCCCTCCAGACAATATTCGTCCAAATCCTTGCCGGTGCCTATGTCCATACCGCGGAACACCTGTCGCGAATCGGCACTGATAATCTCACCGTCCAGCCTGTCGGCGACAGCCACGGCCAGCGCTGTTTTGCCGCAAGCCGTAGGACCCAGGATGGTCAGCAGCAGGTCTCCGTCGTTGTGGGCGGAGTTGTCAGCGACAGACATAACAGACGTTTTTTTGGGGTCAGTCCTCAAACTCCAGCTTGCCGCGTTGCTTGTCGAACTGGTAGGCTCCAAAGCGGCCCAGACCCTCGCGGTTGATGATAAACTTGTAGTCCACACCTTTGACGACAACCACTTCGACGTTGAACAGATGTTTCTGTCCTATCTGCATCTCCTTGAAGATGATGGTAGTCTTGTCAAGTATGTTGCCCTCCTTGTCGAAGGCATTGTCGCGGTCGGGGAAGTCCTCTTTGTTGATGCGGCGCTGGTAGAGGAAGTTCATAGCCTCCTCCCACGAAATGGCTATCGGCTCGGCATAACGTTCGTCGATGAGCATCGGCATCATTGAGCCGTTGACGATGCACTGTATCTCGCCTTTTGCCGACGAAATCATCGTCGCCGGTATAGTACCCTCGTCGTGGATAATCTCGGGCTTGTAGTCGCTCTCCGGTATCGGTGTGTTCACAAGGTCTATCACCTTGCCGTCCTCGGTGCGCTTCACTGTCGGCGTGTCCGAAGCCAGGTTGTTGATGAGCTTCTTCGACACATAGTCCGTGCGCAGAATCAGGAACTCCAAACGGCGGTTCAGCTGGTGGGCTGCTTCCTGGCGACCCTTGTCGTTCATATGGTTGATATAGTCGCAATCCAGCGTTGTGCCTTCGGCAAACGAATAGGGCTTGCCGTCGATGCGGATGGTCATATTGCGGTCCAGCGTACGGGGTACACGCTCGGCATATCCCTTGGCCACGAGGCGCTCAGGCTCTATGCCGCGCGAAATCAGATAGTCCACCACCGACTGTGCACGGCGCTGCGACAGCGTGTCGTTGGTAAGTCCCAGGAAGGGGCGGCAGTCGGTGTGGGCGCGCAGTTCAACAACCACGTTGGGATTGTTGACCATCACCAGATAAAGGTCCATCAGCGAGTCCATAAACTCTTCTTTCAGGTCCCACTTGGCCAGGTCGTAGCGTATCTCGGGCAGCACCACAGGCTGTTTCGGCACCGGCTCCAGGCGGAAATCGTGCACAATGTCCTTGTCGGTGTTGTATCCGCAGGTGCTCTCCGAGCCCTCGATGGTGAAATAGTCAACCTTCGAAACATACATCTTGTACACCACGTTGCGCATAATCTGCTCCACGCCGAAACGGTAGAAACCCTGCTTGTTGGTGTAGGCCTCGTATTCCGAACCGTCCGAGCCCACGATGCGCACCTTGGCGTTCTCAACCAACTGCATCGATTTCTCGTCGCGTATCGTGCCCTCTATGCTGTACAGCAGCGGAGGCAGCTCGAAATAGAACAGGTCGTCGTTGATGGGGGGCACCTTCTTGCCCTTCTTGTCGGTCTTCCTGTTGTGCGGGTCGTCAAAGGGACGGTTCGACGAGAAGTAGCCGCGCTCCATCATATAGTGGTTGCTTTCGGGATAATAAACAATGCTCATCTCGTCATACGACGAGTTGATGGGAATGCCCAGGTTCTCGGGTGTCGACCATTTGCGGCCGTTCTTGGCGCTGCGGAAAATGTCAAGACCGCCGACGCCGGGCAGGCCGTTCGACGAGAAATAGAGTGTCGAGTCGTTGCGCAGTGTAGGGAACACCTCGCGGCCGGCGCTGTTCAGCGTGCCGCCCAGGTTCACCGGTGTGCCGAAATCGTCGTCCACCGACTTGCGCGTTGCCATCCAAAGGTCGTAGTCGCCATAGCCGTTGGGCATATCCGACGAGAAATACATCGTCAGTTCGTCGCGCGACAGGGTGGGGTACAGGTAGTTGTACATCGTGTCGCCCAGGTTGATCTTTATCGGCTCCGACCATTCGCCGTTGGCGTCGGCATTGTCGTCCTTCTTGCCTTTGCGGCCAGGCTTGTCGTCAAGCGACGCACCGCCTTTTTTCGAGAAATATACATAGCAGCCCTGGGTCTCGTGTTCGCGCGAGTCGCAGCGCGAGAAATACACCGTGTTGCCGTTGGGCGAGAACCAGGCCTCACCTTCGTTCACAGGCGAGTTGACCTTGCCGCTCTTGTCAAAGTTGTCCACGGCGTCGCTCCAGTTGCCCTTGCGGTCCTGGAAGACAGTGTAAAAATCCGAAAAAGCCTGACCCGTCCAAGCATCGTGCTTGCCTTCGTCGTCGCCAAAGCGCGACGAGGTGAAAATCAGCCGTGTCGTGTCGTCGCCAATAAAGCGCGGAGCCCAGTCGTTGAAGTCCGTCGACCACTTCTCGAGCTTCACGATATTGTGGCGTGTGCGGTTCATAAACAACTGGTTGACGTATATTATCGATGCCTTGCGCTGCTGTGCCAGCTTGTCGTCGGGCACCAGCTCCAGATATTTGCCATAGTATTCGTCGGCCTCGTCAAACTTGTTCTCAAAGCGGTACATTTCAGCCATATAGTAGTACAGCTTTGGCTCTGTGGTGTAGTACTTCTGGTTGATAAGGCGCTTGTATACACGTTCTGCCTTCGGGAAATTGTTCATCAGCCTGTAGCATTCGCCCATCTGGAAATAACAGCGGTTCTTCTCGGTCTTGTTCGAGGAAATCTTGTTGTAAGCCTCCTCGTATTTCTGCAGGGCGGCGATATACTGCTTCTGGTTGAAAAGGTCGTCAGCCTTCTGGGCCAAACTTTTTGTCTGTGCAAAGCCAGTGGCGGCGAAAAAAAGTGAAACTGCAAGCAGCAAAAGACTTTTTTTGAACGTTTTCATATATATATCTTTATTCTTTTATTCAATATAATTACAACACAGTCAATGCATTAAAACCCACGTTGCAGGATTTCGGTGCACTGAATCAAATTGCTAAATTACACATTTTTTTTGAAACAGCAATCTTTTTAGGGTACAAAAGTAAAAAAACAGTGGCTTTCACCGCATATGACAGCCCCCGTGGAGCAATTACGCCGTCAGGCATTTGCCTTTGTATGGAAAGTCCAGGAATCAATCACGCGGAGCGCTGTGTCGTCCTGCCAGTGCGACACCAAAAAGAACAGCAATCACCACGAAATGCCCCTTAAGTATTCAGTTTATTTATGATAATTTTCGGGTAATTCGTGGCAATTCGTGTTCACAGAGAACTGCAGGCGTTTTGCCTGCAGATTATTTTAAACAAGAATTACCATCAATGGCCAGAAATTATCATAAATTATTTTTTCTGTTTCCCGCTTTTATGTCTCCTGCTCGTTTCACTCGCGAAGTCCCGTAAATCTTGTAAATCTAATTGCTCGCAAGCGAGCTTTTTCTTTTAAACAGGAATTGCCACCAATGTACAGGAATTATCAAAAATATTTTTTCGTTTACGTTTTCGTCTCCGTTTGTTCCCCCTCTAAGTTAGAGAGGTGGCCCTTTAGGGCGGGGGCGTGTATTCTCTCCGCTTTCCGCTTACTTCAGGTTGATCAGCGGCAGCGAATTGCCCATCATATACTGCGGCATCTTGCCGTCCCATTTCTGCACGGCCTCGTATTCCACCAGCTTTGGGTTGCTCTCCAACGCCTTTGCCTTGATGCGGATAGCCTCGGCGTCGGCCTCGGCACGTATCTTGGTCTGCTTGGCCTGCTCCTCAATCTGTATGGTCACATTCTTGGCCTTCAGTGCCTGTTGTTCGGCCACCTGCTTCTCCTTGATGGCGTTCTCAAAATCGTCGTCGAAATCGATGTTCACCAGCTGGAACTGTATGTTGAGGAAATAGTTGCTGTCCAGTGTGTGGCGCAGCGTGTTCTCTATTTCGCGTCGCACCGCGTCGCGGTTCTCCACAATTTCCGTGGCGGCAAAGTTGCCGAAGGCCTGCTTCATCGCCGAGCGGATGAAAGGCACCACTATACGGTTGTGATAGTCGTCGCCGACGTTCTTAATCAGGTTGTTGACGTTCTCACGCACCAGGTCGTAGTTGATCGTGTACTGCACCTCCGATGTCTGCACGTCGCGTGTGTACGAGTTCTCGTTGCCGTCGAACTTCTTCTGCTGCACGTTCACCTTCTTCACCGTCTGGATGAACGGTATTTTCACGTGCAGACCGTCGTCTATCACGCCCGACGAGATTTTCCCGAAAGTGCTCAGCACACCGCGCTCGGTCGACTTGATGGTGTAGAACGACGAAAACAGCGTCACCACTGCCAGCAGTGCCAGCAGCGCCAGCAGTGAAATCTGTCCAACAGACATATCTTTTATTCTCTTCATAATTACAATGGTTTTATTTATACAAAATTTTAAAAAAAACGTATTATGCCGCAAAAAATTGCCCTGCCGTTGAATTTTTTTTTGGAACACATCGTCCTTCCTGACCCTATGCCCTTCATCGCAACACCCGACAAGCTTTTTTGGGCCATATCACCAAGAATCGGTTATGTTCGTCTGAAATGCTGACAACGAAGTCGTTGCATCGTTTTATGTTTTACGTTGATTCGCAAGATTCATCAAGGTATAAAAACGTTGTTTCCGGTATACATTCCCTGGCATATGTACAGTATATGTACAGTACTTGTACAGTATATGTACGCTTCTAAAGCGTACATATACTGTACATATACTGTACAAGTACTGTACATATGCCCTTGCTGGTATATGCTATGCACCTTTTTTGCACCCTAAAATACACCGTGAAACACCAACATACGCAATATGTTGGTTTTTAGCCAAAAGTCCCCAAAGCTGCCTTGCCAGCGCGACAAGTTGATTTGATGAAGATAAGATGGAGCGACACAACCTGACAAAAACCTTGCCAGTGCGACAAATTAATATGATAGTTGACAAGTTGCTATTATGGTGCGACACACCCCGGCCTACGGCCACCCCTCTCCGAGATGTGAAGGGACTGCCGGTGGCCGTCCCGATAGCGAAGCGGAGAACAAAAACAAAAGGCCGTGGTGTGTCGCCCTGCGTAGCCAAATGTAGTCATCCGTCGCCCTGCGTAGCCCCACCGTAGTTATTTAATCGTCATCAAAAACAACGGGAACTACCACGAATTACCCCTTTTTTATGAAAAATTCCTGGGTAATTCGTGGCAATTCCTGTCCACAGAGATCTGCAGGCGCTTCGCCTGCAAAAAAGTCTGTTATTCGTTTATTAACCTTCTGTTTTGTATCACTTTACAACCTGTTATTTGCGTATATGGGTAATTGTCCTGCAGTCCAGCCAGGTAATTCAAATGATAAAGTGTCATCCGTCACATCGGCAAAAACAATAAAAACACGGAAAAGTCCATTAGGACAAAACTCTTTCCCGTTGCGAGAATTCTCCTGTGCATTTGCACAGAGCACAGAGGATATGAGAAGTAGAAATGTGATTTTTTTTCATTGTTTTATTATTTTTTTCCTTATGATGTTATCGTGATATTGAATTACGAGAAAATATGTTCCAGCCGGCAAAAAGGACAAGTCCAACTGTTCTTCTTTTCCGTTACCAGACAGTTCCATCAAAGGTGTCCCTTGTAGGGAATACAGGCTGATGTACCATTTCGTATCAGGCAAATTGTTTATAAACAGGATGTTTCTTGCTGGATTCGGCGATATGACAGGTTTTGAATCGTTGGCTTCCCTCACATTTTCGGAATTTTCTCCATAAAAGCAGAAAGGAATTTCGCCGTCGCTGTGGAAATTTAATACGCTGTCTTTTTCCTGGCATAGCATTATAAAAGATTCATTAATGTAATCGCTGCGCAGCATTGAATACATTATTCCGAAAGTGGGTCCAACACCTTCTATAAACTTCAGTGTATCAATTTCGTATCTAGATTGATGATACAGATTGGTGTATATTGTTTTAAGACCGTTGTCGTATGAAACACTGTCGACAATGACGGTTTTATTGATGGCATATCCATCGGGTGCGATTGATGCTAAAGGTGACATCGACGGAAGGGTGTCGCCAACGTTAAGGTTCAAATCCATCAGTATGGTTTCTACAAAAGAGGTGTCGCCTATTTTAAACAAAAGGAATACTTTGTCGTTGTTTTCGGATTCTCTGATGAAAAGAGTATTGCTGGTAAAATTGTACCAGTAGTGTGTTATCTCGTTATACCTTGTATATGGCATAGGCTTAAGCCGATAGTATTTTTGACCGCCAATCATACAACTGTCGCCATTGCGTACTCCTATAACCAAAGTGGTGGAATTTCCTGAATGGTCTTCGGCAAAATCATACCAAACTGTTAGGCTGTCGCCAAAGATTGACTGATATTGTACAGAGTCGTTTTGTGATTTGACACCGAGGGTGCAAAGCATTGTCGTAATAAAAAAAATTATTCTTTTCATATTGCTGATGTTTAATTTGTTAATATCATACGTTTACTATCTACAATATTACCATCAACCACGAGGGTGTAGACGTACATTCCGGCAGCAAGGCTAGAACCATCAATGCTGACTGAACCGTCGCCAGTGGATTTTATGGGGAATGCCTGTATCAGCGTTCCGTTCAAACTGAACACATACAATGTCGAGGAAGTGGTTCTATATGGAATGTGGAAATTAATATCAGTTGTATTGCTGAACGAATGTCAGGAAGTTCTCCTTCTTCCTGCCACCAAGGGAAAGAATAGCTGACAGTGTCATCGACGACATCGGCAAAAACTGTCAGGACCCTAAAGGTGCCATACGGGGCAAATCCTCTTCCGTATCGGGCACTCCGTTGTGCCGACAAACACAAGGCGGCGCACACGAACAACAATAGTACTGACTTTTTCAAAGTTTCACAATCTTTTTAATGGTTTTGTTCTTATTGTCCTCAATGCATATCAGGTAAACGCCTCTCCCGAAGTTGCTTATGTCAATGGTGTTGCTGTCGTTTGGCAGGGATCCTTCGGACATCACCTTGCCATCAAGAGTGACAATCTTGTAGCTGCTCTGCGGTGAAAACGAGCCGCTGATTGTGATTTTGTCCTGTGCCGGGTTTGGATAGACTTCTATTTGTTGTTTCCCGTTGTTTTGGAGGGAACAAACAATTTCCGAATAGCTACACACAACATATCCCTCGCTCCAATCCATATTTATAGAATAATAATTTGTGTAATGAAAATCCAATACTGAGTCTTTGAAATGACACCAGATAGATGGGCAACAAGCCCATAAAATTCCTTCTGATGTATAGTGGGGGTCTGTCGCGTGGACGGGATATCCAATGCCCATAGATGGCCCGACACCCTCAATGAAATATAAGGTGTCGCTAATTATACGAGTATTGTATTTGTGTTGTGCAATACAGTTTGTCCGCATCATTTTCCTTCCATCCAAATATAATATACTATCAATCATTATCTGTGGTGCAGGTCTTGTACCAAGAGCGGCACAGTTGGCCCAGGTTCCCGTATTCAGGGTATCCCCCACTTTCAGCGAAAGGTCCATTACAAGTATCTCAGATGTGGTATCGCCATAACAACCATATCTGAGATAGATTTTGTCTTTTGATTCGCTTTCACGAATGTAGTACCTACCGCAAACACTATATCCTGGCTGCCAATATATTTCCTCGTAATCACGCTGAACTAAATATTTCTGCCCATCAATAACTGCCGTGTCATCGGCTTTGGAGGTCATAAGGATGATGTCCACACCACCTGCATCAACATTAATTCCCTCCCACATAGTTGTGCTGTCGCCGAAGATGGAACGATAGGTGACGGTGTCCTGCGACTGGGCAGCCAACGCCCAAAGCAGAACTGAAATAATAATTACTGACTTTTTCATAATATGCTCATTTAATTGGTTAATATCATACGTTTACTGTCCACAATATTTCCATCGACCACAAGGGTGTAGACGTACATTCCGGCAGCAAGGCTAGAACCATCAATGCTGACTGAACCGTCGCCGGGGAATGCAGACTTCCCCTATACACCTATATAATGCATATTTTTTTGCCGTTTTGTGACATTGTTGAAAACTTTTTTTTATTTCAACGGTTGCGGTATGGCTTTTCAGTTAAGGTGGTAGTGTATCTTTAACTCCCATATCATCATATCAACGTATCAACAAACTATTTCACCACCAGTTTCTTGTATGCCGTGCCGTTGTTGGTGCTGACGCGGACGATGTAGGTGCCGGTGGGTAACTGGGAAATGTCGAGGGTTGCGGTCGGGCCGCTGAAAGAGTCTTGTTTGTAAGTGGTTCCGCGCAGGTCGATGATTTCGACCGTAAAGTTATCGCCGTTACCAATGTTGACCGTCAGCAGTCCGCTGACAGGGTTGGGCGACATTGTGAGTCCCTGCTCCAAACCGTTTTCATCAATGCCGATTTGCGAGGGATCGGGTGCGAAGATGGCCGTGAAGGCGGTGTCCTGCGTCAGCGTGAATGTGCGCGGGTTCTGCCATCCGCCATCGTCCCAGCGGTCGAAAAGGTATTTGTCGGCCGGTATTGCACTGATGGTGACCGTCGAATTGGCAGGATAGTAGCCATCGCCGTCGACGCTGCCCCATTCGTCGTTGTTGCTATAAAGCTGAACAAGGAAGTCTCTTTCCTCTCTAAAATATGCGGTAAAAGAGGTGTCCTGTGTCA
>JAEEMK010000073.1 GCA_016283175.1 Bacteroidales bacterium
GAAGTCGAAGAAGATGCCGAGGCAGATGAGCAAAGCGGCACTACTTATGTCCCCTATGGCTGCAGAAAAACTCGCCAACACTCCGCAGAGGAGGTTGGCGAGAGTTATGATATTGGGAATCTGTCGTTTTATCATTACCAGAGTTTTACAATCAGCTTGAACTCCTCGTCGTCCCAGTAGGCTTTGAACTCGGTGTCGACGGCAGCACGCTCCTTGTAGTTGTACTCTTCGTCGCAAGCCACCTTGAGGTTCTTCAATGCGTTGACCTTGTCACCCAGGCGGGCATAGGCTACTGCGCGTAGGTAGAAGACATCGGCGTTTTGGTCGAGGCAGCAGTCGAGGGTGCGGATGCTGTTGCTGGTCTCACCGTTCATCAGCTGTGCAAAAGCAAAGTTGAAACTGCAAGTGCTTCCTTTTAGTTGTTTTTCTGCAGCTTTATAGTCGCCCTTCTTCAGGTTGAGGATAGGCAGGTTGGTCTCGGCATCGGTGCTGCCCTGGCGCTCGGCCTCTTCGAAGTAGTATTTGGCCAAAGCGTAGTCCTTTTGAGCCAGACAGAGAAGACCGGTGTTGTTCAGCACGTCGGGGTTGTGGGGATTGATTTGACGAGCCATATTCAGATAGCGTTCGGCTTCTGCATAGTCGCCCAAATAGAATGATACGGCACCGGCATTGTTCCATCCAGCCCATTCAGCACTGTAGTTTTCGGTAGCCCACTTGTAGTATTTCAGTTTGGTTTCGTAGTTGTAGTTGATATAGGCAGCGTACATCAGCTCGTCGAAGGTCAGCTTGGCGGGGTTGAGGGTTGCCTGCTTTGCCAACTCGGGGTCGGTCTTGCGAGCCTCGCTGTAGTAAAGAGCTATCTGGGCACGACGCAAGTTGGGGAAGATGTCGGTGTTGAGCTGTGTATAGGTCTCTGCCATATTCTTTATCATCTGCTCGCGTTTGATAAGGTTCTGCTGGGTCTCGACGATGTTGACGATAGCGTGTTTGTCTTGAATGTCGGACTCTTCGACCATAATGACGAAGTGAACCCAGTCTTCACCGGCAGCGCGGGTAGAGACGACAATCTGCTTCTGCAGTTCGTATTTGTAGTGGTCGACTTCGTAGGCGGGAACTTGTTTGCGGCTGGCCATAGTGTTCAGTACGTCGTCAAGAACACGCTTGATTTGCACGGTTGCAACCTCGGCGCGGTTCTTGCTGACACCGACGTTGTTGGTCTCCTCGCCTTCAGGTGATGCCCATCCTGTGATGGTGATTTGTTTGGGCAGTCCGTTTTCAAGCATTATGCGGCGCAGCTCTTCGAGCTGTGCTTTGCTGTTGAATGTGCGGTTCATTTGGAAGTTCCAGTCGAGTGTCGAAAGGCCGTTGGGGAAGTAGATATCAGCGGTTTCGATGACGCCCTGGGTCTTGTTGTAGTTGACAGGCGATATGGAAATATTGCCGCGAATGTTGACCCACGAAGAGGTGTTGTTGACACCGTCGGAGATGAGCACTGTCGGGAATGTGACGGTCTTGTGCTGGATTTCATCGGCAAATTTGGCTTCGTCGTCGGTGGTTGAAGCTTGATAGGCTACAGGCGCCAGTGTTACACGACCGGTTTCCATACCGGGTTTGAAGTCGAATTCGTCGGTGTATGTGAAGCGGCCACCGTTCTCGTAGTTGATGGTGATGCCTTCGCCGTTGACGTTCTCACCTTTCAGGGTGACAGGATCCAGAGGTATTGAACCACCTTCCCACGTGAAGACAGGTTGGATGAACACTGCGGCGCCCTTGTTGAAGTATTTTTCGGGGATGGAGCCGACAAATTTTACAATGACCTTGTCGTCGCGTGTCTCAACGGGGTTGGGAGTGGCCTGGTAACGTACCTTTTTGCTGTCGGATTTCATTTTCGACAAACCGCTGCAACCTACCAGCAGAAGAGACATCAGGAAGACGGAAAAGATTGTTTTTTTCATAAAACGTGACTCTTTTTTGTTTTTTGCAACCATATATCTGGTTAAAGTTCTTTTTGTATTACTATCAGATTTATAATTATATACATTGAAATTTCAAGCCTTTGCCGGCTCGAAAATGTATGCTTTGTTGAACTTGCAAAGTTACATATATTTTTTTATATATCGTTCTTTTTAAAGAAAAAAATCTGTTTGTGACTTTTTTATTTCGTGATTTTGCTGTCGCAAATGCGAGTAAAGGGGCAATAGATGCATTTGTTTTTATCGGGTGTGGCAACGATGTCTACAGATGGGTCAAGCAGCTCTGTCAGCAATTTTCCCATCAGTTCCTCGAAGCGCTCTATGTGGCTGTGATTTAATTCTTTTGCGCCTTCCCAGCCAACGGACATAAAGTCGGACGACAGAGCACGCAGTGGGAAAATGCCTGCCGTGAAAGGACCGTTGTAGTTGTGTTTGTGACAGTAGAGCCAGGCGTAGGTCATAACCTGGAACCACTTGTCCGGCACCTTGTGAGGGTCAGGCTCGGCATCGGCGACGGCCAGCTCTTTTTGCTCTACTCTGCCCGATTTGTAGTCGGCAATGCGAAGCATTCCGTCCACAATATCGACTCGATCGGCTATGCCTTTGACTACAACCTCCTGCGGAACACCTTTTTGCGCCACAATGAGCGTGTTGCTCATTGCATCTTCAACGAGGCTGATTTCTATGCGCTTACCTCTTTTTATCGACTCAATCTCCTTTTTTAGGAAATGGGAAAGCTGCATTTTCGCCACTTCGCTGTAAAGATGGTTTTTGCCTTCGTCGCTGCGACCTTTCAGAACCTCTTTTTGAAAGCTGGAATCGACCAGGGTGTCAATTTCCCTCAGGGCGTCTTCGAGTGTTGCGGCTTTGACAATCCTGTCGCTGTCGCGAAGGTAGATGTCTTTCAGTACTTCGTGGATAAAGGTGCCCAACTCATTGGATTCCAAATCTTCGCTTAATTCTTTCCGCTCCTGCACACCGAGTATGTCGCTATAGAAAAACTGCATAGGACACCCTCTGTAGCGGTTCAATGCTGACGGTGACAGGCCTTTTTTTGCCAATTCGTTGATTCCCTGTAGCGTTATGCCGTCTTTTTTTACCGCCTGTATTTTGCCGGAATCGGGCATAGGATGGTTGTTGGCGACGACAACTTCATTTTGGACTTTGATGTTTGGATGTCGCATTGCCAACTCATTCTTTATCTGTAGAATGAATCGGCTTGGTTCGCCTTTGCCAAGTCCTTCGGCATCGGAACTGTATAGCAGCCAAACCTCGTCGGAACGCTGTATCAAACGATAGAAATTATATGCATAAACTGCGTCTTTCTCCTCAATCGTCGGTATCCCGTAAATGCGTTTCAATGACAATGGAATCAGTGAGTTGTCCTTCTTGCTTGCCGGCAATGTGCCTTCGTTGACAGAAAGCATTATGAGGTGCCTGAAATCGAGGCTTCTTGTTTCAAGCATACCAAGTAGCTGCAGACCTTGCAGCGGCTCGCCGTAGAAGGCCACCGATCGACGCTGTGCCAAACGTTGATATATTTTTTGCAAAGTCTCAAGTCGTTCGATGTATTTCTGCGGTTTTTGCAATTCTTCCAAATAGTTGGCAATCTGTATGAAACAGGCTAATGATTCTTTTTCTTTGGTGTTGCCGTCGAAGACATTTTCGGTGGTGAGCAAAGTGAACAGGCGTCGCAGCATTGACAGTACCTCGTCGACAGTCGGTGAGGTGTTTTCAAAAAGGAACATCAAATGCTCGTATTTGTCTTTTTTTCTGAGCATCAATGCGATGTCGTCTTTAGTGAAGCGGATTATCTTCTGCTGGTTTATAAAGTCGGTGATGCTGGCATAGATATCTTTGGCTTCCAGATATTTGGCAATTAAAACATCGGAAAGGACATTTGTTATGTCGACGTGGTAGAACTTGTTGTTGCGTACATTGCAGTATAGCGCCAGCAGATTGGTAACAAGGTTGTTGACGTCGGACAGGACGAAGGGATATCCCATTGTTACATTTGTCGACTTCACCTGCTCGGGCAGCGAGTTGAGCACAGGGAGCAGCAGTTTCTCGTCGGCAAGGACAATGGCTGTATCCTGGGCTTTCGCAACTTGGTCGGTGTTACTCATCAACTGCCGGATAATCTGTCCAGTAGCCTTGGCTTGCAACACATTTTCGGGGCAGTTGATGATGTGTATTGTCTTCTCTTTTTGTGCGAAATGATTGTCGAATCCACCTATGTTTGGAAATCTTTTTGCATTGGCGCGCAGGAAGTTGCCCGCCTCCTGTGTGTCGTCGGAAAAATAGTATTCGTCGCCGTCGCACAGCAGGGAGCCGATGCCGCGCCTCACACAGCATTCAATTATGCGTGCCTCGCTGTTTGACAGAGCGTTGAACCCGACAAAGTAGATGTGGCTGCAATCGAGACTATCTACCAAAGAATCAATCTGTTCTGCCACATTTCGATAGGCCATTCCGGTATAGGCTTGGCGTTTTGCTTTCAGGCGGTTTTGCAGTTCGGTGTAATAATTGAAAAGAGATTTGTAGAAGTTCAGGTACTTTTCTTGAAACTCTGAAAGCTCTTTGCCGCTAACATCCCACTCGCCCAGGCGATTGTGTTCCTCGATGTGGCTGAACAGCTGGCGCGCATCGACGCAATATAGGTCGATTTCGGAGAAGTCGCCGATCATCATTTCACCGAACGAGATGAACTCCTCAAAGGTCTCGAAACGGCGTGCCACACCATCCATCTTCCTATGTATGTCGTAAAGTTCGAAAAGCAAAAATTCGTGCGGTACAATCTGTTGATTGCCAAGTATTGAGACAAGTTCGTCAATTCCTGTGATTTTTGGCAGGAAGAATGGCTTTTCGCTTAATGCACCAAGATGCTTTCTTAGGAAAAGTCCGGCGCGTCGATTATTGAAAACTACAATTACGCGGTCTATATCGTGCTGATGTTCAGTCCATATACGTTGTGCTACCGAGTGGAGAAAGGATTCCATTTCAAGATGTTTTAAGCTTTAACGTATAGTGGTCGATAAAATTGCGTCGCAACCGCAAAAATACCCCTGTAAGAACAACTGACATTTTGTCAGGTATGAATCTATTTTCAAATTTTTATCAAAGACTAATCATATTTTTCCTTTGTAAAGTTTGATTAGAATTTGATAAAAATTTAGGTAGAATTTGATAAGAAGATGATATATGGAAATCAGGCAATTATTTCTTCGGATTTTTGACCCTTTTTAGGGCTTTTTGAACTGAAAATGCAACTGACATTTTGTCAGTTTTTTGGTTTTGCCCTCGGTTTGTGAAAGGGATGAAAAGTGTTTTTTGGAAAAAATATTTTGCCGAGTAAGGAAAAATCTTTATCTTTGCAGAGTAATAATTCCGCCTGCTGTTTCTGCAAATGGTGGCAAAATCCTTGTTTTGCAGAGATTTGACGGTGGTTTTGTTGATTTGTATTGATAAATTAAATCAGTAAAACAATAATAAAAATAGACAAAATGCAAAAGAAGTTCAGACTCCTACTGCCAATTGCCGGCCTGCTGTTACTGACGGTTTCGTGTCGGCAGCAACGCGACATTGCCTATGTCAAGGATGCCGCCCGCGACTCGGTGATGGCCCTTGAAGGCGAGTTTTCGAAGGGTATCCAGGCCAACGACATTCTCTACATCTATGTCGAAAGCCAGACACCTCTGGCAACAGTCCTCTTTAATCAGGAAACCAACAAGATAGCAGTCAACGATGGTACTGTTATGAACCCTGGCTCGGGTGCTGTGCAGGGCTATCTTGTGAATCAGGATGGATACATCATCTTTCCCGTGCTAGGCAAGGTTAAGGTTTTGGGTTTGACTCACAATGAGTTGGCCAAGATGCTGGAAGACCGTCTGAAAGCCGATGGTCACGTGGTCGATCCTGTGGTGACGGTCAAGCTGATGAACTTTCGCGTGTGTGTGCTCGGCGATGTGGCCCGCCCAGGTCAGCTTGTCGTTCAAGGTGAGAGACTAACCATCTTTGAGGCTTTGAGTATGGTTGGCGACTTGAAAATCACCGGCCAGCGCGAGAATGTCACCATCATTCGCGAGGAAAACGGCAAGCGCATCATAGGTTCGCTGAACCTTGCTTCGAAGGATGTCTTCAACTCGCCGTACTACTATCTGCACCAGAACGATGTGGTTTATGTCGAACCCAACAAGAAGACCCGCCGCAACGCCGACCGCGACCCGATAGTTATGACATACATCTCGAGCGGCCTGTCGGTGATTTCGGTGCTGTCGTCAATGTTCTACTACTGGACTTTGAGCAAGTACTATAACAACAGGTAATAGCAATCGTAATTGAAAAAATAGGAAAATCTATGGATAACAATCAAATTTTGAACCAAACGCAAAACCAGAACCCTGCACAGGAGAACGAAAATGGTGTATCGATAAAAGAATTGATATTCATCGTCCTGAACAACTGGTACTGGTTTGTTATTTCGGTGTTTGTCTGTCTTGTCATCACCGCTTTTGTCTACAAATCAAAACCCAAAACCTTCAGCGCCACCGGTCAGATACTGCTTCGCGACGAAGGTGGCAGCAAGGGCTACAAGGGACAGAATATGGATGCCATATTTGCCAATATGGGATTCAATAACAGCGGTTTGTCGCTTGAGAACGAGATGTATATCATCAAGTCGACTCCGCTTTTGATGAAGACGGCTGAACGTCTGGGTATGAACAGCTGGTGTTCTCGCAGCAACACGTTCAAAAAAGTCAGCTACTACAAGGACAGCCCTATGCATCTGGAGGTCTACAACAAGCAGGTCGACAGTGTGAAACTGGCTATGACAATGGAGGTTACACCGGTAGACGACAACAATTTCATCTATCGTCTCACGTCGTTGAACGGCCATAGAGTGAAAGGCGAGAAGAAGAAGGCCGCTTTCAACCAGATTGTCAATATCAACGAATATGCCGGTTTCTCGATTGAAAAGATGGAGTCTTTCGACAAGGAGAGAGACATTGATGTCACATTCGATATGGGCCTCACTCCGCTTTATGACATCGCTCGCGGTATGAGGGCTCGTCTGGACGTATCGAGAGCCGACAAGATGGCTTCGATTCTTAATATTGGATACCACGATGCCAATGCCTTGAGAACCATTCAGGTGATTGACACCTTGATTGCTGTGTACAACGAGGATGCCATCAACGACAAGAACATTGTCGCTGAAAAGACAGAGAAGTTTATTGACGATCGTATTGCTTTGATATTTAGTGAGCTTAGTGCTGTCGATGCCCGCATCGAGGGTCTGCAGAAGAGTGCCAACGTCACCGACCTTACGGCAGCAAGCGGTACGGTGCTTCAATCAGGTATGAAGTATGCCGACGAGGTTGCCTCGCTTGAGGTTGAGCTTGCTGCAATCAAGATGGTTCAGGAACACGTCAGCAACCACGAAAACGACAATGCCCTGATACCGTCGCTGATAATCAGCGACCCGTCCGTTACCAATCTGATTGCTGTTTATAACAGTCAGTTGCTGAGCTATCAGAAACTTGTTCAGGGTGCTGGTCCCAACCATCCCAATGTTATCAACACCGCCAAGGAGCTTCAGAATACACGTGAAGCCATTTTGGCATCCATTAACAACTTGATCAATTCCATCAATGTCAAACTGTCGGGTGCAAAACGCCAGGAGCAGATGATGCAGAGACGTATCAACGATATGCCTACAACATCGAAGGCTGTCACCGAGGTTGGCCGTGAGCAGAAAATCAAGGAGGAGCTGTATCTCTACCTGTTGAGCAAACGTGAAGAGAATGCTCTGACCCTTGCCGCCACCGTGCCCAACGCCAAAGTTGTGGAGAGTGCCCAGCAGGTGGGTGTGAAACCGAGCCTGATGATGTTTGCTCTGGTTGGCCTCATCCTTGGTTTGGGTATTCCTGCTGCTGTTATGTTCCTGATGTCATTCTTCAACACCAAGTTGCGCGGTAAACCCGACGTTGAGAAAGCAATGACCATTCCTGTGTTGGCCGAGATTCCGCAAAAGCCCGAAAGCCGTGCCAAGGACGAGGTTATTGTCACTGCCAACGGTACTGATACTGTTACGGAGGCGTTCCGAATACTGCATTCTAACATTCCGTTCTTCCTTAACGACGAGAGCAAGAAGGTGCTGCAGACGGTGTCGACGATGCCTGGCGAAGGTAAGTCGTTTGTGTCCATCAACTTGTCGCTCTCGCTTGCATATACGGGCAAGAAGACAATTCTGCTCGACCTTGACTTGCGCAAACGCAGTACTTCGAAGACCATCGACCGTCACAACCGAATGGGTATAATCCACTACCTGTTGGGCAAGGAGGAAGACATAGAGAAAATCATCACCAAGAGTGATGCTTCGGAGAATCTCGACTACATTGTATGTGAGAAGACTCCTCCCAACGCTACGCAGCTGTTGATGAACGGCCGCTTTGAGAAACTGGTGGAATACCTGCGTGAGAAATATGATTACATCATTCTCGACTCGACACCTGCACAGATTGTCGCTGACTCGGCTATAGTGAACCGCTCGGCCGACTTGACGATGTACATTATGCGTGTCGGCAAGCTCAGCAAGGCTGCATTCCCGTTCATACAGGAGCTCAATGACAAACAGAAATTCAAGAATATGGCTGTTGTTTTGACCGATACTCCGCTTATCAAGAAACGCTACGGCGGATATGGCGGCTATGGTTACGGTTATGGCTATGGTTACGGTTATGGCTATGGTTACGGCTATGGCTATGGCTACGGTTATGGCTATGGCGACGACAGCGATAAGAAGGAGAAGGAGTAATAGAGATGAAAGGAATAGTGCTGGCAGGCGGGTCTGGGACCCGCCTGTATCCTATAACAAAAGGTGTCAGTAAACAGCTGCTGCCCATCTATGACAAGCCGATGGTGTACTATCCAATCTCGGCTTTGATGTTGGCTGGCATACGCGATATACTGATTATCTCGACACCGTTCGATTTGCCGGCATTCAAGCGCTTGCTTGGCGACGGCAGCGATTATGGCGTACGTTTTTCATACGCTGAACAGCCGTCACCCGACGGTCTGGCACAGGCATTCATCATCGGTGAAGAATTCATCGGCGACGATTCTGTTTGTCTTGTATTGGGTGACAACATTTTCCAAGGCAATGGGTTCTCACGCCTGTTGCGTGAGGCTGTGACAGCTGCCGACGAGGAAGGAAAGGCCACTGTATTTGGATATTGGGTTGCCGACCCACAGCGCTATGGTGTGGCAGAGTTTGACACGCAGGGCAATGTGCTCTCGATAGAGGAGAAGCCCAAGGAACCGAAATCAAACTATGCCGTCGTTGGACTTTATTTCTATCCCAACAAGGTCGTTCGTGTTGCTAAAAGCATAAAGCCTTCGGCACGCGGTGAATTGGAAATCACCAGTGTGAACCAGTCGTTCCTTGAAGATGGGGATTTGAAGGTTAAGCTGCTTGGACGTGGGTTTGCCTGGCTTGATACTGGCACGCACGACTCGTTGTCGGAGGCCTCGACGTTCATTGAGGTCATCGAGAAACGTCAAGGTCTGAAGATTGCTTGTCTGGAGAGCATAGCGTACGAAAAAGGTTGGATAACAGCCGAAGAGTTACGACGCATTGCCGAGCCGATGGCAAATAACCAGTATGGTCAGTACCTGCTGGGCTTGATTAAATAATTAATGTATATATTGTATAATGGATATAATAAAGACAGAGATACCGGGAGTTTTGATTTTGGAGCCTGCTGTGTATGGCGATGAGCGCGGATATTTCTTTGAAAGTTTCAATGAGAAAGAGTTCAAGGAGAAAACCGGCTTTAAAGTGCATTTTGTGCAGGACAATGAGTCGAAGTCGCGTTATGGAGTTATTCGTGGATTGCATTTCCAGCGTCCGCCGTATGCACAGAGCAAGCTGGTGCGTGTCGTGAAAGGCGAGGTGCTGGATGTGGCAGTAGATATCAGACCAAATTCGGAAACATTCGGTAAATATGTTGCTGTGCGCCTGTCGGCAGACAGTCACCGCCAGTTTTTCATACCCAAAGGCTTGGCTCACGGCTTTGCGGTGCTTAGCGACGAGGTGGTGTTTCAATATAAATGCGATGCCTTCTACAATCCTGCCAGCGAAGGTGCCATAGCCTGGAATGATCCGGACTTGGCCATAGATTGGCAAATACCTGCCGACAAGGTCATCCTGTCTGAAAAAGATAAGAATCATCCGTTGTTGAAAGATTTAGGAGGACAAAACCAATGAATATCCTGGTGACAGGAGCTAACGGACAGTTGGGCAGCCATCTGCGACTGCTTGGTGACAGTTCGCAACATCACTATTTTTTCACAGATGTTGATCAACTGGATATCACTCGTCGTGATGCTGTACTAAATTTTGTACTCACAAACGGCATAAATGTCGTTGTTAACTGTGCTGCCTACACCAATGTCGACAGGGCTGAAGACGAGGAATCGGATGCAGAACAGATCAACAACTATGCTGTTCGCCATCTGGCTGATGCTATGAAGGTCAGTGGTGGTATGCTGATACATATCTCGACAGATTACGTCTTCGGAGGAGGCAATTACAATTCGCCTTGCGGCGAAGAGGCAAAACTCAATCCGACAGGGGCCTATGGACGTACAAAGATGCACGGCGAGCAGTCGATTGCAGAAGTTGGCTGCCATTATGTTCTGATTCGCACAAGTTGGCTTTATAGTGAGTATGGTAATAATTTTGTCCGTACTATGTTGCGACTTATGTCTGAAAGGGAGCGCCTGAATGTCGTTTTTGACCAAACTGGAACACCGACTTATGCTGGTGATTTGGCTCGTGTTATATTTGATATGGTTGAGAATGAAAGCTATCGTGGCAGGGATGGTATATATCATTATAGCAACGAAGGAGTATGCAGTTGGTATGACTTCGCTGTCGAGATTGCCCGACAAGCCAACATTGACGGTTGTAAGATTATGCCCTGTCACAGTAGCGAGTTCCCAAGCAAGGTGAATCGTCCGCCTTATTCTGTGCTCGACAAAACGAAAATAAAAACCACCTTTGGCATTGAGATTCCCCATTGGACTGTTTCCTTGGAGAAATGCCTAAACAATTTAATACAAGATAATTGATAATAGAATAAACACTTTAAACCCGAAGCAATATGAACATTATCATTACCGGTGGCGCCGGTTTTATTGGAACACACGTAGTCCGTTTGTTTGTCAACAAATACCCGAACTACCATATCTTTAACGTCGACAAACTGACCTATGCTGGTAATCTTGCCAATCTAAAGGATATTGAGAACAAGCCTAACTACACGTTTGTCAAGGCTGATATCTGTGACTTTGATACAATCTATGCGCTTATGCAGAAGGAGCATATTGATGGTGTGATACACCTTGCCGCTGAGAGTCACGTGGACCGCAGTATCAAGGATCCGTTTACGTTTGCTCGCACCAACGTTATGGGTACGCTCAGTATGCTTCAAGCCGCCAAACTCTACTGGGAGTCGCTCCCTGAAAAATATGAAGGCAAACGTTTCTATCATATTTCGACCGACGAGGTCTATGGTGCTCTCGAGATGACGCATCCTGAAGGAATCAAGCCTCCTTTCTCGACCAAGGCATCGAGTGGTGAACACCATCTGGCATATGGAGATAAGTTCTTTACCGAAGACTTAAAATATATGCCCCATAGTCCTTATTCGGCTGCCAAGGCCAGCAGCGACCACTTTGTGCGAGCATTTCACGATACATACGGAATTCCTACTGTTGTCACCAATTGCTCGAACAACTATGGGCCATATCAGTTCCCTGAAAAACTGATACCGTTGTTCATCAACAATATCCGTCATCGCCGTCCGCTTCCTGTTTATGGCAAAGGTGAGAATGTACGTGACTGGCTTTATGTCGAAGACCACGCACGAGCCATTGACCTTATCTTCCACAAGGGTAAAATTGCCGAGACATACAACATTGGTGGATTCAACGAGTGGAAAAACATAGATATCATCAAGGTCCTTATAAACACTGTTGACCGACTGCTTGGTCGTAAAGAAGGTGAGGATATGGATCTTATAACCTATGTGACCGACCGTGCGGGCCACGATATGCGTTACGCCATAGACAGCAGCAAATTGCAGCGTGAACTTGGTTGGGAACCCAGCCTGCAGTTTGAAGAGGGAATTGAAAAGACTGTTAGATGGTATCTCGACAACCAAGAATGGATGGACAACATCACCAGTGGCGAATACGAGAAATACTATGAATCTATGTACAGTAATAGATAAAAGTATAAATATGATTTGTCAATAATTGATTTTCAATGCTATACCCCCCCCCTCTACATATTATCCTGTCCTCATCTATAAAACCGCTAAATGTATTATCGTCATTTGATTTTGTATCCCATATGACCACTGAATTACTATATTTTATTGCTGCGTTAATACCATTAATAATAGTGCCTATAGTGCTACCGATGGTTGTGCTTCTTGCTCGTCGCAAACGTTTGACGGATTCGCCGAATGCTCGTAAGAAGCAGGACAGCCCCGTTGCTGTGATGGGCGGAACGGTGATGGTCCTCGCAATAAGTGTTACTTCTATTATAATCAATTTGTTTTATAATATTAGTGACTTGTATCCTGCATTGTGTGTGATGTTTATTCTTTACAGTTTTGGTTTGCTCGACGATAATATAGGTCTCAGTTGGAAGTTCAAGATGGTCTTGCAGATAATGGCAATATTGCTGCTGTTTTATGGCGGTAGTTATGGTGTCAATTCATTGTTTGGATTGTTTGGATTGGATGGTTTGACGTGGTGGCTTTCTCTGATACTTACTCTATTCACAGGACTGCTGTTGCTCAATGCTGTCAATTTTACTGACGGTATTGACGGACTTGCATCAGGTCTTGGTCTGCTTGCAGCAATCGTGACAGGATACTGGAATATGCGTCACGGCTTTGTTACGCAAGCGTTGATCTCCTATATGATATGTGGTTTTTTGTCTTCCTTCTTCGTCTTTAATGTTTTCTCAAAACGTTACAAGATGTATATGGGCGATTCCGGCTCACTTGCCCTTGGATTGTTTGTTTATACGTCGGCTTGTCCTGACTCTTGTTATTTCTTGGACAATACTCTGCTTGTTGATGACTATTTCGTAAGCTTTATGTTGGCTTTGTATTCTGCTATGATATTAGATACGATAAGGGTGGTCGTTGTGCGTGTAATGAATGGTCATTCGCCTTTTCAGCCAGACCGCACTCATCTGCATCATATCTATGTAGATTCAGGTATGTGCCATCTCCTTGCCACAATCAAGATTATATTAAACGATATTGCCGTTCTTGCTGTTTGGCTCATCTCTGCCGATATGGGATTGAACACCGAACTGCAGTACTTTATTGTCCTTTTTGCTGGTATTTTGTTTATCTGGGGTCCATATTTCTTGTTGTCTTACTGTAAAAAGAACAATCGTCGGTTTTACACTATTATTGTGAAGCGTTGTTTGCGTCGCAGTCGAGGATTGAATAAATTCAGCAACTGGGTGACTAACTTTATTGACGATCGACGCCTACCCTCAATATCTCACACAATCAAATGAAGAATTTTGCCATCATCGGTGTTGGGGGCTATGTTGCTCCGCGTCATCTCAAGGCTATCAAAGAGACTGGCAACCGCCTTGTCTCGGCCTATGACAAGAGTGACAGTGTCGGAATAATGGACAGCTATTTCCCTGAAACGGCATTTTTTACTGAACAGGAACTCTTTGATCGCCACAACAGCTTGTTGAAGGGTAGGGGACAGGCAATTGACTATGTGTCAGTATGCACACCCAACTATCTGCACGACGCACATACGCGTTATGGTTTGCGTCTGGGAGCAGATGTGATATGCGAAAAACCGGTAGTTCTGAATCCTTGGAATATTGATGGCCTGGAACGCGTGGAGAAAGAGACTGGACACAAGGCTTATACCATCTTGCAACTTCGCTTGCACCCATCAGTTGTGGCCTTGCGCGAAAAAATACTTAATGGCCCTGAGAACAAGGTCTATGATGTTGATTTGACATATATTACTTCGCGTGGAAACTGGTACTATGCATCTTGGAAGGGTGACATACACAAAAGCGGTGGAGTGGCAACTAATATCGGTGTCCATTTCTATGATATGTTGAGTTGGATTTTTGGAGACGTAAAACGTAGTGTTGTCCACGTCGCATCACACGACCGTGTGGCAGGGATGCTTGAATTGGAGAAGGCACGGGTGCGTTATTTTTTAAGCATCAATTCTGAACATCTTCCAGCCGAAGTGCGCAGCAAGGGTCAACGTACTTACAGAACACTGTTTGTAGATGGCAATGCATTCGAGTTCAGTGAAGGTTTCACAGAACTGCATACCAAAAGCTACGAGAATATCCTTGCGGGACGAGGCTTCTCAATCTCTGAAGCACGTAAATGCATACAGATTGTTCACGACATTCGCAATTCGCAGCCTGTAGGCCTTCAAGGTGACTATCATCCCCTTGCCAGACAGCCGTTGACGCCGCACCCATTTGGTTGGACTAATTGATAAATACAGATTATAGAATCATAATATGACTGATGCCCCATTTATACACGAGAGTAGCTATGTAGACGACGATGTTGTCATCGGCGCTGGTACAAAGGTATGGTATTTCTGCCATATCCAAAGTGGTGCTCGCATAGGTGAAAACTGCTCTTTGGGTCAAAATGTCAACATCGGCAACAATGTTTCGATAGGGAATGGTGTACGTATACAGAACAACGTATCTGTATATGAGGGTGTTGAGATTGAAGACAATGTGTTTCTTGGCCCCAGTTGTGTATTTACCAATGTCTTGTTGCCACGTGCTGACCGTTCGGTGAATGGCAACTACGAGAAAACGCTTGTTAGGGAAGGTGCCTCATTGGGCGCCAACTGCACGATTGTCTGCGGCCACACCATTGGACGCAGGGCTATGGTAGCTGCAGGTGCTGTTGTGACAAAGGATGTTCCGGATTATGCAATTGTAGCCGGGGTGCCGGCAAAAATAATAGGAAGGGTTAAAGAATAGTATGCAGTTTCGTGACCTACATAGACAGTATGAGGCGATGAAGGCCGAAATCGACGAGGCGTTGCTAAAAACGGTTTCGAAAGGAGCTTTTATTCTCGGCGATACTGTTGCTGAACTGGAACAACATCTTGCTGACTATGTTGGGGTGAAACATTGCATTACCTGCGCCAATGGAACTGATGCTCTGCGTATGACACTGGTTGCATTGGGTATCGGAAAGGGCGATGCTGTCTTTGTACCCGATTTTACCTTTTTTGCTACGGCCGAGGCTGTAGCTGTTGTTGGTGCCACGCCGATATTTGTAGATGTGTGTGTGGATGACTTCAATATTGATGTTGACGATCTGTCCGAAAAAATAACCTACGTAAAAAGTCATACGGACCTGCGTCCTGCGGCGGTTATAGCCGTCGACCTTTTCGGCCAGCCGGCCGACTTTACCGACCTCGAGCTGCTATGCAAAGGATTGAACCTGCACCTCATAGAGGACGGTGCACAGGGCTTTGGCGGCTCTATTGGGGACAGGAAGGCCTGCTCTTTCGGCGATATAGGCACCACATCGTTCTTCCCGGCCAAGCCGTTGGGTTGTTATGGCGACGGCGGAGCACTCTTTACCGACAATGACGATTGGGCTGCCTTGCTGCGCTCACTGCGCGTGCACGGCAAAGGCGCTGACAAATATGACAATATCCGTATAGGTCTCAACTCACGTCTTGACACCATTCAAGCCGCTGTGCTTCAGGTGAAACTAAGGCATTTCGACGACGAACTCAAGGCTGTACAACACATAGCAGACAAATACAATAACCTTTTACGAGGAAAGGTGACATTGCCTATCGTGCCACCGGCAGTTACATCCTCGTATGCACAATACACCATCCAGACCGACAGCCGCGACGCACTTCAGGCGCGCCTGAAAGCCGCTGGCATCCCGTCGGCAGTCTACTATCCGCGCACTATGTCGCAGCAAGCGGCGTTTGCCTCCATTGCCTTTCTGCAGCAGCCTTGCCCGGTCTCCGAGCGGCTCACGCAGACCGTACTCTCTCTGCCAATGCATCCATATTTGACTGACCAAGAGATAGAAACGATAACTTCGGCGATATGATAAAGACAGAAGACATACATATTGGTATTGTAGGTTTGGGCTACGTGGGACTTCCGCTTGCCACTATGTTTGCGTCGCGTTATCCGACAGTGGGATATGATTGCAACAGTCTTCGTATCGCCGAACTTGCAAAGGCTTGCGACTCAACTCTTGAAGTAGAGTCAGCTAAACTGCAAACGGCACTGCAAAGTGGCAGGTTGAAACTTGCCGACAAGCCGGAGGCATTGAAAGAGTGCAATGTTTTCATCGTTGCTGTTCCCACGCCAGTTGACGACAACAATCTGCCTGATCTTAAACCGCTTATCGGTGCAAGTAATACTGTTGGTGCTGTTTTGAAAAGAAACGATGTTGTGATCTATGAATCAACCGTCTATCCCGGCGTAACCGAAGAGGATTGTGTGCCCGTGCTTGTAAAGACTTCAGGTTTGCGCTACAATGTGGATTTCTTTGTTGGATATAGCCCCGAACGCGTGAATCCTTCTGACAAGTGCCACACTGTCGAGTCGATTTGTAAGGTTACCTCCGGCTCCACTCCGGCAGCGGCCGACTTTGTCGACGCATTGTACAATAGCGTGTTGAAGAACGGCACCCACCGTGCACCATCCATCCGTGTGGCCGAGGCCTCCAAGATTGTTGAAAATTGCCAACGTGACGTCAACATTGCATTTATCAACGAACTTGCAAAGATTTTTGCTGCTATGGGCATAGATACAGGCGATGTCCTTGAAGCGGCTTCCACAAAATGGAACTTCATCCGCATCAAACCGGGTTTGGTTGGTGGCCACTGCATAGGTGTCGACCCTTATTATATGATTGAAAAGGCGCAGGTTTATGGTGTATTGCCACGAGTTATGTACAATGCTCGTCGTCTCAACGATGGTATGGGCGCCTATGTTGCAACGCAACTCATTCACTATATGAATCTTGGTGGTGTGCAAGTTAAGGGTGCCCGCATCTTGATTCTTGGCTTTGCCTTCAAGGAAAACTGTCCTGATACTCGCAATACCAAAGTTGCAGATATATATAATACTCTTCATCAATATACAAACGAAATAACTGTCGTAGATCCCTGTGTCAATGCACTTAAAGTCAAGGATGAATACGGCATTGACCTTCTTACGTCAATTCCCGAAAACGGTACTTTCGATGCTGCTGTTCTTGCCGTTGCCCACAACCAGTTTGCGGAACTTGATATACGGCACTATGTACCCCGTCCCGGAGTGGTATACGATGTCAAAGGCTTCCTGCCCCGAGGGGATGTGGATGCCAGATTGTAGTAACTGATTGAAAATTATACTGTAAAGATTATAAAAACTTCAAGCTCTATGTTTAACAAATTATTCTTTAAACTTGTCAAAAGATTTCGCCATTCGACAGCACCTGGTTGGATAGTCTTGTTAATCGATATGGCGCTCTTTGTATTTGCATTTATAATGGCCGAAGCTTTTGCAATACGCTCTCTTGCGGGACTCACTGTCAAAGCTCTTGCTGTTAAGTTTGTTGTGTCGGCGACAATCACACTGTTGATGTTCCTCATAATGAAACCTTACCGTAACATCATCCGCCATATGGGTCTCAACGACATATTCCGTGTTTTGACGGTATGTGCTATCCCGTTGCTGATATGTTTTGCACTCAATTTTGTAAACAATACGACAGACATCGTTCCGACCAATTACCTGCTTTCCTACCGTGCCGTAGTGATGCTCTATTTGATGCTGGCTGTGATGATGCTTCTCACGCGTTTTTCATTGCTGTACATCTACAACCAGTATTTCAAGCGCAGTCGTCGTGATGTCAATGTCGTCATCTATGGTGCTGGTGCTGCCGGTGTCATTGCAAACAATGCCCTCAAGCAGGATCTTCACGCTGAGTATAAGGTGGTTGCTTTTATCGACGACGATAAAACGAAAGTCAATCAGCAGCTCGACAGTGTTCCTGTGATGCGTGCCCGCGACGTCCTCAATCCAAAATTCATTGAGAGCAAGAAGGTTACCCAGCTCATCATTGCCATCCCCACTATCCGCCTTATGCACAAGCAGGCCATCACCAACCGCGGTCTCGACCTCGGCCTGACTGTCAAATCGGTACCGCATATCTCGTTGTGGATGAACGGAAGTTTCACTGCCGGTCAGATTCAGGACATCAAGATTGAGGATTTGCTCGAACGTGAACCCATCAAGATTGACAATATCAATGTGGTGCGTGAAGTTCTCGACAAAACCGTGCTTGTCACAGGTGCTGCCGGCTCCATTGGTAGTGAAATATGCCGCCAGTTGCTGCAGTACAGACCCAAGAAGATCATAATGCTCGACCAGGCGGAGTCCCCGATGTACGATCTGCAGTTTGAACTCAAAAACAATGAACCTTACAAGAAATCGGTCGATTCAATGGTCTTCGTCATCGCCAATGTGAAGGACCAGGCTCGTATGGAAGAGGTGTTCGAGATGTATCGTCCCAACCTCGTTTACCACGCTGCCGCCTACAAGCACGTGCCCTTTATGGAAGAGAACCCCTACGAGGCTATCTATGTCAATGTGTTTGGTACCAAGAATGTAGCCGATCTGGCCATCAAGTACGGAGCAGAAAAGTTCGTGATGATCTCCACCGACAAGGCCGTCAACCCCACCAATGTGATGGGTGCCACCAAGCGTATGGCTGAAATCTACATCCAGAGTCGTTCCACCGACCAGACCCATTTCGTCACTACCCGTTTTGGCAACGTGCTAGGTTCCAACGGCAGTGTCATACCGCTCTTCAAGAAACAGCTTGCCGCCGGCGGTCCTCTCACGGTGACTCACAAGGATATCATCCGCTACTTTATGACCATCCCCGAAGCCTGCAACCTCGTGCTTGAAGCCGGTGCTATGGGCCAGGGTGGCGACATCTTTGTCTTCGATATGGGCAAGCCGGTCAAAATCTATGATATGGCCAAACGTATGATACAGCTTTCTGGCTTGAAGGGTATTGAAATCAAGGAAATAGGTCTGCGTCCTGGCGAAAAACTCTACGAGGAGCTGCTTGCCACCAAGGAAAACAACATACCTACATACCATCCCAAGATTCTGCGTGCCGAAGTGCGCAAATACAAACTCGAGGACATCGACCGCGAATATGGCGAGCTTGAAGATATTATGTTCACTTTGGACGACCGCCGCATTGTCGCCAAGATGAAATCCATCGTTCCCGAGTTCATTAGCAACAACAGTATCTATTGTGACCTTGACAAAAAAGACTGACAGATGAAAACAGCACTTATCACCGGCATAACTGGACAGGACGGCTCATTCCTTGCCGAGTTTCTCCTTGAGAAAGGCTACGAGGTCCACGGACTTCTGCGACGTTCCTCGTCGTTCAACACCGGCCGCATTGAACATCTTTACCTCGACGAATGGGTGCGCGATATGCACAAAAAACGCCTCGTCAACCTTCACTATGCCGATATGACCGACTCCAGTTCGCTCATACGCATACTGCAGGAGGTGAAACCCGACGAAATATACAATCTCGCTGCCCAAAGCCACGTCAAAGTAAGCTTCGACGTGCCGGAATACACTGCCGAGGTCGACGCTGTCGGATGCCTCAGATTGCTTGAAGCAGTGCGCATACTTGATATGGTCGACCGCTGCCGCATCTACCAGGCTTCCACCTCCGAACTGTACGGCAAGGTGCAGGAAATACCGCAGAAGGAGACGACGCCCTTCTATCCGCGTTCGCCCTACGGTGTTGCCAAACAGTACGGTTTCTGGATAGTCAAGAACTACCGTGAATCCTATGGTATGTACGCCGTCAACGGCATCCTTTTCAACCACGAGAGCGAACGGCGCGGCGAGAACTTCGTTACACGCAAAATCAGCCTTGCCGCGGCACGTATTGCCGCCGGCGTACAGGACTGCCTCTATCTCGGCAACCTCGACGCCCTTCGCGACTGGGGCTATGCAAAAGACTATATCGAATGTATGTGGCTTATGCTGCAGCAGCCCGAACCGGAGGACTATGTGATAGCCACTGGCGAGAACCACAGTGTGCGTGAGTTTGTTACTCTTGCCTTCCGCAATGCCGGCATCGAGCTGCGCTGGGAAGGCAGCGGGATCGACGAAAAGGGTATCGACACTGCCACAGGCCGCATCCTCGTCGTCGTCGATCCGCGTTTCTTCCGTCCTTCCGAGGTCGAGCAACTGCTCGGCGACCCGACAAAGGCCCGCACCCGTCTCGGATGGAATCCGCAGAAAACGTCATTTGAAGAGCTGGTGCGCATAATGGTTGAAAACGATATGCAGAAAGTGCGCAATGAACAAAGACAGTAAAATATATGTCGCCGGCCACCGCGGTTTGGTGGGGTCGGCAATTTACAGCATCCTGCAGCAGAAGGGATACACCAACCTCGTGGGGCGCACACACGCGCAGCTCGACCTGTTGGATCCTGTGGCTGTGCGTAACTTCTTCGACAGCGAACATCCCGACGTCGTCGTCCTTGCAGCGGCCCTTGTGGGTGGCATTATGGCCAACTCGACACGCCCGGCCGATTTTATATTCCATAATCTGCAGATTCAGCAGAACGTTATCGGCGAGGCCTATAGGCACAATGTCAGCAAGCTGCTTTTCCTTGGAAGCACTTGCATCTATCCCAGGATGGCACCGCAGCCTATGCGTGAGGAAAGCCTGCTGACTTCGCCTCTTGAAGCCACCAACGAGCCTTACGCACTGGCCAAAATTGCAGGTATGAAGATGTGCCACGCTTTCAACCGCCAGTACGGCACCAACTACATTGCCGTGATGCCCACCAATCTGTACGGTCCCAACGACAATTTCCACCTTGTGGGTTCGCACGTGCTGCCGGCAATGATGCGCAAGATATACCTTGCCAAATGCTTGTTGGACAGCGACCATCAGGCTCTTCTCGACGATTTGCGCCGTCGTCCTGTCGAAGGCATCGCTGCCGAGGCCGACTACGAAACGGTAGCGCAGATACTGTCGTCAAGGTTCGGAATACAGGGCTCTGAATTGTTGCTTTGGGGTACCGGCACACCGCTGCGCGAGTTTCTGTGGAGCGAGGATATGGCTTCGGCCTGTGTCTATATGCTTGAAAATGTGAATGCCGAAGGTGGCGACCTTGTCGCCGGCGAGACACGCATAGCCGACACCAACTTTGTGAATGTCGGAACAGGTATAGAACACAGCATTGCCGACGTTGCTGCAATGGTTTCCGACGCTGTGGGTTACAGTGGCAAAATACGTTTCGACGCTACCAAGCCCGACGGCACGCCGCGCAAGCTCACCGACCCGTCGCGCCTGCATCGTCTCGGCTGGCACCACACGGTGGAGCTCGCCGAAGGAATCAAACGCCTCTACGACTGGTACAGAGCTAATTAGGCTCTTGGCTGACTTTCTTTTTACAAGCATTTCGAAATGTTATTGATGCATCTGTCGCCGCATTCTTTGTGAGCCGACGGCAATATACTGTGCTACAAAATGTTGCAGGCGAAATGGTTGCATTGTGTTTCGTTATATGCATTTAGCACCATTATGGTTCATTTCGGTATACATTCCCTGTCATATGTACAGTATATGTACAGTACTTGTACAGTATATGTACGCTTCTGAAGCGTACATATACTGTACATATACTGTACAAGTACTGTACAAATGCCTTTGCTGGTATATGCTGTGCACCTTCTTCGTACCTTGAAAGACATTGTGAAACACCGATATTCGTAAAGTGTTGGTTCATAGTTTTAAACCTTTTTTTTTTGAAGGTGTCCTGCCTGTACCACCTTTCCAGAGTGTCTTTGGCCAGAGTGTCTTTGTCCGGAGTGTGTCGCACTGCGTAGCCAAACCCACAATAAAAGCAGGCAAATGTCGCACTGCGTAACTCCCAAAAACTTGGTTGTGACTCAATAAATTGCAATTTGTACAATTCGAGTCATTCGGCATTAATTGTAAAAATTATCTTAATTTTGTTTGAAAATGTTGCTATTATCAAAATATATTGTATTTTTGTATTTTATCAAGGCTGTTGCATTCTCTTGCAACTGCCTTGTAAATAGTAAAATGAGAATTAAAAAAACAAATTAAAAGTTCAATTAACTAATTATTCACCAAAATTTCGAGTTTATGAAGAAATTTATTAAAATGATGTTGCTCTCGGCACTTATGCTGTTGCCGTGGGTGACACAGGCTCAGCAGACATTGACGGTGGCTGACGGGACGGTTACTAACGAGTATGTCCCGATTTACGGCTGGTATACCGACAATTTCAACAGAGACCAGATCATCTATCCTGCCGACTCGCTTACGGCGATGGTGGGACAGTCGATCAACAGTATGACGTTCTATTCGTCAGACGCTTCGGTCTCTTTCGGTTCTGCTGCCTTCACGGTTCAGATGGCTGTGGTGACTCAGTCGACGTTGTCTGATTTCGTCAACGATGCCAACCCTACCACCTGCTGGGAAGGAACCTTCACTGTCGAAAACGGCGTTGCTTACATTGAATTCGACAATCCGTTCCTCTACACCGGCGGCAATCTGCTGGTGAACATCTACAACACTCCGGGCAGTTATTCGCACTGCTATTTCTACGGTGTGACGCTTTCGGGCGTTTCGGTTCAGAACTACAACTACAACGGTCTTCCTTCGAGCGGCGGCAATGCCCGCAACTTCCTGCCGAAGACCACCTTCGAGTATGGTACCATTACTTGCCCGAAACCCACCGCACTGACGGCAGCTCTGGACAACGACGAAGTTACGCTGAGTTGGACGGCTGGCGGCACGGAGAGCAGCTGGATTGTCTATCTTAACGGCGATATCTATGGTATGGCCAATACCAACAGCTTCACTTTCACCAATCTTGCTTCCAATACTCTTTACGATGTTTCTGTCCGCGCCTTCTGCGGTGCCGGCGACACTTCGGTTTTTGTAAATACCTCTTTCCGCACCCAGTGCTTCGACTACACTCCGACACCTTACGCCACAGGCTTTGAGGATGCTGCCGACGGTAGCCTTCCCAACTGCTGGGAGGCCTACGCCACCGGCAACAGCGGCAGCGGCACATTCCCCTCGGTCTACAACTATTCCTCGAATGCCCGCAACGGCAACATATACTTCGAATTCGAGAGCAACAGCGGCCAGACTGAAATTGCAGTCCTGCCTGTGATGGAAGACATCAACACGCTGCAGCTCGAGTTCTACGCAGCCTGTATGAACAATAGCTTTATGCTTGAAGTCGGCGTCGTGGAGTCCGATTCGACTTTTGTTCCTGTCGACACGGTGGCCCTCACGCCGGGCGCGGGTGGCAACTGGCATAATTCGTACTACCTCTATACGGTCTATTTCGACCAGTACAGCGGCAGCGGCGAGCGTATGGCTATGCGTGTCACCGGCGGCGGCAGCTACACGCTGATGATCGACGACATCAATGTCAGCGAGATACCTTCCTGTATTGCTCCTGTCCATTTCGCCCTTGGAAATGTGGGTATCGACTGGGTCGAGCTCACCTGGGAAGACAACAACGGCACGAGCTGGGAGGTTATCTACGACACTCTGCCCATCGATCTTGCCACCACACAACTGGTGGCCGAAACAACCACGGAACCTTCTGTAACGCTTAGCAACTTGGTGCCCGGTGCGCTTTATACGGCTTTCCTGCGCGGCGACTGTGGCGGCGACTACAGCCCTTGGGTCGGTCCGCTGACTTTTGTGCCAGGCCAAGTAAACCTGAGCTACTCGGGTACCGACACTATCACCGGTTGCGGTGTGACGGTCTATGATTTTGACGGCGACGGAAATGATTCCTATACCACTTACGCCAACTCGATGCTGGTGATCTATCCCACGAACAACGATTCGCTGATTGTCTTCAGCGGCAGCACGGATATCTATTCCTATTATGCCCACCTGCGTATATACGACGGCGTTGGAACCAGCGGCACGCTCCTGTGGCAGTCGTCTTCGGACTATGAGACTATTCCTACGACGATATCGTTCTCCGGCCCCATCACCATTCATTTCAATGCCGGCAGCTACAACTATAACAACACGGGCTTTGAAATCCACACTTCCTGCATAGCCGCTCCGCAATGCGCCTCGGTGCAGAATATTCAGGTTCCCACGGTTAGTACCAGCTCGGCATATGTGACTTGGGATGTCAGCGGCCTGAACCTCGGTGTTCCCACTTCGTATGAAGTGAATTGCTACGACACCACCGGCACGGTGATTTTCACCGGCACTCCTGCTGAAACGAATGTTATGATTACTGGTCTCACCCCTGGCAATGCATACAAAGTTGTTGTCAGTGCAGTGTGCGACGACGACAACTATGGCACTGCTGACAGCGTCACGTTTGGCACTATGTCGCTGGCCTGCGTAGAGGTTGACCTCGCCAACTCGCACTTCGACACCATCGGCAATGGTACGGATTCGTATAACTACCTGCCGTCCTACGGCTACTACAACTATTCGATGACGCAGCAGATCTACACGGCTGCCGAGCTTGGCCACGGTGGTCTTATCACGGCTCTTTCGATGATGCCCGCCTCTGTCGGCAGCCAGCGCAGCTACGATATCTATCTGGCCCACACGAATGCCAGCAGCCTGTCGTCGTTCATACATCCTACGGATATGACTCTGGTGTACAGCGGAAGTGAAACGATGACTGCCGACCAGTGGACCGAATGGGTTCTCGACCAGCCTTTTGCCTACAATGGCAGCGACAACCTGCTGGTCTGCTTCCTCGATATGACTGGCTCGTGGACTAGCGGCACCACCTGGTATACGCACTCGACAACTGGCAATATGGGCTGCTATATTTATCAAGATGCAAGTGCCTACGATCCTTTCACTCAAAACAACGGTACCACTACTTCCAGTCGCAACAATATTGCCATAAGTATGATGGCTTGTGCTCAGACGGCCACTTGCGCCGCTCCGCTCGTGGTTGTCGACTCGATAGCAACGGACTATGTGGAAATCAGCTGGGCACCCGGCTATCAGGAGACTTCCTGGGCTGTTGAATACCGTCCCGACACCAGCAATGTATGGATTGTCGAAGGTACTACCACTGCCAATACGTGGTCGTTCAACAACCTGACCACCAATCTTCTCTATCATTTCCGCGTCGGCGCTGTGTGCAGCGATACAACTATGTACACTGAGGTAAGTGCTCGTACCAAGTGCAGCAGCGAGTCGTTGCCGTTCCTCTACGGCTTCGAGGATTTCCCCGCAACGGGATGTCTTTCCTGCTGGTACAAGGCATCGACCTATAGTAGCAACTATCCTTATGCTTCCACAGATAATGCCCACAGTGGAACGCAATCGCTTTATATGTACACGGGCACCAATAGCTACACCTATATTGTCCTTCCCGAGATGGCAGCAGACATAGATACATTGGAGATTAATTTCTGGATGTATTCCCCCTATGACAACAATGTAGAACTCTATGTTGGTGTTATGACCGATGCTGAAAACTACAACACCTTCCAGTCTGTTGGCGTTGTAAGCAACGCCCAGGTCGCCACTTGGGAAGCTGTAAGCATACGCTTCAACAATTACACAGGCAACGGCACCCGTATTGCCATCGTGAAGCCTGAAAGCAGCTACACAAGTATGTTCATCGACGATATTGCCGTCAATATAATCAGCCCCTGCTCGGGAGTGGAGAACATCAATTTGCTCAAAGCCACCACCGACAGTGCCATTATAGCCTGGAACGGCGGCAACAACACCAATTTCGAGTATGTCTACGGTCCTGCTAATTTCGTTATTGACAGCGGCACGTTCGGAAATGTGACGGAGGATTCCGTAATCCTTTCCGGTCTTACCCCCAACACGCAGTACGAAATATATGTGCGCAGCATCTGCAGCGGCGGTGACACCTCGAACTGGAGCAACGCATTCAGTTTCCGTACCGATTGCCTCAAGATTGCCTCGATGCCTTATGTTGAAGGTTTTGAAAACAATGCTCCGGGCTGGTCTAGCTCATACAGTTCAAACTTCTATCCTTGCTGGTATCGCAACAACAACCCCAATAGCACCTATGCATCTGTATATATTGATAGTTACTCGGCACATACCGGCAGTAATGGTATATACTGGTCTTGGGACAGCTACAACTACTATGATCCGTATGTTGTGCTTCCGGCTATCGATACCAATGTCATCGACATCAGCGGTATGATGCTCAGTTTCTGGGGCTACAACGATGGTGGCAGTTATGCCGATGTTCCCCAAGTAGTTGTTGGAACGATGACCAATCCGCAGAACATCAATACTTTCCAGCCTCTCGATACAGTGACGATAACCAACACAAACTGGACGCTCTATGAGGTGCCGCTAAGCAATTATAACGGCAATGGCGAATATATCGCTCTCCTTTCTTTCAACACTGGTGATTATTGGTACGCATATTTCGATGATTTTACCATTGATTCAATACCTTCCTGCATCCACGTCTACGACTTGGCTGTGACAGCAAATTCCAGCAGCAGCATCACCATTGGCTGGACCGAAGTAGGAAATGCCACCACTTGGGAGGTCAGTGTCGACACTGTTGCCACTGCCACTCCTGTGGCCGACACCACTGTGACGGGTACGCCTATGGTTACATTCAACGGTCTCACAGCGGGAACAAACTACTACTTCTGGGTGCGTTCCATCTGCTCTGCCACCGACGCATCTGCGTGGGAAGGTCCTATTATGGGTATCCCCGGCACTTGGAATATGCACGCCAACCAGACCGATACTGTCTATATGTGCGGTGGAGTCATCCTTGACGACGGCGGCATTAACGGTGCTTATTCCAGCAACCAGGACAGCTACATCATCCTTATGCCTGACGCACCGGGTTCGCTTGTTTCCGTAAGCGGTACGACCGCTGACGAGAGCACTTACGACTACCTGAATATCTATGACGGCATCGGCACCACCGGCACGCTGCTATATTCGAGCAATGTCAGCGGTTCCTATTCCGGCTCATTCAGCAACCTTATGTCCTCCACAGGTCCCCTGACGCTCTATTTCCACAGCGACGGCTCGGTGACCTATGATGGCTTCGAGGTCAATGTAAGTTGTGTCAGCGTCTCCTGTCTTGTTTCCAACGTCCGTCTCGATACCAATGTGGCTGAGAGTTCCACAGCACTGGCACTCGTTTGGGACGACATCAATGCTGTTAAATACCAGGTTGCCTATGGCACTCCGGGATTCGACATTGAAGATGCCAGCGTCAATATTGTTGATGTGATAGATACTCAATACACTATCACCGGTCTCACTTCGTTGGCCAACTATGAGGTGTATGTGCGCGGTATCTGCTCCAATTCCGACACTGGTATGTGGGTCAACAGAATATTCCAGACACCAATGTGCGACGGTGTGGTTGTTGTAGAGAACTGGGACAGCACGATGAACGCTGGTACTTCTTCCTACTCACCGATGGGCTACAGCTTCTACAACTACGGTTATAACCAAATCATCGTCGACTCTGCATATCTTGCTGAAGTCACTGGCGACATTAGCGCAATGGCATTCTCGCCGGCCACAGCCAGCCAGGGTGACAAGTATACCCATATGACTGTCTATATGGCCAATATCCCCGACAGCATTGACCTCGCTATCGATTTCATCCATCCTTCGGCAGATATCGTATTCGACACTGTCATCAATGACAGGGATATGTGCTACAGCTCTACGGATTGGCAGATGCACGGTTTCGACCATCCTTTCACTTGGGACGGCCATAGCAATATCCTTGTTTCGATACAGCGCAACCACGGTTCCTATTCAAGCGGTGCATCGTTCAATGCTCATTCCCATCCTGCTGGCAAGGGTCGTTATATCTATCAAGATGGCGGCGCATACGATCCGTCGACGGTTTCTGGAGGCTCTAGTATAACCGCCGTAGGCGATATTCGCCTTTACAGCTGCGGTTTAGGATGCCCCAAACCAGGTCTGCTTCCTGTGACCAACTTGAGTTATGATGGTGCCACCATCAACTGGAACAGCAACGCTGCCGACTTTGAGGTTGCCGTCAAGGCTGCCAACGAGGCCACTTGGCCCGCTGAGGTTGCCGTCAGCAACGCTACCAGCTATGCTGTCACCAGCCTGGCTCCCGCCACCCAGTACCAGTTCCGCGTCCGCGCCATCTGCGACGCCACTGAAGAGCTGATATCCGACTGGACTGTTGGCAACTTCGTCACCGACAGTCTGCCTTGCTTCGATCCGAGCGACCTCGAGGCTACTGCTACCACATACACCACTGCTACCCTCGACTGGGAAGCCAACGGTGCTGAGAACCAGTGGAGCATCCACGTATGGAACAACACCTTCAACCAGGAGTACACTGCCGATGCCCATCCGTTCACCGTCACCGGTCTCGACCAAACGTTGACCTACAACGCAGCTGTCAAGGCCATCTGCGGCAACGGTGCTGCCGAGTCTGAGTACAGCGACACCATCCAGTTCACCACCGCTACCTGCGCACAGGTGACCGGCGTCACTGCAACGGCTACCAACTCCACCACCGCTACCGTTAACTGGACTGCCGCCTCGGCTAGCAGCTACCAGATTGACTACGGTCCCCGCGGCCACGGTCAGGGTTCCGGTACAATCGTCAACGTTGACGCTAACAACTACACCATCTCCGGCCTCTCGCCCGAA
>JAEEMK010000074.1 GCA_016283175.1 Bacteroidales bacterium
CGCAGATAGCCGGCAAACTGACCGTTGTTCAGCTCGCAAACGACAATCTTCTTGTACTTGCGCAGTATGTCGCCGGTGTTCTTAGGCAGCGGGCAGATATAGTTGAAGTGCGTGTAAGCCACCTTCTTGCCCTCTCTGTTCATCTCTTCGACAGCAAGTGTCAGAGCGCCGCTGGTGCCACCCCAACCCACAACGAGCAGGTCGGCATCGGGATCGCCCGTAACCTCTTGGTCGGGCAGGTAGTTGGCCACGCGGTTCACCTTCTCCTGACGGTTCTTGGTCATCAGAGCGTGGTTCTCGGGGTCGGTGCTCAGCGGACCGTCGGGGCACTTCTCAAGACCGCCGACGCGGTGGCGCAAACCTTCCATTCCCGGCAGAGCCCATTCGCGGGCAAACGTCTCGGGATCGCGGCGGAACGGACGATAGTTCGGGTCGTTCGGCTTGGCCAAACGTGGAGTGATACTCGGCAGGTCGGCAACCTTCGGGATGCGGAACAGCTGCGAGCCGTTGCCCAGATAGCCGTCGGTGAGCAGGATGACGGGGGTCATATGCTCAAGGGCAAGCTTGGCAGCGGTATATGCCCAGTAGAAGCAGTTGGCACTGCTGCTGGCAGCAACGACGATAAGCGGAGCCTCACCGTTGCGGCCATAGAGAGCCTGGTTCAGGTCGCTCTGCTCAGTCTTGGTGGGCAGACCCGTCGAGGGACCGCCACGCTGAACGTCGACAACAACCAAAGGCAGCTCAACCATAACAGCCAGACCTAGAGCCTCGCTCTTCAGCGACAGACCGGGACCGGAAGTGGAGGTGCAGGCCAATGCGCCGGCATACGAAGCGCCGATAGCCGAGCAGATACCGGCAATCTCGTCCTCTGCCTGGAACACACGTGCGCCAAGCGATTTGTGCTTTGCCAACTCAACCATAACGTCGGTGGCCGGAGTGATAGGATAGCTACCGAGGAACAGGCGGCGTCCGCTGCGCTCGCTGGCAGCCAGAAGGCCCCAAGCGGTGGCAACGTTGCCAGTGATGTTGCGGTAGCGGCCCTTAGGCATCTCGGCGTGAGCCACATCGACAATCTTCGAGTGGATAAGTTCCAACTTGTCGGCATATTCATAACCCTCGCTGAGGACAGCCTTGTTCAGTTTCACAACATCGGGCTTCTTGGCGAATTTGCGCTCCAGGTAAGCGAAAGTCTTGTCAAGCGTCTTGTGCGTGAGGAAGAAAATCATACCCAGCGCAAACATATTGCGGCACTTCTCAGTGGTCTTCTTGTCGGCGCCCTGCTCCTCGCCGATCTTGGCGGTGAAGCTTGTAATAGGCGCACGGACAATGGTATATGCGCGTTCCAGCTCGTCGGTGAAAGGATTCTCCTTGTAGCCGGCTTTCTCGAGAGCATCCTCGGTGAAAGTATCCATATCGACGATGACGGTGGCACCCTTCTTGGCCCATTTCAGCTGCGATTTGAAGGCAGCGGGATTCATAGCGACCAGGATGTCGCACTTGTCGCCAGAGCTGTAGATGTGCGAACCCACGTGAACCTGATAGCCGGAAACACCGGCAACAGTGTTGTGCGGTGCACGGATTTCAGCAGGATAGTCGGGGAAAGTGGCGATATCGTTGCCAGTCAAGGCACTGGCGTCGGAGAACAGCGTTCCGGACAGCTGCATTCCGTCGCCCGAGTCACCAGCAAATCGGATAACAAGGTCATCCTTATTAACAATCTGATCTTGTGACATTTTTGTTTATTTTAGTTAATTATTTTTTTACGTTAATGATTTGCAAAGATACGATTTTTTTCGCAATGGCGACCCCAAAAATTAAAATAAAAGAACAATATGCAACAATAAAACACAAAACAAAGCGGAACGAACTGTCTTAAAACAGATTAAAACTTATCATCTTTTATCAACACCCCTGCACTCGACACAACCTTGCAAGGGTGCTCACAGAATTATTCCACTGCCGTCCACAACCCATTTTTTACCATTTCCTGTGGAAAAAGCCTCAAACGCCAGAATTCACCTATCATTAAACCCAGTTTTTGCCTGCCACCGGCATAGGCATATGTACAGTATTTGTACAGTATATGTACAGTATTTGTACGCTTCAGAAGCGTACAAATACTGTACATATACTGTACAAATACTGTACATATGCCTTACCCGGTATTATTAAAAAACTTATTTTCAATAAGTTGAAAAACCAGAAACAATTGCCATTTTACAACGTTTTCCGTTTTTAGGATCTTTCACATCCTTTTTTTGGAAAAAAATCAAGATATTTTCGTATCTTTGCATTTTGTAACATTATGGGCAAACGACGCACAGGAGTAATAACAAGCTGCTGTGCAACAAGTTCCGCACAAAACTCTTCATTTCAAAAAACAAAACCACACATCCTATGAACACCACGATGAACAAACGCGCACAGATGTTTTACAACACCATACAGGCTCCTGTCCTGCAGGAACATCTTTCACCCTACCAGGTTGTGAACACCGAACTGCAGCGACTCGAGACATCCTATCGCGACTCACTGGCAAAATGCGGACAGAATCTGCCCAACAATATCAATGAGGACTACAGCCGTGGGAAGGTGCGGGATTTCCTCGATATGGCCAAACGAGCCACTCAGGACACTTCGGAACTGGAGAACAGAATCATAGCCACCCTGAACGATTGTCTGCAACGCGAAGGCAACAGCAACGAGGCCAGGAAGGATCTCGGCGTGGCACTGCAGGCACTGCGCAGTTTTGTCCGCAAACAGATGTTCTACGAACCTCAAGCGGAAAACAGCGACGACGAGATGGCCAGCAAACGCGCCAAAGCCGAAAAAACAACCCTTCTCGAGCACATTACCAGAAGCAACGACGACGATGTGTACGAATACTGCGACGCTTTCTACAAAGAGATTATCCGCGAAAGCCGAATCGTTGTAAGACAACATATTGGACATTATCTTATCAGACTCTGCGACAAGATTTCCGACAATTTCAATCTGACAGAATTATACGACGCAAACACTGACAACGTTTATCTGCCCTCTCCCATCGAAACTTCGGACATCGTGCTGCCCGACAGACTGATGCTGCTGGCCGAAGAAATGGCCGAGAATGTACACGAAATTTGGGCGGCCACCCGCTTGGAGCAGGGCTGGAGCTACGGCACCGAGCGCAACGACGCTCTCAAGCAGCACCCTTGCCTGGTGCCTTACGACCAATTGCCCGAATCGGAAAAGGAATACGACCGCAACACCAGCATCGAAACACTGAAATTCATCATCGCAAAAGGCTGGAGAATTGTTAAATAATCAAAGGGCGTTAGACAGATAGAGTCCAACGTTTTCCTGCTTGTCTCAAATTACAAATAGCACTTCATCGAAGGTTCAATCCAGTAGTGGAACTGCTGGACGCTGCTGCCGTAGCGGTTTTGAAGGGCGCACATACGCTGCCAAAGGGGTATGCCGTCGCTGACATCGTGCCACAAGTCGGTGAAAACGACATCGTATGGTTTGCCATAGCACCTGAACTGCGACCGCTCGGCAAAAAGGAAGGCATCCTGCTGGACGACAACGATTTTGCGGCTTGCAGCCTCAGGGAACTGGGACCAGATATACTTTTTGAATAGCGTTATGACCGACTCGTCCACATCGACAACAGTTACACTCTCGACCTCAGCTTTTATTGACACCATATAGGCGTAATAGCCCAGTCCAAGACCGAGGACAAGAACGTGTCCGTGCGCCGCATCGATAGCGGATTGCATTGTTCGTATCTCGTTGGGCGTGACGGTCATCCACTCGCGCCCGCCCTTGGTGATGGCTGGGTAGCGGAACGCCGTGCGGAAGAAACCCATCGGGGCGTGCAACTTTTGGTTTTCGAAGTACAGATCTCCGCAGGGAAAAGCCTGATATGATTCGTATTGCATCGTGGTCAGCGCCACATCGCCCAGCGACGTTTCGGGCAGGAGGATGTTACGATAGTAGGGATTCGACTCGAAGTCGGCGGGGTCGAGAGCCTTGACCGACGGCAGCAGCAGGTCGTACACCAGCCGGCGGTCGCTGTCGTTTTCGTCGGGGCGCAACCCGAAGGCCGACGCCAGCAGCTGCACGTAGGCCATCTCGTCGCTGATGCCCAGCGACGTCATTTCCTCCATCGCCGCTGCATTGACAAGGCAGGGCTGCTCATTGAGTAGCAGTGCCTCCAGCCGCAACAGCTTCTCGTTCAAATCGTCAGGCATAGTTGATTGTGAATGCATTAATGCGTTAATGCGTTAATGTGTGAATGCGTTAGTGCTGACGCGGTTTGCGTTCTCACATCTCTGCTTTCCGTTTTCCGTTCTCACTTCTCCGTTCTCTACTCTCCTTCTATTTTGAGGAACGACTTGATGGGCGCAATGGCCTCGAGACGTGCGTGGTCGTAGAGGTCGGGGAATTCGACTAGGAAGATGAATTCGCGCACCTTGACCTTATACTCCTTGCCGTCGAGCATAATCACCTCGCGGTTAAGGGCTTCGGCGATGCCGGCAGCGGTGCCGCCCGTGGCCAGGATATCGTCGAAGAAGGTCAGGTAGAATGTGTCGCCCTCGGGTTTGCCGGCGGCGATGTCGGACAGGCGATAGTAGACGCGGTCGGGACCGTACTCCTTCATAATCTGTACGTCGCGCAGGTCGCCCTTGGCGTATGGCAGCTTGCCTTTCTTGCGGATGGGTATGACGTTCTGCACCAGTTTGGACTGCGTCAGCAGCGGAGCTGCAAAGAGGAATCCACGGGCCTCGACGGTGATGACGTTGGGGCAATGGACGTTGGCGTCGATGTCGGCCACGATTTGTGCAAAGGCCTCCTTGTTGGAAAGGAACGGCAGTATGTCGATAAAGTCGACACCCGGTTTCGGGAAGTCGGGATAATGGTTGATGATGTCTTTATAGTTCATATAATCAGTATTTTCTAATGCAGACACAATTATTTTACAATACTGCAAATATACACATTTTTTGCGAATTGCGATTTTAAGATTCAAAAATTACTTTAATTCAATAATTATTTAGTAAATTTGCAAAAATTTTTCCTCATCAAAAAACATAATGAAGAGACATTTCATCTTGCTGATATTATTGCTGTTGGGTTGCACCTGTAGCTACGCCGGTCCGACAGGCATCACCGATACTGTAAAGCTTGACTCGTCGGCCTATGCCAGTATTATGACCTGCGGCCCCGGCGACGAACTATACGAGACTTTCGGCCACAGCGCCCTGCGCATTGTCGACACCGCCAACGATATTGACATCGTTTTCAACTACGGTATGTTCAGTTTTGGCGAACCGCATTTCTATCTGAAATTCCTTCACGGACAGCTCAACTATTTTGTCTCTGCCACAGAGTATACGGATTTCACCTGGGAATACGACCATTACGGACGCTCTGTCTTTGAGCAACGGCTGAAACTGAGCGCCGAGGAACTGCAGTATCTGTTCGACACGCTGTGTATCAACATCCGTCCCGAAAACAAGTATTACAAATACGACTTTTTCCGCGACAACTGTGCCACACGCGTCCGCGACATTGTCGAAGTGTCGCTTGCAGGCCGCTCGTTCATCAAAAACACGGAACAGCATCCTGCAACTTCCTACCGCGACCTCATATACAAATACACCGACAGCACCCTGCTGTGGTGGCGGCTGGGCATAGATCTGCTGCTGGGAGCACGATGCGATGCGGCGATGACGACATCGCAATATATGTACATCCCTATGGAAATGATGGCACAGTACGACACAACGCTGATGGCCGACGGCACCACGCTGGTAGAACCTGCCGTGCAGCTGCTGACCGAGAAGCGTGTGCCACAGGCCAAAAGTGTTTCACCGACGCTGTGCTTCTGGATACTCTTCGGCATTATACTACTTCTGTCGATTATCGCCCGAATCAAGAATTGGAAACTCTATTGGCTTGACGGAATCATATTCGGTATTGTTTGCATTGTGTCGCTGGTACTTATATATCTGTGGTTCGGCAGCGACCATTGGTGCACAAAGGCGAACTTCAATCTGATGTGGGCGAACCCTCTGTTTTTGATACTGTTGTTCCGACTGCGCCGCAAAAACACAATCACAACACTGGTTATCGCTGGCATTATGCTTGTACAGCTGATTGGCTGGAATCTGCTGCCGCAACATTTTAACAGTGCGGTCTTTCCTATGGTGCTGACACTTATGGTTCGACTGGCCGACCGTGTGGTAAAGTTTAGAGTTTAAATTTTAAGAATATATTTTACTGATATAAAATGAAGAAACAGTTTATATTGCTATGTCTCCTGATTACCGCTACAGGTATGCAGGCACAAGAGAAAACAAACATTACTGAGCCTACAAAATACAAAGGCTGCCATACGCTGACACACTTCGACTCAACCAAAGTGTTTATGGAGGAGTCGGGATTGAGCCGCGTGGAATACCATAAACGTTTCACTGTTCTGGACTACACAGGCTGCAGCGAAAACAACGTGGTAAAGATGGACTACGACCCCCTGTCGGCATACGTCGAGATACGCCAAGTGCTGGTGCACCGCAACTATAGCGGAAAGACCGACACCATTGTAGGAACGGTGACCGGAGAACGGAGACCGGGAATCACCGTATATGATTACGTTGCGCCGGCACGACTCATCTACTGGGGCGCCTCGCAGAAGATGGTCGAGGTGGGCCATCTGGACCCCTACGACGAGGTGGAAATCTGGTCTTTCCGCAAAGGCTACACCTACGCGTTATTAAGCGGAGAACGGAGAACGGAGAACGGAGAACTGGCTGCCGCGTCAAATTTTTCCGTTCTCCGTTCTCCGTTCTCCGTTCTCCGTTCTCCGTTCCCCGAGGACGACAGTCGCTATATCCCGCCGATGCGCGGCCACTTCTACGACATCGTCCCCTTCTGGAGCGACCAGCCGATAACCGACAAGGTCTATTCGGTCAACGTGTTGACATCGAAAAAGCTGCGC
>JAEEMK010000075.1 GCA_016283175.1 Bacteroidales bacterium
CAGCCTTGCCGACAACGCCGTCAGCAACTGGGGTGTGGGCAAGAAATATACCAGCGAGTTCTACTTCCAATACGGCATCAACTGGTTCTTTCCCTACACGCTGCGCTACAGTGACGCCTACAACTTCGGCTTCCGCTTCTTGCGCAACTTCCGCAAATGGTATGGCCTCGGCTTCGGCTTTGAGGTCGTCGACAAGATATTCCGCTACGACCCTGCAACAGCCAACGGTTGGGACAACACCCTCGCCATCACCGACTTTACCAATGTCGACAGTAAGCGCTACTTCTGCTACGACGTAAACTTTGAGTTCTTCCAGCGCATACGCCTCGTCAATACCGGCAAGACAAACAAAGGCTTGCACTGGGACCTTGGCATCTACGGTGGCCTGCACTCCAGCGAATACATTGTCAGCTACAACGAAAACCAAAACCCCGGCGCCGCTCAGCTGCAGACCAACGTCTACAGCGAAGTCGAACCCGCCAGCAACTGGAACTGGGGCCTCACCTCGCGCCTCGTCTGGAACTGGATAGGCATCTACGGCCGCTACCGTATGAGTCAGCCAAGCCTCGACCTGCCGCGCCTCGAACTCGGAATTCAATTATCATTCTAACAAAATAAACAACAATGAAGAAAATCCTTTCCATCGCTGCGGCGATAATCTTCAGCCTTCAGCTCCAGGCCCAGAACAACTACTGGGTGATGCTGACCGACAAAGCGGGCACAACGTTCGACCCCTACAGCTATTTCGATGCCAAGGCCATCGAACGCTATCGGCTCAACAATGCCGACCTCTACGACATCAGTAACTATCCCCTCAACGACAGCTACGTCGGTCAAATCGACGCCATCGTCACCGACGATTTCGGCCAGAGCCGCTGGTTCAACGCTGTGGCCGTCACCGCCACACCCGACCAGATCGCAGCCCTCCGCAAGCTGCCCTTCGTCAAAGAGGTGGTAATGCTCGAAAGCAATATGCATCTGGCCAAAGCCGAAGACAGCGAGCCGATCGACCTGACCGGCCTCTTCTCCGAAGGCGCGCCGGCCGACCAGCTGATACGTATGGGTCGCGACAACTTCCGCAATGCCGGCATCGACGGCAAAGGCATCCGCATCGCTGTGTTCGACGGCGGCTTCCCACAGGTCAACACCCACGTAGCCTTCAAGCACCTGCGCGACGAGGGCCGCATCATCAAGACCTGGAACTTCCCCAACAAGAAAGAGAACGTCTACGGCTGGAACAGCCACGGCCTGATGACCCTCAGCTGCATAGCTGGCATCCACCGCTATGAGGGCACCGACGGCGAGGTCCGCGAGGATATCGGTATGGCCACCGGAGCCGAGTTCCTGCTGGCACGCACTGAGGTCAACGCCGAACCTTTCAAAGAGGAGGTCTGGTGGCAGATGGCCGTCGAGTGGGCCGACAAGAACGGCGCACAAATCATTAGCTCGTCGCTCGGCTACGGCAAGGACCGCTACTATACCAAGGATATGAACGGACAGAGCTATGTGGCCAAAGCCGGCAATATGGCAGCACGCAAAGGCATCCTTGTCTGCAACAGCGCCGGCAACGAAGGCACCGACAACAGCTGGCTCACCATCATCACCCCCAGCGATGCCGACAGCGTGCTCTGCGTGGGCGGTATCGAAAACAGCCTTACAGAGTATGAACATATAAGCTTCAGTAGCTACGGTCCCAGCGCCGACGGCCGCCAAAAACCCAACGTCGTCGCCTTCGGCCACGCCTACACAGCCAACACCGGCGCCAGCAACGACAAATACCATTTCGTCGACGGCACCAGCTTCAGCTGCCCCCTCGTGGCCGGTTTCGCCGCCTGCGCTCTGCAGGCCAAACCGGGCCTCACGGCAATGCAGCTCTTCCACGAGATTGAGAAGAGCGCCGACCTCTACCCCTACTGCGACTACACCTTCGGCTACGGTGTTCCCCAGGCCGGCTACTTCACCGCCCCGCGCAAAGAGGCGAAACCCACCTTCAAGTTCGTCAAGGACAGCACCTGTGTGACTGTTGTGCCGCTGAAAGACAACGGCAAGTGCCGCGTCTTCATTAAGAACAGCACTTCGGACGGCGGCATCATCGACTACCAGAAAATAGAGCTCGACACGTTCACCACCGATATGGTAATCGATGTGTACTATGGCGAGATAATCACCGTCAACTTCAACGGCTACACCGAGAGCTACAACAAAAACCCCGAGGGTTTGTCCCTCGCCAACCCCCTCGACGACCATACCATGCACATCGAGATAGGCAAAGATGGGGATACTGTCAAATACATTCATAATAGCACCGTGGAGCATTTCTCCACGCGCCTCAACGAGAGCCGAATCAAGAAGGAACGCTACTTTATGCTCGGTGTGCCCGTCAACATCCGAGCCGACGAGCTTGAGCACAGATTCTGGTCGCCCTCCAAACGCATCGGCATCCGCAACACCCACTATTTCACAAAAGGCTACGGCTGGGGCTTTGCCCTCGAATACGGCCACACATCATTACGTTTCGGCAACAAGGCCAACCGTCTCGACTCGCTGGCAGCTATGGACGACGATGTCCGCAGTTTCGACAGGAAGGTGACCAAGCACAAGCTAAACATCGGCGAAGTTGGCATCGAAATCTACCAGCGTGTACGTCTGCGTCCCGGCGGCATCTTCCACAAGGGATGGCATTGGGACATCGGCGTCTATGGCAACTGGAGCTATAATGCCTATATACTCAAAGGCGAGCGCAACGGCGACATCGCCGCAACGCACAAACAGACGTTGCGCAGCCTCGACATCCTCGACGGCTACCGCTGGAACTGGGGCGTCACCACTCGCCTCACCCGCGACTGGCTTGGCATCTATGCCCGCTACCGCCTCAACGACCTAAACAAAGACGTTCCTGTAGGCAGCTTTATACTTCCCCAGCTTGAAGCGGGTCTGCAACTCAGCTTTTAAATAAATTTTGCCAATCGGATTTTTTTTCGTATTTTTGCACCCGATTACAGAAAAATGAAAACAAATAAAACTATTTATCTTGTTCTTGCAATCTGCCTGTTTTTCGTCGTTGCTTGTAAAGACGACAATTCGGACAGCCGTGACTTATGGGTAGGTACCTATATTGGTGAAAGTGAGTATCTTTATTCCGCCAATGGAGGCAATAACACCCTTGATACTGTGTATTACAATGACAAACTGACGGTTTCGAAAAACGGTGAAGATGGGCTTGCAATTGATTACAGTAGTCTTATAAGTGTATCGCTTCCTGTTAATTGTGATGCAGAAGGAAAATTTATTTATGAAAACTATCCTCACGTAAGATGTGAAGGTCAATTTATTGCCGATAGTGTGTATTTCATATACAACGAGAGTTCCCAAGGAAGATCGGCAACATACAATTTTAAAGGTAAAAAATAATAACAATAAAATGACACTCGAAGAATTTCAAAACGAACTAAGACAAGGTATTCCGAATCCACTTCCGGAACCTCAACCTTATGATCCAACGGTGAACCACGCTCCCAAGCGTAAAGACATCTTAACCCCTGCCGAGAAGAAACTGGCGATTCGCAACGCACTGCGCTATTTCGACCCCAAAGACCACGCTATGCTGGCACCCGAGTTCGCCGAAGAACTGCGCAAATACGGACGCATCTATATGTACCGTCTGCGCCCCACCTACAAGATGTATGCGCGCCCCATCGAGGAGTATCCGGCTAAATGCCGTCAGGCTGCTGCAATTATGCTGATGATCCAGAACAACCTGGATCCTGCTGTTGCTCAGCATCCGCACGAGCTTATCACCTACGGTGGCAATGGCGCTGTCTTCCAAAACTGGGCGCAGTATCGCCTTGTGATGAAGTATCTCAGTGAGATGACCGACGAGCAGACCCTCGTAATGTACAGCGGTCATCCTATGGGACTATATCCCAGCCATAAGGATGCTCCCCGTGTGGTCGTTACCAATGGTATGATGATACCCAATTACAGCAAGCCCGACGACTGGGAACGCTACAACGCCTTGGGCGTTACGCAGTATGGTCAGATGACTGCTGGTAGTTATATGTATATTGGACCACAGGGCATCGTCCACGGTACCACCATTACGGTACTAAATGCTGCTCGCAAACTTGGTGGTGGCACCGCTGGCAAGCTGTTCATAACTGCAGGTCTTGGTGGTATGAGTGGCGCACAGCCCAAGGCTGGCGATATCGCTGGTGTGGTCTCCATTACCGCAGAAATTAATCCTGCCGCCACTCAAAAACGCTTCGAGCAGGGCTGGGTCGATGAGGTCCACGCCGACCTCGATGAACTCTTTGTCGAAGTCAACAAGGCCATTGCAGCCAAGAAGGCACGTAGCTTCGCCTATCAAGGCAATGTCGTTGACCTCTGGGAATACTGTGCTGACAAAAACATTAAGGTAGATCTCGGTAGCGACCAGACCTCGCTTCACAATCCGTGGGCTGGTGGCTACTATCCTGTTGGTGTCAGCTTCGAGGATTCTAAGGTTATGATGGCCGAGAAGCCCGAACTCTTCAAAGAGAAAGTTCAGGAATCGCTTCGTCGTCACGTGGCCGCAGTCAATAAGCTCACCGCCAAGGGTATGTACTTCTTCGACTATGGCAACGCCTTCTTGCTCGAAAGCAGCCGTGCCGGTGCCGACATATGGAACGCAGATCACAGTGCTTTCCGCTATCCGTCATATGTTCAGGATATTATGGGTCCGATGTGCTTCGACTATGGCTTCGGTCCCTTCCGTTGGGTCTGCACTAGCGGTAAGCCCGAAGACCTCGACAAGAGCGACCATATTGCTATGGACGTTTTGGCAGAAATTGCTGCCACAGCCCCTGCCGAGATTCAGCAACAGATGCACGACAACATCCAGTGGATCAAGGGTGCCAAAGAAAACCACCTCGTTGTTGGTAGCCAAGCGCGTATCCTCTATGCCGACTGCGAAGGCCGTACCAAGATTGCTGCCCGCTTCAACGAAGCTATCCGCAAGGGCGAAATCTCAGCTCCCATCGTCCTTGGACGCGACCACCACGACGTAAGCGGCACCGACAGTCCATTCCGTGAAACCTCAAACATCTATGACGGTAGCAACCGTTGTGCCGATATGGCCGTCCAGAACGTCATCGGCGACAGTTTCCGTGGCGCCACTTGGGTCAGCATCCACAATGGCGGTGGCGTAGGCTGGGGCGAAGTGATGAACGGCGGCTTCGGTATGGTGCTTGACGGCAGCGAAGCTTGCGACCGCAGACTGCGTATGATGCTCCATTGGGACGTTAACAACGGCATCAGCCGCCGCAGCTGGGCCCGCAACGAAGGAGCTATGTTCGCCATAAAACGCGCTATGGACATCTGTCCCGAGCTGAAGGTTACGATGCCCAACCTCGTTGACGACAATATCCTTGAAGGATTGTTCTAATAGACTGTAACGGTGATAAAAAAAAAGGCCGTAGGAACAATCCCGACGGCCTTTTATATTGATGTATTGATTTAGAATTCCGCTGTCTTGGGTGTTCTCGGGAAGGGGATGACGTCGCGGATGTTGGCCATACCGGTGACGAAGAGCATCAGACGCTCGAAACCTAAACCGAAGCCAGCGTGCGGGCAGCTGCCATAGCGGCGGGTGTCGAGGTACCACCACATATCCTTCATCGGGATATTGAGTTCAGTGATGCGTGTCATCAGTTTGTCGTAGTTCTCCTCACGCACCGAACCGCCAATAATCTCGCCAATCTGTGGGAACAGCACGTCGGTACCTTGTACGGTCTTGCCATCGTCGTTCTGCTTCATATAGAAAGCCTTGATCTCCTTCGGGTAGTCAATCATAATGACTGGTTTCTTGAAGTGCTCCTCAACGAGGAAACGCTCGTGTTCCGATGCCAGGTCGACGCCCCAGCTGACGGGGAACTCAAACTTATGACCCTTGGCCACAGCCTCTTCAAGTATCTTGATACCCTCGGTGTAAGGCAGACGCACAAAATCGGTGTCGATTACACTCTTCAGGCGCTCAATAAGACCCTTGTCAATCATATTGTTCAAAAACTCAAGATCCTCCTTGCAGTTGTCAAGAGCCCACTTGACGAGGAATTTAATAAACTCCTCCTCCAAAGCAGTAAGGTCGTCGATGTCGTAGAAGGCCATCTCAGGCTCCACCATCCAGAACTCGGCAAGGTGGCGCGGAGTGTTGCTGTTCTCGGCACGGAATGTGGGTCCGAAAGTGTATATTGAACCCAGTGCGGTGGCACCCAGTTCGCCTTCCAGCTGGCCGCTGACAGTCAAAGCTGTCTGCTTGCCGAAGAAGTCCTGCTCATAGTCCACCGTGCCGTCCTCTTTCTTGGGTATATTGTTGAGGTCCATAGTGGTAACCTGGAACATCTCGCCGGCACCCTCGCAGTCGCTGGCCGTGATGAGAGGCGTGTGGAAGTAGAAGAAACCTTTCTGGTGGAAGAAAGTATGGATGGCGTAGGCCATTTCGTGGCGCATACGCATCACGGCACCAAATGTGTTTGTACGCGGACGCAGATGCCCTATTTCACGCAGGAATTCCATCGAGTGACCCTTCTTCTGCAATGGGTAGGTCTCTGGATCAGCCTCACCGTAGAGTGTGATTCTTTCGGCTTGAATTTCAACAGCCTGTCCGGCACCCTGGCTCTTTACAAGTTTGCCGTCCACACCTATGCAGGCACCTGTGGTGATGCGACGCATCAAGTCCTCGTCGGCCTTGGCAAGGTCGACAACTATCTGTAGGTTGGTGATAATCGAACCGTCGTTGAGTGCAATGAAGGCGACGTTTTTGTTGCCGCGCTTGGTCCGTACCCATCCTTTGACGTTTATTGTTGTGTCTATCAAGGCATCAACAGGTGCCTTGAAAAGTTTAACTATAGGTATACGTTTGTCCATTTTAGTTGTGAATATTCTTTTAGTGACGTAACAACGGAAATCCTCTTTTTTTATTGTATAAAATTATTCTAATGTAGAATTTTTCTTCTTGCTTTTCAACAGTTCAACGTCTGAGTTGAACTTCATTAGTTGGTCTTCCTGGTCGCGACGACATATGAGCAATGTGTCGACGCCGGCGGCAACAATGTAGTTGTCAAGTCCTTGGATGACAGCATATTTGTCGGGGTTAAGGTGCACAATGCATTTTTTGGAGTCGTAGGTGATAACGTGGCCCGAAGCAATGGCATTGCCGTTCTCGTCTTTGGGTTTTGCCATATAGAGCGAATCCCAAGTCTCGACATCCGACCATCCGAATTCAGCCTCAAGCACATACACATTATCGGCTTTCTCTATGATGCCATAGTCCACCGATATCGTTTGTGCCTGTGTGTAGATATCCTTCAACTGCTTTGGCGATGTATCGGTCGTTAGAGTGAAAAAACGCTCGGCAATTTGTGGCAGATATCGTTGGTATGCATTTATAAGCACTGGCAAACGCCAGATGAAGATACCTGCATTCCATAGGAATTCGCCTGACGAAATAAACTGGCACGCCATCTCGAATGGCGGCTTTTCGACAAAGGTTACCACTTTGTGTATTTTTGACGACGTGCCGCGGATGCCGGCTTCGCGGAACTGTATGTATCCGTATTTGATATTGGGGTTTACAGGACGTGCGCCGAGGGTGACAATCCAGTCGTGCGAATCTACCATACTTATTGCATCGTTGATATTGCGTTCGAACTCTTCATTGCCGAAAACAGCGTGGTCCGACGGTGTAACAACGATATTGGCATTGGGGTTTATACCGTTGATTATCGATGCCGCATAGGCAATGCAGGGTGCTGTGTTGCGGCGGAAAGGCTCGCAAAGGATTTGGTAATCAAGCAGGTCTGGTATCTGTTTGCGTACCTGTGCCTCGTGGGCCTTTGTGGTGACTATGATGATGTTCTCTCGTGGGCAGACAGTCTCGAAACGTCGGAAAGTGTTCTGTATCATTGACTCACCTGACCCCATCAGATCGATGAATTGTTTTGGCTTGGTCACAGAGCACAACGGCCAAAACCGACTGCCGAAACCACCAGCCATAATGATGCAGAAGTTGTTTGGATTAAGATTTTTCAAAGTAATGTATTTTTTTTCAGGTTTCATTCAATCACACACTCACTTCGCCTTTTATGTGCGGGTGAGGATTGTAGTTTTCGAGTGTAAAATCCTCATAGTCAAAACTGAAGATGTTTTTTTTGTCAGGATTTATGTGCATTGTCGGCAGTGGGCGTGGGTCGCGCGTCAGCTGCAGTTTGCATTGCTCTGTGTGGTTGTTGTAGATGTGTGCGTCGCCAAAAGTATGCACAAAGTCACCGCATTTCAGCCCGGTTGCCTGTGCAATCATCATTGTAAAAAGGGCATAGGAGGCTATGTTGAACGGCACACCGAGGAAGATGTCTGCCGAGCGCTGGTACAGTTGACACGACAGGCGTCCGTTGGCGACATAGAACTGGAAAAGTATGTGGCACGGCGGCAGAGCCATACGGTCTATCTCACCGACATTCCAGGCCGACACCAACAGGCGACGTGAGTCGGGATTGGTTTTTATTTGCTCGATAAGGTTGGTAATCTGGTCGATATGGCTCCCGTCGGCACATCCCCACGAACGCCATTGATGGCCGTAGATAGGACCCAGGTCGCCGTCCTTGTCGGCCCACTCGTCCCAAATTGTTACCTTGTGGTCGTGCAGATAGCCGATGTTTGTTTCTCCACGAAGGAACCACAGTAGTTCGTATATTATGGATCGTAGATGCAACTTCTTGGTAGTCAGCAGCGGGAAACCGTCGTCAAGATGGAAGCGCATCTGATAGCCAAAGATGCTGCGCGTTCCCGTCCCTGTGCGGTCTTCTTTCTGCACACCATTGTCAAGCACATATTGTAGAAGGTCAAGATATTGCTTCATAAATTGTTATGTAATTCTTATTGTTTATTAACGCACTTGTGACGAAATAATTGTGTATGATTTAAAATATAATTCCAGGGTTCCTTCTGAGTCTCTTTTCCAATGGTCAATATCTAATGGCAAAATTGAAGTCATTACGGATTTACTGAAAAATGTGAATTATCATAGAATCAGCTGTTTGACTAAAAATGGCTTGAAAATAACCACTTTTATAACCTATTGAACGCCAGTCTTTCAAGGTACCTTCTCTGGCATATGTACAGTATTTGTACAGTATATGTACAGTATTTGTACGCTTTTTAAGCGTACAAATACCGTACATATAGTGTTCAAGTAACGTACAACAAACAGAATTGGTATTGATTCTATGGATGTTATCTCGTACGTTTTCGACGTTCTTTAACCTTTGTTAACATTTCGGAAGAGCTTTACCGAGGCAGGGTAGAGGAGGGTATATATTTGAACCAAAGTTCGCAGGCTCCAGTTGGGTTCTGTTCTAGGAATACGCCGATGCCGCCGCTCGGCATCAGGGTTAGTGACGAATAGACCGAGGGTCCGTCGAAAAGGAGCATCGGGTCTATCCAGCTTTGACCTTCGTCGTAACTGAAAAAGAGACTTACATCCTCGCGTTGCATCGAATTGGGAAGGCTGTGAACCAGCATATTGCAACTGTCGCCACGGTCGGTGGCCTTGACGCGCAGGATGTCGCCGTTGCAGGCGTTGGTGGTCATTTCCGTCCAGCGGCCTTGTGTGCCCCACGTCTGTCCGCAGTCGTTGCTGTAATTATAACCGCGAGCACCGCTTTGGCGCACGCTGATGAGTATGCGACCGTCGGTGAGTTCCATCAGTTTGGCCTCGTCGCCGCTGCTGTATGCGCGGCTGGAAACGCTCCAAGAGTGGCCGTCGTCGTCGCTGTAGACTACGAAATTGTCGAGGGTATTGGCACTTTTGCGGCACATTGCGGCGGCAAACATAATGCGCCCTTTGTGTGCTCCGCGCGTAAGCCGAAGGCCGTTGCCGCTGCCGAAAAACGAGGCTTTGTAGTTGCGGCAGGTGGTGTTTGTGGCCTGGCTGCCCCACAGTTGGGCGGTGATGTCCTCGGGTTGGCTCCACGTTAGTCCGCCGTCGGTGCTGCGGCACACATAGCTGCGTATCGGGTCGCTCTCGGTTGATGCCCACAGACCGTTGCCGCCTACGAAAACGCACACTACATCGCCATTCTCGCACTGCACAAGGGCAGCATCGCCATAGCCGTGTTTGTAGCCTGTGCCTTCAGCGATGGTCACAGGCTCGCTCCAAGTGTGGCCTCCGTCGGTGCTGCGACGGCTCACAATGTCAATGTCCTCGGGAAGGTCTGTCTCGTTGTACTTGCGTTTGTCGCAAACAGCCAGCAGGCTGCCGTCATTAAGACACAGCAGGGCAGGAATGCGCCAGTTCGCGCTGCCGTAGTCGCCGGGGCTGAACAGGCAGACGTCGAAGGCTGTGTCGACGACTGGCGACGGTGTGTCTGGCTCTTCGCCAACCACTTTTGTGCAGCTTGACATAGCCAGAACCATTAGTAAAGGGTAAATGTATTTTTTCATATTGTTTTCTTCTTAGAATACTTCCTTTATAGTCTGTGCAATTCCGTTTACGATGAAATTGTCGCCGGTTGTTTTACCCTTGATTGCCAGATAAATGGGTGTCTGGGCGCTGATGGCGAAATAATAGTGCATTCCGGTGGGCGACTCGGGGTCGTTGACAACGAATTTGCCGGCACCGATGCTGAGAAAGAAACGTTGTTTGTCGGTGATGACGATGGCACCGTGCTCGGCACGGTCGAAGGGCGGAAGACGCAGAGCCTCTTGTAGATAGCGAAGGCTGGCATTGGCGTTGCTGAGCTGTTTGGCGTACATATCGCGAGCACGCATCATTTTGGTGCGGTAGCTGTCGTAGCGGTCCACATTGGCACCATAGTCGTTGCTCTGCTGCTGCGCCGAGTCCATCTCCTGCTTGGCCACGTTCGCAATGTGCTGCTGATGGGCAATGCAGGCATTGATTACTTTTACTCGTTTTTCTTCTCGTGTCATATTGTGGTGTAATAAAACGGGCAACCACAGAACTGTGGCTGCCCGTGGGTTTTCAGGTTATTGGTGCAGCGTCGTGTCAGAGGCGTCCTGGATAAACCTTCAGGGCCTCTTCGAGGCACTTCATTGCCTTCTTGAGGTCTTCGATGCAGATGCAGTAGGTGATACGTGCCTGATGACGACCACGCTCGGGATCTTCGTAGAAACCCGTAGCTGGAGCCAGCATAACTGTGGCGCCTTCGTAGTTGAAATCTGTCAGCAACCACTGGCAGAATTTGTCGCTATCATCGATGGGCAGGTCTATAACGGTGTAGAACGCGCCTTTGGGCATCGGACAGAAGCAACCGGGAATCTTGTTGACGCCCTCGACCACAACGTTGCGGCGAGCCACATATTCGGCCTGCACTCTGTCGAAATATTCCTGCGGAGTGTCGACTGCGGCCTCGGCAAAAATCTGGCCGAACGACGGTGGGGACAGACGAGCTTGGGCCAGACGCATAGCGATGGCGTAGACTTCGCTGTTGCGGGTCACCATACATCCTACACGTGCACCGCAGGCGCTATAGCGTTTCGATACGGAGTCGAAAAGGATGACGTTGCGCTCCAGTCCTTCAAGCTGCATTACGCTGAAGTGCTTCTCGCCGTCGTAGCAGAACTCGCGGTATACCTCGTCGGCAAAGAGATATAGGTCGTATTTCTTCACCAGACCGGCAACTTTCAGCAATTCCTCGTGGGTGTAGAGATATCCCGTTGGGTTGTTTGGGTTGCAGATCATAATGGCACGGGTGCGCGGTGTGATGGCTTTTTCAAAGTCCTCGATGGGGGGCAGTGCAAAGCCGGTCTTTATATCGCTGGGAATGGTGACGATCTTGGCGTCGCACAGCTTGGCAAACGTGTTATAATTGGTGTAATACGGTTCGGGAATGATGATTTCGTCGCCAGGATTGAGACAGACGGTGAAAGCCATCTGCAAAGCCTCGCTGCCACCAGTGGTGACGATTATCTGATTGGGAGTCACGTCGATGCCGTGACGATGGTAGTAGTTGCACAGTGCACGGCGATAGCTGGGTATACCTGCCGAATGGCTGTATTCGAGAACGCCTTTCCATTGCGGAAGTTCGCGGGCATTGTCAGCCAAAGCTTTGAGTGCTCCTTTGGGTGTCTCGATATCGGGTTGGCCTATGTTGAGGTGGTATACGTGTATGCCGCGCTCTTTTGCTGCATCGGCAAAGGGAACAAGTTTGCGGATTGCCGACTGGGGCAGCTCGTTGCCTTTCTTTGAAATCTGTGGCATAATTGTGTTGTTTGTTGTTCGGAATTATTCTACTTTACCTTTGATTTTGAGTGTGGTGCGCGGTGCGTTGACGGCGTTGCAGGTGACTGTGATGGTCTTGGTGAAAGCACCCACGTTGTTGGTGTTGTAGCGCACTTTGATGGAACCTTCCTTGCCAGGCATAATGGGCTCTTTGGTCCAAGTTGGAACAGTGCAGCCGCAACTGGCTTTAACGTTGCTGAGAATCAGAGGCTCGTTGCCTTCGTTTGTGAAGACAAACTCGCAGTTGCCGTCGCCACCTTTTTTGATGGTGCCGTAGTTGTGCTCCTGCTCGGTGAAGGAGATTTTAGGACCGTCGGCGGGCTGGTCCTGGGTCTTTACATCTTGAGCGTTGATGGCGGTGAAAGCCAAGCTTACAAACAGACTTAACAAAAAGAATTTCTTCATAATAGGTTGTTTTTTGATGTTTATTGTTTCCTTGAAATAGTGTGCAAAAATACACATTTTTTTGTTGATGTTACTGTTTAGTGTGAAAAATATTGTTTTTTTTTGTTTTTTTATGTTTTTTTTGTTTCACTGCTTTAGTATCAGTTTTAGCTGTTTTATTGCAACGTTCGTCGGGTGAATGTTGTGTCGAAAAAACGGTTGGAAAAATTATTTTTTAAAAATGTTCCTGTGGTCCAAAAAAAATGCGTATCTTTGCAGCCTTGAACAAGCAAATTCAATTTTTACAATATTAATCGTATAAAACTAACATTATGGCATTTAAAGGACAAATAGTTATCGACGTCGAGCGCTGCAAAGGCTGCGGAGTCTGTCTTGAGGCCTGCCCAATGCACTGCATCGAGCTGTCGAAAAATGTAAACGGCAAGGGTTACAATTTTACCCATACCGTCAATGACAACTGCATCGGTTGCGCAAGCTGCGCCATCGTATGCCCGGATGGTGTTATCTCCGTCTACAAGGTTAAATGTTAAACAAGTAAAAAAGAAACAATAAAATGGCAAAAGAACTGAAATTAATGAAGGGCAACGAGGCTATTGCCCGCGCTATGATTGCCAGCGGTACGGACGGCTATTTCGGCTATCCTATCACTCCGCAATCTGAAGTTATGGAAACTCTTATGGCCGAACGTCCTTGGGACCCCAAAGGTGAGAACTACACCGGTATGGTTGTCCTCCAGGCAGAGTCAGAGCTCGCTTCTATCAATATGGTTTATGGCGGTGCCGCTACAGGTAAAAAGGTTGCCACATCGTCTTCTTCGCCCGGAATCTCGCTGATGGCTGAAGGCTTGACTTATCTTGCTGGCGCTGAAATTCCCTGCGTTATTATGAATGCTATGCGCGGTGGCCCCGGTCTGGGCACTATCCAGCCCGCTCAGAGCGACTATTTCCAGAGTACCAAGGGTGGTGGACACGGTGACTATCAGCTCTATGTTCTGGCCCCCTCGTCGGTGCAGGAAATGTACGACTTTGTTTTCGACGCTTGGGATATTGCTTTCAAGTATCGCAATCCTGTCCTGATCCTCACTGATGGTGCTATTGGACAGTGTATGGAGAAATGTTACACCCGCGACAATGTTCCTCGTTGGACTGAGGAAGAGCGCCGCGCCAATGCTCCTTGGGGCACTTGGGGCAAACCCGCAACCCGTGGTCACAACATCATCACATCACTGGAACTTGAGTCATCTCGTCAGGAAGTCTTCAACCAGAAACTTCAGGCTAAATATGCTGAAATGAAGGAGAAAGAAGTCCGCTATGAAGCTCTGAACTGCGACGATGCTGACTATGTCTTTGTGGCTTACGGTACCTCTGCCCGTATCTGTATGAAGTCAATGGAACTCGCTCGTGCAAAGGGTTTGAAGGTCGGTCTTCTCCGTCCTATCACTCTCTATCCTTTCCCGACCAAACAAGTGGCTGAACTTGCTACTCGCGTTAAAGGTATGCTTTGCGTGGAAATGAGCGCAGGTCAGATGATTGAGGATGTGAAACTTGCTGCTGACTGCAAGATTCCTATCGAGCACTATGGCCGCTTCGGTGGTATCATCCCCACTCCTGAGGAAGTTCTTGAAGCAATGGAAAACAAAATCATAAAATAAAGTTTAAAAGGTTGGAAAGGCAGAAAAGGTGAAGAGCGGAAGTGAACGCCCCTCTATAAAACCTAAAACCTTTAAAACCTTTAAAACCCTTTAAACCTTTAAAACCCAAAGAAAAATGTCAAATTTAGATATAGTAAAACCTGAGAACTTGGTTTATCAGAAGTCGAAAGTTCTGACGGAAAATGTAATGCACTATTGCCCGGGCTGTGGTCACGGCACTGCACACCGTCTCGTTGCCGAGGTTATCGAGGAACTTGGCATCCAGGACAAGACCGTCGGTGTTTCCCCCGTCGGATGCTCCGTTTTGGCTTATAACTACCTCGACGTTGACTTTCAGGAAGCCGCTCACGGCCGCGCTCCGGCTGTAGCTACCGCTATCAAACGCCTCAATCCTGATTGCTACGTCTTTACATATCAGGGCGACGGTGACCTCGCTGCTATCGGTACCGCTGAGACCATCCACGCTTGCAACCGTGGCGAGAATATCACTATGATATTCATCAACAATGCTATCTACGGTATGACCGGTGGCCAGATGGCTCCCACCACACTGCTTGGTATGAAGACCGCCACCACCCCTTATGGCCGTGATCAGAAGCTCAACGGATGGCCGTTCCAGGTCACCGAACTGCTGGCTCAGCTGCCGGGTACCTATTATGTGACTCGCCAGAGCGTCCACACTCCTGCCAACGTTCGCAAGACCAAGGCTGCCCTCAAGAAGGCTTTCGAGAACCAGAAACTTGAGAAGGGCGTTAGCTTTGTCGAAATCGTGTCGAGCTGCAACTCGGGCTGGAAGATGACCCCCGTGCAGGCCAACAAGTGGATGGAAGAGAATATGTTCCCGCAGTATCCGCTTGGCGACATCAAGGTTGATGGCGAATTAGTTAAGAAATAAATTTATTTTGAGGGAAAAGTGTTAAAAGGTCACAGTACCTTTAAACTCTTAAACCTTTAAACTTTTAAACCCTTAAAACAATGACAGAAGAAATAATCATCGCCGGTTTTGGTGGTCAGGGTGTCCTCTCGATGGGTAAAATCCTTGCCTACTCTGGCGTTATGGAAGATAAGGAAGTTCTCTGGATGCCTTCCTACGGCCCGGAGCAGCGCGGTGGTACGGCCAACGTCACCGTCATCGTCAGCGACGAGCGCATTAGCTCGCCCATTATCAGCAAGTTCGATACCGCTATTGTCCTCAACCAGCAGTCTCTCGACAAATTCGAGAAGAGCGTGAAACCTGGCGGTATGCTGATCTATGACCCCAACGGTATCACTCACGAGCCTACACGTCGCGATATCAACATCTACAAGATCCCCGCAACGGAGAAGGCTACTGAGAAGGGTATCGCCAAGGTGTTCAATATGATTGTCCTCGGTGGTTTCCTGAAACTGAAACCTATCGTTGGAAGCGAGTTCATCCACAAGGGTCTTGAGAAATCTCTGCCCGCTCGTCACCACGCCCTCATTCCTCAGAATGAAGAGGCTATCGAGCTTGGCAAGACTCTTATTGAGCCTGTTTTCACTCTCTAAAAGGATTCGTCGGACTGCGCCGATAGGCGTGTCCTCTGAATAGCACAAGGCCGCCCGCGCAGCGGGCGGCCTTATTTTGGTTTATTTATGAAACAAACAACATTATGCTATCTTGAACGTGGTGACCAGTATCTAATGCTGCATCGCGTTAAAAAAGCCAATGATGCCAGCCACGACAAATGGATCGGAGTAGGAGGGAAGTGCGAGGCCGATGAGAGCCCCGACGAATGTATGCTGCGTGAGGTAAAAGAAGAAACCGGCTTTACTGTCATTTCGTGGCGGTATTGTGGTATTGTCACCTTTATATCTGACATTTGGCCTTGCGAGTATATGCACCTCTTCACTGCTGACCGTTGGGAAGGCAAGGAAATTGACTGCAATGAGGGTGATTTGCGGTGGGTTGATAAAGAACGCCTTTTTGATTTGACGCTGTGGCCTGGCGACCGCATTTTCTTGCGTCTTATAATGGATTTGCAACAGCCTTTCTTCTCTCTCAAGCTTGTATACAAGGGCGACGATTTGGTCGCTGCCAAACTTGATGGGAAACCGCTTAAGCTATAAAGATATGTATTGCCTGTGTTGCAAGGTGATACCTGTCATATGTTTTTGTTCTTTCAGAAAAGGCGAAATAAAAATACCGCAAATGTATTATTTGCGGCATTTTTATTTCAAACAAAGGGTATCGCTTATTCAGCGTTGATGATGGCTTTGTGGACTGCGTTCCAGCCAGCAGCATTCAGACCCCAGTTGTTCGTGGAGTTCTTGTTGCCCTGAACTCTCACTTTTCTTCTCTTGACTTTTTTGTTTGCATTAATACCCATAATACACTATAATTTTATTGTTCAACTTCTTGATTATTAGTTGGAAAAAGAGAATTCTTCTTCCGAAAAGGTTTTGCAAAGATACATCAATTATTTGGAACACACAAATTATTTTCCCTTTTTAACGAATATTTATCCTTCAAGGTGCTCTTTGCGTAGCAAGTCGTTAACCGTTTTAACAGGGTTGAATGTTGCCAGCGGCACTTCGACAAACAGTGTGATCCATTCGGCCATAGCACCATTCCAAAGTCCTGGAAGTTCTTGGGATTTCAGAGTCACTGCTCCTTTTGTTTTCTTGCTGATAAATCCTGTTGCAGGGTCGACATATTTGCGCAAATTGAATCGTCTGCCGCGATAGTCTTTAGTACCACATACAAGGTCGACAGGGTTGAAGTGAGTTGCCGAGTTCAATATCTTCTCTTGTTCGGTATCCTTTCGGTTGATTTGTGCTGTTTCGACTATCTGCAAACTCTTGATACCTTTGGTGTTTTCGGTAAAGAACGGGCCGCCGCCGGGTTCGCCTTGGTTTTTGACCATTCCGCATACTCTTATGGGTCTGTTCAGCTTCTGACGCAGGATCGAGCATTTTTCACGGTCGCTTTTCTTTGAAAAATCGGCTGGCAGAGCGATATGGAGTTTGTCTTTGGCAAAACGTGCTATCTTTTGTAACTCTTTTTTGTCTGGTTTCTCTTTCAATAGTTTAAGATAGTCAAACGACTGTTCCTGTAGCTCGAACAAAAGTCCAGCCAGAACTTGTTTGTAGATGATTGTGGTGTGTTTCATCCAATCAGGCACCACATTGTCTATATTCTTTATAAATATAAGGTCGGCATTGCAGTCGTTTAAGTTTTCAATCAATGCACCGTGCCCGCCAGGACGGAATACCAGGCGACCGTCGTCATCGCGAATTGGATTGTTGTATTCGTCAACTGCGATAATATCTGTATAATGTCTTTGCTCCGAGAATGTTATGTCGAGTTTTATGTTAAGGTTTGACTCGTAGTATTTTTTTACCTCTGCGATTTTTTTGCGGAAAAGAGGCTTGTGTTCAGGTGAAACAGTAAAATGAATATGCACTGTTCCGTCGTCGCAGCGTGCGTAGCTTGCGCCTTCTACTATATGCTCTTCAAGCGATGTGCGGCTCAATCCTCCGTATCGGTGAAATTTTAGTAGGGCTTTAGGCAGCGAACCATAGCCAAGATACTGTTCTTTAAGAAGGTAGTTGATGACGGTGGTGAAGTCGCCGCGATCCATATAGTCACCGAAATCAAGCGAAGAGCGTTCCATACAGTCTTTCAAATCCTCAAAAAAGGCAAATGAGCGAATGTGTTGCAGGAATTCTTTGACTGTCGGAAACTCTTTTTCAAAGTTTTTCGCCACCCCGAAGTAGGTTGAAGAAAAGGCATACAGATCTTTGAACATTCGTGTCGCTGCACCAGAGGCGGGTACGAACTTCAGTATTTTTTTACCTTTTGCGTGGCTCTTGTACGAAGCTGCATATCGGCGTATGTCATTGTCTGTCATACGTAATATACCGCCATTGTCGACAGTGGCAGCATCTATGAGTTTCGTCTTGGGGAATCCGTTGCGGAAATTGTCTATCTGTTTTTGTACGTTTTCGGGCGTAAGGTTCATACTTGCAATTTGTTGCAAGTCTTGTTCCGTGAAAATGCTGCTCATATCAGAACAGGGTTTTAGTTGTTTCTGTATTCGCGATGAATTTCGCTTTCAAGGTTTACAGTTGAATAGACGGTATCGCCTTCTTTTAGTCGAATGGTGTTGTTGCCTTTGCGATAGCAAAAGAAGTTTTGACGAGTGTAAACGCTGTCGTAGCCGGTTTCATATATCGCAGCAACATTGAAGATGGCCGGGGCAGAAAACACCGTGTCGAAACGTCCTGCTTCGTTTGTCAAGCCTTGTGCATTGACATAGCTGTCTTCGATGTCAATTTTGACAAAAACGCCAGGAATTGGGGCGTGAGTCACTTCGTCAACAACAGTAATTTGGACATAGCAGTTTGTGTCTTTGTCGCAAGCTGAAATTGAAAAAATTGATAATCCGCCTATTAAAGCAAGGCATACAATGGCTAGGATTTTTTTCTTCATAAATTTTGTTTTATTTTGGCTCTATTACAATTTTTTTGACTATTTTTGCACTGCAAAATTAATAATTTTAAATGGTATGAAAATAAAAAAAATGACTTTTTTGCTGCTTTTTTTTGTGGCATTAACCTCTTGTCAGGCGCAAAAAGTTGAAAATCAAACTACTGATATGCAAAAAAAATACTATGTTTTAATTGAAACTTCATACGGAAATATGACAGTTGAGCTCTTTAACGAGACTCCAAAACACCGTGATAATTTTATAAAGTTGGTAAATGAAGGTTTTTACAACGACCTGCTTTTCCATCGTGTTATCAATAATTTTATGATTCAAGGCGGAGACCCGAATTCTCGCAATGCCAAACCGGGTCAGCCCCTTGGCAACGGCAATCTGGGCTATACCATTCCTGCCGAGTTTGTACCAGGTTTGATACATCGAAAGGGTGCTCTTGCTGCGGCGCGCCAAGGTGATATGGTTAACCCCACCAAGGCTTCGTCACCGTGTCAGTTTTACATAGTGCAAGGGAATGTCTGGCCGGCTGAACGTCTTCAGATGATGGCACAGCAGATGGGCAAGCCCCTTGACAAACAGCAAATTGATATATATACTACTGTTGGAGGAACGCCCCATTTAGATTACGACTATACCGTTTTCGGACAAGTGATTGACGGTTTGGATGTCATTGATAAGATTGCTGCTGTAAAATGTGGCCCCAACGATCGTCCTATAGAGGATGTGAAAATGAAAATCAAGATAATAGAACGCTAATTAATAGCATTATAATTGTTATAGCCAAGCAAGATTATGAAGTTAAACAATATAGAGGATTTTATCCGCGAAATACAGATGGCCTCGCTTGAAAAAGCGATGGATCGTGCAGCTTTCGTTGAGCAGTTCCGTATAAAATATTTGGGTAAAAAAGGTCTTATCAGCGAGCTTTTTGAGGAATTCAAAACTGTTCCCAATGAACAGAAGAAAGAGATGGGTCAGGCTCTGAACCGTCTGAAAACCGCTGCACAAGCTAAAATAGAGGAATTCAAGTCCAGTGTAGAAAAACTGGAACAGCAATCGCAGACCAGCGACCTCACGTTGCCTACAGACTATTCTGCTGTCGGAAGCCGTCACGTGCTTTCGGTTGTTATGAACGAAATCATCGATATCTTTTCGCGTATTGGCTTTACTGTCGCCGACGGCCCTGAAATAGAGGACGACTATCACGTATTCACCGCATTGAACTTTGCTTTGGACCACCCGGCGCGCGATATGCAGGATACTTTTTTTGTTGAGAAGGAACCGTCTGTCAACAAGCCTACTGATGTGCTGCTCCGCACCCACACATCTGGTGTGCAAGTTCGTGTTATGGAGCAGCAGAAACCGCCCATCCGCGTTATTATGCCTGGACGTGTGTTTCGCAACGAGGCAATCTCTGCTCGTGCCCATTGCATCTTCCATCAGGTCGAAGGACTCTATGTCGATAAGAAGGTTACTTTTGCCGACTTGAAGCAGACGTTGCTCTATTTTGCCAAGGAAATGTTTGGCGAACAGACCCAGATACGCCTGCGCCCGTCGTATTTCCCGTTCACTGAGCCAAGTGCTGAAATGGACATATCGTGCAATATCTGTGGCGGTAAAGGCTGCAATATCTGCAAAGGTACAGGTTGGCTTGAAATCCTAGGATGTGGTATGGTTGATCCCAATGTTTTGGAAACATCGGGCATTGATAGCAAGGAATATAGCGGTTTCGCCTTCGGTATGGGCGTTGAACGAATGGCTATGCTGAAGTATCAGATACGAGACTTGCGACTATATTTCGAGAACGACCTTCGTTTCCTACGTCAGTTCGACACCATTGTTTGATGTATCCTTTTCTGCTAATTAACGGCCTTGGAATATGGCGTTTATAGAAATAGAGAATATGGAATTCTATGCCTATCACGGATGCTTTAATGAAGAGCGTGCGATAGGCACTAATTTTCGTGTCAACCTTCGTATGCAAGTCGATACTTCTTTGGCGCAAGTTTCTGATAGCATAGAAGATACGGTAAATTATCTTTCAGTGTATCAGACGGTGAAAAAAGAGATGGCTATACCATCGCATTTGCTTGAGAATGTTGCCGACAGAATAGCTGCTCGAATTTTGGAAGTATATGGAACTGTAGAGTCTGTGTGTGTGAAGGTTACAAAACTGAATCCACCTCTCGGAGGCAAGATGGAAGGCGTGAGCATTACCATTGAAAAGGTGCGCTAAACCAATCCGTTGTCGTGAAAACTGTAGTAGTCGGGGCGATTATTGCCGTCAATGCCGACTATTATATGTTCAATAAGTTTGATATCGAGTATTTTTCCAGCTTCTAATATTTTGCAAGTAAGAGTTTTATCCTCCTTGCTTGGTGTTAGATGGCCCGTTGGATGGTTGTGTGCCACGGCAACGAATACCGCGTTCTTTTCGAGTGCCGTGGCGAAGATGCGCCGTATGTCGACGGGTGTTCCCGTTATCCCGCCAATCGAAATGCGTTGTTTGAAAAGCACTTTCTGTCGGATATTCATAAAGACGGCCCAGAACTCTTCTACAGGCAGGTCTATAAGCGATGGCCCAATATAGTTGAACAAAGCTTTGCTGTCGCTGATGTAGTATTCACGACGATTTATATTTTCACTTAACATCCTGTAACCAAGCTCTAAAGCTGCTATTATCGACACTGCTTTGGCTTCGCCCATACCTTTGAAGTCTTTGGTCAGTTCTTTGATCCCTTGGCGCGAAAGCTGCGAAAGGTCGTTGCCGTTGCTGTTGAGTATCTCTTTTGCCAGATCCACAGCGCTTTGCCCTGTCGAGCCACTTCCTATCAGTATGGCTATTAGTTCTGCGTTGCTAAGCTCTTTTTTCCCTTTTGCAATCAGTTTCTCGCGTGGGCGGTCCTCCAAGGCCCATTCTTTGAGGGTCAGTGATGGTTTTCTGTCTTTGGAATCAGATAGTTGCGTTGATTTTTTGCTATTATAGCTGCTTTTTTCCATTTTGGAGAAATTTTCTGCAAAAATACACATTTTTTTCAAAACAGATAAAATGGTGTGTTTTTTCTTTCAACATCCATAATATCAGCTTGATCAGTTGGTTTTTCGAGTACTGGCTTCCAAGGCCGTTGTACAGTATATGTACAGTATTTGTACAGTATTTGTACGCTTCATAAGCGTACAAATACTGTACAAATACTGTACATATACTGTACAACGGCCTTGGAAGTTCTATGTTGAATGTTTTTAAATTGCTGATAATTAGTATTTGTTTGTACTTTCGCAAATTTTATATTTTTTCGAATTTTTGATGGCTCTTTCCTCTTTTTTTCAAAGTGTCGTATTCGCGCTTTCTGTGAAGTGCTATTTTTGTACTCAATTAAAAATTTCTTGTGTTGGCATAGGTTGATTTTTAGTATTTTAATAATGGTAATATTAAATATTAGAAGTTTTTTTGAAAAATATGTTGCAAAGTCAATAAAAATTCTTATTTTTGCATATTCAAAATGTAGATAAACTAAAAAAAACTTTAACACGTAAGATATGCAGAATAAAGGACTTATCAGATTTTTGGCGATTGCTTTTGTGCTTGTTTGTTTATTCCAATTGTCGTTTTCTTTTGCGACAAAGAGTGTTGAGAACAAGGCTAAGGCTAGCGCTGTGAAGTATGTAGAGAGTGCACAAGGACAGAGTGACATCGATGCTTGCCTTAAAAGACAGGGCAGCAACGATATGAGTGCTGCTGAGCTGAAAAACTTGACGGCGATAGTTACTGACTCACTGCGTGCAACTAAAGAAACTTACTATCTTGATTCTATGGCCAATGAGAAGGTCTGGATGGGTTTCACCTACAAGAAATGCCAGGCTCGTGAAATCAATCTTGGTCTTGACTTGAAAGGTGGTATGAACGTTATGCTTGAGGTTTCGACGGTCGACGTCGTTAAAGCTCTGGCCAACTACACAAATGACGAGGTGTTCAACAAGGCCATTGATATGGCTCTCGAACAGCAAAAGAAGTCTGTAAACGAGAACTTCGTTAATCTTTTCTATGATGCCATCGTTTCTATTAAGCCGGATGTTCGTCTGGCAGGCTATTTTAGCAGCCAGCTGACAGGTACGACGCTTAACGACGACAACAATACCATTCTCAACAAGCTTAGAGAGGAAACCAGTAGTGCTTATGAAAGGACTTATGAGATTCTTCGCAAGCGTATTGATAAGTTCGGTGTAGCCCAGCCCACCATTCAGCGCCTTCAGGCTTCTGAGCGCATCTTGGTTGAGCTTCCTGGTGTGAAGGATCCGCAGCGCGTCCGCAAGCTCCTGAAGGGTACAGCCCAGTTGGAGTTCTGGACCACCTACAGTGGCGATATGAGCGACTCGCGTTATCTTAATGAATACAACCGCGTATCTGGTTATCTGACTGCTACCGATGAGTATCTGGCATCAAAGAACACTTTGGCTGCTGAAACAACTGATACCAACGCTGTTATAGACAGCGCTGCTGTTGTTGAGAATGAGGCTCCGGCTGTCGCTGAAACCGAAAGCGATCCACAGAGCGAACAATACAAGAAGGATCATCCTCTGATGTCACTCTTTGCCCAGTGGCAGGGCTATCCGGTTTATCCTCCGATTGTATTCCGCGCCACCGAGGCTGACACCGCCGCTGTCAACCGTATGATTGCCGAAGGTGTGAAGGCTGGCAAGGTCAACGCACGCGAGGTGAAATATTTGTGGTCAGTGAAACCAATCGAAGAAGGTTCGAATGTGTTTGAACTCTATGCTATCAAGATTGAGGATTACGATCGCAATACCAATTTGCCGAAGGCTAAGTTGGATGGTAGCGTGATTACCGATGCGCGTCAGGACTTCAGCAATACTGAAGGCAATGAGATTTCGATGGTGATGAACTCGGAAGGTGCCCACGCTTGGAAGAATATCACCCACGACAATGTCGGCAAGTGTGTGGCCATCGTTCTTGACGACCAGGTATACTCGGCTCCGCGTGTCAACGGTGAGATTGCCGGTGGCCGCTCGTCTATCACGGGTACCTTCACCCTCGAAGAGGCCAAGGACCTTGCCAATGTTCTGAAGTCTGGTAAGCTGCCTGCTCCAGCACGTATTGTCCAGGAGGCTGTGGTAGGACCTTCGCTGGGTCAGGAATCAATCCATAAGGGACTTGTCTCTTTTATCCTTGCATTTATTATTGTACTTATTTATATGGTGGTCTTCTACAACCGTGCCGGTTGGGTGTCGGTTGTGGCTTTGGTGACCAACGTCTTCCTGCTGATGGGTGTGCTTGCATCGATAGGTGCTGTTCTGACACTGCCTGGTATCGCTGGTATCGTTCTGACAATGGCTATGGCTGTCGACGGCAACGTGATTATCTATGAACGTATCAAGGAGGAGTTGCGTGCTGGCAAGAGTGTCGCCAACGCTGTTGACGAAGGCTTCAAAAACGCTATGTCGGCAATCATCGACGGTCAGGTGACAACATTCCTGCTGGGCCTTGTGCTGATTATGTTCGGCTCGGGTACCATCCAGGGCTTCGCCGTTACACTGTGCATCGGTATTGTCACCTCTCTGTTCACTAGCATTTTCATTACCCGTCTGGTTATTGACTGGATGTTGAACCACAAGAAGAAAATCAATTTCTCGTTCGGTTTCACTGAAAACTTTATGCGCAATGCAAATGTTGACTTTATGGGCAAGCGCAAAACTTTCTATATCATTGGTGTTTGTGCTATAGTGCTGTGCTTCGTCGGTATCTTTGGCCGTCATCTGAGTATGGGTATTGACTTCACTGGTGGCCGCACTTATGTGGTGCGTTTCGATCAGGATGTTAACGTCGTCGATGTCCGTTCAAGTCTTGCCGCTGAGTTTGATGAAGCCCCCGAGGTTAAATCCTATGGTCCAAGCAATCAGGTGAAGATTACCACCAACATTGTTGCTGCTGACTACTATGAGGCTTATCGTACGGCTCACAACCTGTCGGCTACAGACACTATCACCGATGAAATGGTCATCAACGAGAAACTTTTTGCTGGTACTAAACAGTATTTTGGTAAGACCGATGACGGCAAGGAGATCTCTATGCAGCAGTTTGCTGATGCCGAGGTCTATCCTTATGGTATTATCCAATCCGAGCAGGTTGAAGCAACTATGGCAACCGATATGAAACGTAATTCTATTCTGGCTGTGCTTGGTGGTCTTTTGGTCATCTTCGCATACATTGGTATACGTTTCCGCAGCTGGCGTTTTGGTGTTGGTAGCGTTGCAGCCCTTACGCACGATACTATTCTTATTATTGGTATGTTCGCGTTGCTGCGTGGTCTGCTGCCTTTTAGCCTCGATGTCGACCAGTCGTTCATCGCTGCTGTGCTGACTGTGATTGGTTACTCCATCAACGCCACGGTGGTTATCTTCGACCGTGTACGTGAGAACCGTAATCTTTATCCCAAACGCGATTTGGTTCAACATATGAACGATGCCATTAATGCAACTTTGGCTCGTACCATCAACACATCTGGCACCACATTCTTCACTCTGTTGATGATGTTCATCTTCGGTGGTGAGGTTATCCGCGGATTTATCTTCGCTCTGTTGGTCGGTGTGGTTTGCGGTGTTTTCTCGTCGGTCTGCCTTGCTTGTCCCATCGTATACGAGGTCAGCAAGAAGCGTGAGGCCAAACGTCTCAATGCTGGAAAATAATTATTGATATCTTATATATAATAGCAGATGGATATACTCGATATCATAATAACAATTGCAATACTGTGTGTCGGTGGTCTTCTTGGTGGCAAAAACACCAAGAAGACTGACCGTAGGCAGGCCTCTTCTCCGAGACCTCGTCCGGCAGTTGAACAGAATGATGAAGAGTATGTCTCCAACGAATGGGGCGATGAAGAATTTGTTGAGGACTGGGAAGAACCCGTGGAGGAGAAGGGCGTTTTTGGTTCATCGTATTTCTCATATGAGGAACAACCTGCCGAAACTGTCGGCCACAAAAACACCGAACCAGTAAAGCCGGAGCCTGTCAAAGTGCAACCGGCAAGTGCCGTTGAAGAACAAACGAACGGCATTACTTCACTGCTTGGTGAGACATTCGACCTCCGAAAGGCTTTCATCTACCAGACAATAATGGAAAGGGTGGAATGTTGAGGGAGTCTGCTTTACTCTAAATGCAAAATGAAATAATAAAAATAATTAACTCTCTACAAAAACAACAAGTATGTTTAGAAAGGTACTATTAACGATCGGACTGCTTTTAGCTGCACAGGTAGTGGCTTTTGCACAGGGTACAATGAAAGGTGCCATCACCGACGAGAAAACCGGTGAACCTCTGATGGGTGCAAATGTCGTTGCCAAGCAGGGTGGTCAAATTATGGGTGGTGGCCGCACAGACTTTGATGGTAACTATACCATCAAGGGCTTACAGGTCGGCAAGTATGAGATAGAAGTCTCGTATATGGGCTACGCCACCGTTAAAACAGAAATCAACGTAAAGGCTTCGGGCTTCACGGTCTACAATGAGAAGCTTACCAAATCTGGTCAGCAGCTCAAGGAAGTTGTTGTGAAGGCACAAAAGGTTCCTGTCATCGACATTGGAGCCCCCGAGTCTGGTACACGTCTTTCGGCCGATGATATCGGTAAGATGCCTGCCAACTCAGTTGACGGTATCGTCGCCGCTGTTGCCGGTGTGGGTTATAGCGACGGTGGTACTGGTACTGCTCGTGGTGAGGATGGTATGGTTACCCAGGTGGGTAACGTCCGCACTCGTACTGGTGTCAACGTTCCTAAAGAAGCCATCGCTGAAATCCAGGTGGTGCTTGGCGGTACTCCTGCCAGCATCGGTGAAGCTATCGGTGGTACCCAGATTATCACTCTTAAACCGCCATCGACAAAGTTTATGGGTCTTGTCAAATACGACACTTATCTTGACTATCGTCTGTATAATATGCTCACAGTTTGGCTGAGTGGTCCTGTGGCTAAAACTGCTCTTAAGGATGAACAGGGCAACAAGACAGGTGAACGTACTTTTGTAGGATTCCGTTTCACTGGTGTCGGTTCGTACTCGAAATTCGGATACTATCGTTCCAAGGACGGACGTTTCCAGGTCGTTAACGATGAAAAGGTAATGGAAATTGAGAATGCTCCTATTATCTATGACCCCGTTGAAGGTACGGTTAACTATGCTGCAGAGTTTCTTCGTGCTGAGGACTTTGTCACCATTTCTCGTCCCAATGCAAAGAACTATTTTGTCAACAAGGATCGCGAGGCTGATTTCGGCAGTTATAGCATCAACTTACAAGGAGCATTGGACTTCCGCTTCACCGAATTGACTTCGTTGGTTCTCACTGGTGAATATGACTACAGTTATGGTCCAAGCACTAGTTTGAGCTACTTCCCGCTGAACCTCCACAACGCTGCCAACGGTGTCAACAAAGTGCAGAACATTGTTCTTACTGCTGACTTCACCCAGCGTTTTAAGGATCCGGAGCCTGTAAAGGATGAGAGCAATCCAGATGCAAAGAGTGAGCCGGTTGTTTCGAAGGTTATGTATAACATCACGGCGATGTTCAACCGTTATAATACACGTTCCTATAATGAGAAGTTCGGTGACGATCTGTTCAAATATGGCCACATAGGTACTTTTGAGAGAACACAGACTCCATCGTACGAAATACGTTCGGACTATAATTACCACGGTACAACACAGACTGCCCACATTCAGAACAGCTGGATTGAAAATTCAAAATATATTGCTCCGTCAGAATACAACCCCATTCTGTCGAACTACACATCTCAGCTTTTCAATATTCCTACGCTTGCTCCCTACCTGACGACATTCGACCTAATTCGCAACTATAATGGTCTTGTCAACGGTTCTTTGCTGGGTACTGTTTACGGTCTTTTCTCCAACGTAGGTACACAGAGCACTGGTTATTCAAAGAGTGAATACAATTATTATTATTTACAAGCAAAGGCTGCTGCTACCATCAAGGGTCACGACCTTGAAATTGGTTTCCAGTATGACCAATATACCCACGCTTCGTACGGCATTTCTGCCTATTCTCTGTGGACTCTGATGCGTCAGTCGGCTAACGCTCATATCACTCAGTTGGACTTCAACAATCCTATTGAGCATTTTGAGAATTCGGAACTGTTTGTCGACTATAACCGTTTGAACGGTGGTGGACAGACCTGTTTCGACGAGTCATTGCGTCGTGCCCTTGGTCTTGATGTCAATGGTACTACCTGGCTCGATATCGACCGTTATTCACCGGATGATTACAACAGTTTCGGTGGTATTAATATGTTCTCCGCTAACGAACTCTTCAACAGCGGCAACCAGATGGTCAGCTATTATGGATATGATCACACCGGTGAGAAGTATCGTTCCAGCACTTGGAGTCTCGACGACTTCTTCGATCCTGTAAGCCGTGGTCACAAGAACTTCCAATATTTGCCGGTTTTCTCACCTATCTATGCGGCAGGTTATATTCAGGACAAGTTCTTCTTCCAAGACCTTATCTTCAACGTCGGTGTACGTGTTGACTACTATGATGGTAACCAGATGGTCTTGAAAGATCCTTATCTGCTTTATGAATCCTACACTGTTGCCGACCTCAACAATGGCAAGGCAGCTTTTGTCACTGGCCTTGACAACAATGCATTTCCGGCAGGTGTTCAGGATGATTGGGTAGTCTATGTTGACGATGCAGGTGCAACCACACCCACAATCCGTGGTTATCGTGATGGAAGCATTTGGTACAATGCCGAAGGTGTTCAGGTTACTACGCCGAGTGCAATCTCTGGTGAATCTGGTAGACCGACTCCTTACCGTACTACCGGTGAGGGTGGTGGACAGCAGACTGCCACGACTGGTAATGGCAGTGGCAACCGTATCTCTGCCAATGCTTTCAAGGACTATGATCCGCAGATTGTTGTTATGCCTCGTATCGCTTTCTCGTTCCCCGTCAACGATATGTCGCAGTTCAAAGCCAACTATGATATTATTGCACGCCGTCCCTCTTCGGGTTGGCAGGCTGACTATTTCAGCTATCTTTATATGACTCAAGCCAACGGCTACATCAATAACCCGAATCTGAAACCTGAACGTATTACCAACTATGAACTTGGTTTCCAGCAGGCTCTTAACAAGGACAAAACTGCTGCCCTCAGTATTTCTGCTTACTATAAGGAAACTCGCGACCTGATTCAGGTTGTCCAGTATGCTGGTGCTGACCCGAACCCGAACTACTATTCGTTTGACAATATTGACTTCAAAACCATTAAAGGTTTCTCGCTGTCTTTCGATATGCGTCAGAGCAACAATGTCCGTATCAATGCCAACTATACTCTTCAGTATGCTGAAGGAACAGGTTTGTCTTCAACTACGATGTCTGAGCTTATTAAGGAAGGTTATACAACCCTTAAGATGTTGAACCCGATCAGTGATGACCGTCGTCACGAGTTCAAGGCTAATGTTGACTACCGTCTTGGCAAAGGTGAGGGTTGGAAGATTACCCGTGCCGTCAAGGATAAAGATGGAAATGCAAAGAAGAAAGAGATTTATCCGTTGCAGAATTTCGGTATCAACTTTATTGCTGTTGCCCAGTCTGGACGTCCCTACACCAGAGCTTTCAGCAACACTCAGCACACTATTGTTGGTAGCTACCGTGGCGCTCGTATGCCTTGGGGCTTCTATTTCGATGTTGTCGTCGACAAGACTTGGCCCATCGAAATCAAGCGTGAAGGCAAGAAACCGCGTCCTACTATGCTTAATGCATCTGTTACTATCAGAAACCTCTTCGATATCAGAAACATTACTGGTGTTCACGCAGTCACCGGCAACCCGTCAGACGATGGTTATCTGACCGACCCCGAGACGCAGTCAGTGATCAATGCTTATCTTGATCCGCAGTCTTTCCGCGATATGTATAATGTTATGCTGAATAATAACTATTGGTACTATTCTCAGCCAAGAAGCATTCGTCTGACCTTGACTTACCAATTCTAATATCGTAATGTGAAAAATTATAAAGAGATGAAAAATATATTTATTAAAACAGTCTTATTGGCTTTCCTGTTCTCATCAATGATGGGGACAGCCGCTGCTCGAGAGTGCACCACCTGCAAGTCGAAGAGCGCGAAAAAGGCTGCCGTGCAGTCGAAAGCTGCTGTGTGTAAAAGAGCACAGAGTACTGCCGAGTTGAATATCAACAATGTCCGTGCGTTGATTAACGGATACGGCAATATGTGGTATGACGGCAGTATTACACAGTACCATATTCCTAAAGACGGTACGTCCACTCCTCTGTATTGTGCTGCACTGTGGATTGGTGGTACTGACGTTAATGACCAGTTGCGTCTTGCCGCTCTCCGTTTTGGTCAGGAAGGCGACGATTATTGGCCCGGCCCTCTTACCATTGACGGTACCGCCGACGTTAGTATTGAGGTCTGCAACTATTATGACAGACATTACAAAATTAGTCAGGCTGAAGTTCAGTCATTTATGCAGATGTTTGACTATACAGCCAATCCTCCGCAGCCTAACGAGAAGTATGACGAAGGTGCAATTTCGCAGGCTATTAAAGAGTGGCCCGCCCACGGTAATTTTGCCAACCAGTCTTATTATCTGGCACCGTTCTTTGATGCCGATGGAGACGGTGAATACAATTACCAGAATGGTGACTATCCATACTACGATTTTGACAACGCCTTGTGCCCTCGTACGTTGAAGGCAAACCTGAAACGTGGCGAGACTTACAAACCCTTCCCTACAATGGAGGATTCTTTGGGTATTGTCAAAGGTGGTCTTCTTTCTGACCAAGTTCTGAAAGGCGACCAGACCATTTGGTGGGTATTCAATGATATGGGAAACACTCACACCGAGTCTGGTGGACAGCCCATCGGTCTTGAAATTCGTGCCCAGGCATTTGCTTTCTCGACCAATGACGAAATCAACAATATGACATTCTATACCTATGAAATCATCAACCGTTCGACCTATGAACTGCGTAATACCTATTTCAGCCAGTGGGTTGACCCGGATTTGGGCTATGGCTATGATGACTATATTGGTTGCGATGTCAAGCGCGGTCTTGGCTATTGCTACAATGGTAAGGATGTTGACGGTCCTGGAACAGGTTCGTACAGTGGCATTCCTCCCGCAGTAGGTATTGACTTCTTCCAGGGACCCTATATGGATGCCGACGGTAAGGACAATCCCAAGATTGATATTAACAAAATGCGTATCTATTATCCTGAAAAGCTTGCTAATTATTGGATTGACAGTCTTAATGTATATGATACCATTATGCTCTCCGACGATGCCGACCTTTTCTATCCTCTTGCTTGGTATTTCCAGGCTGACGACTCGATAGGTAACTGCGCCATCAACGGTGTCAACTTTGGTAACAATATTGTTGACGACGAGCGTTTTGGTATGCGTCGTTTCGTGTACTACGACAACAGCAGCAGCAACATCAACGGTGAACCGAGCAAAGCTACTGACTATTACAACTATTTGCAAGGTTTCTGGAAGAACGGTTCGCATATGAAGTATGGTGGTAATGCAATCTCTACTGGTACTTCCTCACTGAACTGTGACTTTATGTTCCCCGACGATAGTGACCCGTTGCATTGGGGTACCAATGGTGTAGTTCCTGACGATGAGTTCCATCCTAATGACTGGACTGAGGTTACCTCTGGTGACAACGTGACTCCTGGTGACCGTCGTTTTATGCAGTCTGCAGGACCCTTCACATTGAAACCTGGTGCTGTCAACTACATTACCGTAGGTATTCCGTTTGCACAGGCTTCCTCTGGTAACAGATGGACTTCAGTTACTTTGCTTCGTGAAATAGACGATGTCTGCCAGGCTCTCTTCGAGAACTGTTTCAAAGTCCTTGACGGTCCTGATGCTCCTACACTGATTGTCCAGGAAATGAGCAATGAAGTTATTCTTTATATTACTTATGATAACCCTGCTTCCAACAACTATGGTGAATCCTATGATGAGGAAGATGCTTCAATTCTGAAATCTTATCCAAGTGAACTTCGTCACTATAAATTTGAAGGTTATCAGGTTTATCAGCTTGCCAACGCCAATGTTTCCATTACCGACATTGGAGACGAGACCAAAGCTCGTTTGGTTTACCAGTGCGACATAGAGAACTACTATGATGACACTGCCTCAAACCCGACTCTGCCTATTGCCAAGTTGGTTAACTACACCTCCAACTCTTCCACGGGCCTTTTGACTGGTAGAATTATGGTTGATGGTGCCAATGCTGGTATCAAGCACGTAATCCGTGTCACTACTGACCTCTTCGCCAACGGAACAAGTACAAATCTTGTGAATAATAAGGAATATTACTATGTTGCTGTTGCTTATGCACACAACCGCTTTAAAGAGTATTCGCAGACTGACCCCAACAAACTTGATGGCCAGAAAGAGCCTTATCTGGCAGGCCGCAAAAACGAGTATGGCGGAACCATTACCCCGGTTATTGCCAAACCGCACAATCCTTCATCGGAAAATGGTGGTACCATTGTTCAAGCTACCTATGGTATGAGCCCCAACATCACTCGTATCGAAGGCTTCGGTAACGGTGGCAACGTCCTTCAGCTTACAGAAGAATCCATAGTCGAGCTTATGGGTGAACCGGGTGTTGCTGGTAAGGGACCAGGACGTATGCAGGAGTACACAACTGGTGGTACTTACACCGCTGTTATGAACAATCCTTGCATCATTTCTCATCCCCGCTATGAGCAGAACGCAGGTCCTGTAAACGTTCGTATTATTGACCCGCTCAACATTAAGGAAGGTCAGTTCTATATCAACTTCACTGGTGTAAGCGATTCGGCCAAGTGGTCAATCTCGAAGGTTGACGGCACTCCGCTGTACTACGTTAAGACTGGCAGCAATGATTCCGTTGGTGTCTATACGGACACTGCAGACTTTGTAATTAGCCGTTACAACGAGCAGCTCTTCCTCGACCTCGGTATTGCAGTTGCTATCACCAATCCTAAGGACATTGCCACGCCGCTTAACGTTACCGCTAACGGTGTTATGGGCGGTCTTATCAACGATGGTACCCTCCTGTCGGCTTCGATGTCATTCTCTGACAACAACCACCAGTGGCTGACTGGTATTCCCGACAATGATAACTATCCTGTATACAACTGGATTCGAAGCGGTGCCCAGTATGCTGAAAACAACCTTTCTGTTTTCGTAACTGGTTCTGGCGAATTCACCGGCAATGAACTTTATCTTGATGAAGACTACTATAAGAGCCAAGTCGTTGACGGACGTGTATCCTCTTATGCTGTTGATAAATATCAAGCTTTTGAGAAAGTCCTATCGGGCACTTGGGCTCCTTATGGTCTTGCTTCGACCCGCGAGTATCATCCCGCATTTTCGTACCGCTATTATATGACTGAACAGGACATCCTTGACTCGCTCCACGCGCAGGATGCTATGTTCAACCGTAACTACTATCAGAACCTGCGCTACACTCTGTCGCACAAGAGAAACAAATCTCTTATGTTCAACGACTTCTCGAAGTTGCCGAGTGTTCGTATCGTTATGACTTCCGATACTACTAAGTGGACTCGTTGCCCGGTTCTTGAAATGTGCGACGACTACACGCAGTCGGAAGGCAATGCCCGTCGTTTCCAGATGCGTAGGCACGCTTCTATCGACAAGAATGGTGATACTGCTACTGTCGCCGGTGCCTCGACCGATCCTGGCAGCCCCAATTACATTAGTGATCGTGGTATGGGTTGGTTCCCTGGCTATGCTATCAACCTGGCTACTGGTGAGCGTCTCAACATTATGTATGGCGAGGATTCTCGTTATGCACAGTTCAATGGTCGCGATATGATGTGGAATCCTGTCAGCACTGTAACTGTAGGTACATCGAACTACATTATGGGTGGTCGCCACTTCATCTATGTGATGAATGCCATTTCGCAAGATTTCCCATATTATCACGTCTCGCGTGATGACTATATGCCTTACACCTATGCTTCGCCTTCTTACGACGCTGGTGCCTGGGCAGTGAAAATGCTTAAATCTCTTGATCACTTCTTCGAGTGTCCTTATCCTAACACTTCTGCCAACGCTCAGAAGATTAAGGACTATTACAAAGAGTTCAACAAAGGTTTGCTGAAGTACGAAGGTGCAAAATATATTGTTCCAATCCGTGACTCCTCGGCCTTCCTCTTCTCGACTGTTGCTTGGGTCAATATGCCAATCGTCAATGAGAATATCAACAATCCTAAAGATATCCCTTGCGATGTCACCATCGACCTCAACGTCAACAACCGCTACGGCAGATTCTTGAGCGACAACGGTACAAAACCCGAGAATGCCGGCCTCACTACAATCAACAGCAACAATCCTATGTATATGTTTGAGCTTACTCCCGACATTGTAACCCTTACCAATGTCGCTACTGGAGCCAATGCTCGCCAGAGCTACAAGGATTCCATTATGGAAGCAATCAATGTTGTACCTAACCCTTATTACAGTTATTCTAAATACGAAACCGCTAGTCAGTTGGAGACTAAGGTACGCTTCATCAATGTGCCGGGCAACACCACCATCACTATCTACACGATTGATGGTACCCTTGTCCGCACCTTCCCGAACACGCCTAGCAACACGACAACATACGATTGGGATCTTCACAACCACAATGGTATTCCCATTGCCGGTGGTCTCTACCTCATTCACTTCAACACACCGGGCATCGGTGAACGCGTAGTGAAATGGTTTGGTACGATGCGTCCTGTCGATATGAGTGGTTTCCAGTTCTAATTATCATCAAACATTTAAATTTTGACAGAAATGAAAAGAATATTAAGTATATTAACTGTAATGGTCCTCACAGCGTCGCTGTCGGCACCCAGCGTATTCGCCGGCAACGACAACCGTAGAGGAACGGCAGGTGCTACGGAACTGCTCATCAACCCTTGGGCACGCAGTTCTAGCTGGGGTGGCATCAACACCTCCTGTGCACGCGGCATTGATGCTTTCTTCAGCAACATCGCTGGACTTTCATTCGTTGAGAAGACTGAATTCGTTTACACCAACACTATCCTTTACGGTGGTCGTAGCGGTCTCCGCAGCGGTGCCTCGGTCAACGCTTTCGGTCTTGCCATCCGTTTGGGCGACGCTGGTGTTTTGGGTGCTTACGTTATGGCTATGGGCTGTGGTGACCTTCCTATTACCACTGAAAACAGCCCTGAACCTGGCAGCAATGGTACCTTCTCACCGACGCTGATGAACCTCAACGTGGCTTTCTCCTATTCGTTTACCAACTCAATCCACGGTGGTGCCAACATCAAAGTTATCACCGAGTCGACCGACGACATAGGAGCAACAGGCGTTGCTATCGATGCCGGTATCCAGTATCAAACTGGTGAAAACGACGAGCTCAAGTTCGGTATCTCCCTCAAGAATATCGGACCCGCTCTCAGCTTCAGTGGTACTGGTATGGCTTTCACCACAGTCAACGAATCTGGTAACTCGATGACCGTTGAACTTCGTGAGTCCGAAATGGAGCTTCCTACCTGTCTGAATATCGGTGTCTCCTATGATTTCCTGTTTGAGAAGTGGAACCAGCGCCTCACAGCCGCTGCCAATTTCACATCCAACGCATTCCTTCGCGACAACTTCGGTATCGGTTTCGAGTACTCGTTGCTTGACCGTTTCCAGGCACGTGCAGGCTATGTCTATCAGACCGATATCTTCGACAGCGACAACCGCACTACCGCCAATACTGGTATCCACGCTGGTGCCTCTGTCCTCTTCCCCTTCGGCAAGGACGGCGACAAGAATCTTTCGCTTGACTACTCATACCGCAGTGCCGGCAACCTGAAAGGCAGCCACTCCATCGGAGCCACTTTCAAGTTCTAAGGAAAGAGACAATCCACATAATGAAAAGTTAGGAAAGGTCTTTTCAGAGACCTTTCCTGCTTTTTAGCATAAATTCTGAAAACAACTCCAATAAAGATAAATACACAACTATGTCAGAAATAAAATACTACAGCGAAGAAGGTCTGCAAAAGCTCAGAGACGAACTGCATCACCTCATAGCCATCGAACGTCCTGCAGCGGCAGCAGCCATTGCCGAGGCACGCGACAAGGGCGACCTTTCGGAGAATGCCGAATACGATGCTGCCAAGGAGGCTCAAGGTCATCTTGAAGCACGTATATCCAAACTGCAGGACCTCATCGCCAATGCCCGTCTGCTTGACGAGTCCAAGATCGACACGTCAAAGGTCCTTCTGCTCTCCAAAATCACCATTCGCAACACCAAGAACAATATGAAGCAGGTCTACACCATTGTTCCCGAGAGCGAAGCCAACCTCAAACAGGGTCTCATCTCCGTCTCCTCGCCCTTCGCACAGGCCTTTCTTGGCAAGCGCGCCGGCGAGCAGGTCGAAGTTGTTGTGCCTGCAGGTACAATGCATTTCGAGATTCTTTCCGTTGAACGTTAATCCCCCTACATTATGGCAAGCATTTTTTCACGTATCGTCGCAGGCGAGATACCCTGCTACAAAGTGGCCGAAACAGACAATTGCCTCGCCTTCCTCGACGTAAATCCGGTTGTAAAAGGACACGTACTTTGCATACCAAAGAAAGAGGTCGATTACATATTCGACCTTGACGATGAGCTGTTTGTCGAACTGCATCGCTTCAGCCGCAAGGTGGCCAAAGGACTCAAGAAAGTATGTCCTTGCATTAAGGTTGGCGTAGCCGTGGTCGGCATCGATGTGCCTCATACGCACATCCACCTTATGCCGCTCAACAATCCCGGTGACCTCAATTTCAGCCACCACGTAAAGATGGAGCCTGCCGAAATGCAGGAGTTGGCTGCCCAAATTGCCGCGGCAATCGAATAGCCGTTTTGTTCAAAACACAGGTGCAAATTCATATGCCTTTGGAGACTTCCAGCCTCCAAAGGCATTTTTTTTTGCTATATAGCATAATCTTTGTAATTTGTAGTAAATATTTTGAAATCGAAAAGATGGAGGCTGGTCGACACATTCATTGAACACTAAGTATTTACTAAAGGAACGTCCGCAATCAAGAAAAGAAACCCCTATAAGGCAAATCTTTCATATTGCTGTAATTCGAGTATACAGATAAACATTAATTTATAGTATTACCAAACTCTTTCCCCAACGCCTTTTTTTTGTTAAAACTTTATTGTATAAACAAGTGTAAAATTAACATTTTGCAAGTTGCTGATTATTAGAAACGTTGCAAAGGTGCGTATACCTATCTATAGGCTAAATATCTATAAAACAGTTACCAAATACTTATAAAAGTTCACTAAAAGCGTACATATGTAGAATTTGGTAGGTATTTGGTAAGAAGATGGTAAAAAGATAATTCTTGGAAAACAGAGGGTTAGGAGTGGGTCTTGGTAGGGTGTTTTTGGACGATTTTAGAGGAAAATGGCGCGAAAATGGCTTTGAAATGTTAAATTTTAACATTTGCTGATGGATTGTTGTGCTTTGTTTGTGGGGTGACAAAAAGATGACGCCGCAGGGAACTGCGGCGTCATCGAGAGAGTTTTTTTTTATCTTGTAAGTCTTGTGACGGCGGTTAATAGATGAATTCGCCGTGCTCGCTGCGGACGATTACCTGTGCTTTGTCGCAGGGTTCGCAGTGGCCAATGATTTGGGCGTCGATGTTGAAGCTGCGCGATATGTCGATGATGCCTTTTGCTGTGGCTTCGTCGGTGTAGATTTCCATACGGTGGCCCATATTGAAGACGGTGTACATCTCGCGCCAGTCGGTGCCGCTCTGCTCGTGGATGAGGCGGAACAGCGGCGGGGTGGGGAAGAGGTTGTCTTTGACGACGTTGAGTTTGTCGATGAAGTGGAGCACTTTTGTCTGTGCGCCGCCGCTACAATGTATCATACCGTCGATTTTGGGGCGGTACTCGTCGAGGATGCGGCGTATAACGGGTGCATAGGTGCGGGTGGGGGAGAGGACCATCTTGCCGGCGTCGACACCTTCAACTTCGGTGGGGTCGGTGAGCCGTTTGCCGCCGCAGTATACCACTTCGTCGGGCAGGTTGTGGTCGAAGCTTTCGGGGAACTGCTTGGCATAGTATTTTGCGAAAACGTCGTGGCGTGCCGATGTGAGGCCGTTGCTGCCCATACCGCCGTTGTATTCGGTTTCGTAGGTGGCCTGACCGTAGGAGGCAAGGCCCACGATGACGTTGCCTGGACGGATGTTGGCATTGTCGACGACGTCAGCGCGGCGCATACGAGCCGTGACGGTACTGTCGACGATGATGGTGCGCACCAGGTCGCCTACGTCGGCTGTTTCGCCGCCGGTGAGGGTGATGCCGATGCCGAGGTCGCGCATTTGCTGCAGGAACTCCTCGGTGCCGTTGATGACGGCGCTGATTACTTCGCCCGGGACAAGGTGCTTGTTGCGTCCTATGGTGCTGCTGAGCAGTATGTTGTCGACTGCGCCTACGCAGAGCAGGTCGTCGAGGTTCATCACAACGGCATCGATGGCAATGCCTTTCCACACGCTGAGATCGCCTGTTTCCTTCCAGTAGAGGTATGCCAGCGACGACTTGGTGCCGGCGCCGTCGGCGTGCATTATGTTGCAATAGTCGGGGTCGCCGCCCAGGATGTCGGGTATGATTTTGCAGAAAGCCTTGGGATATAGGCCTTTGTCGATGTTTTTGATGGCGTTGTGTACGTCTTCTTTGGCAGCCGATACGCCGCGCAGGTTGTATTTCAGAGTGTCCATTTTTAACTTGTTATTCGATTGCAAAAGTACGAATTTTTTGCCGTTTGAAGAAAAAAATGTAATTTTGTACAATCTAACGATTATCCACAGAAACTATATGGATTTAAAACTCAATAAAATAGTATTGTCGTTTTGCCTTGTGGCGCTTCTTTTTCCTGCTGCACTCCGGGCGCAAAGCAGTGGTGAGACGATGGGGTTGCGCAACGATTTGAAGCTTACTTTGCTTTCGTTGGGCAGTGGCTCGACACGCATCACCTACGAACGTGCCTTTAGTAAGAGAAACAGTGCGGAGCTGACGGTGGGATTCATCGGAATGGGATGGGACTGGATGAACCACGCGCGTTCCAAGGGGCTATTGGGCAAGTTCGCGTACAAATGGCGCCTGATTCCGCAGGGTTCGTCGCGCAGCTGGCTGGCGGGAATGTATGTAAAGCCCGAGTTGGTATATGCGCAGTTCGTCTATGGTCCGCAACGAGGCAGAGAAGGAATGAGGACGAAAGCACGTGGCGATATGTCGTCGACAGCCCCCGAGGAGACCCGCCAGTTCGCCCTTCTTGCTGAATGTGGCTACCAGCTTTTGTGGGATTGGTTTTTGTTCGATGTGTACTGCGGCCTTGGACCGTCATTCGGAACAGGTAACAGTAACAATTATTATCACAGTTTTATGCTTTACCCCTCCGACGGACGTCTGGCTTTCACGGCCGGTTTCCGTATAGGTGTGGCTTTTTAAACGTCTAGAAATGAAGATTTTGTCCAAATACAAAGTGCGCGATGTCGCGGGTGAAAAGATCGTAATGGTGCAAGGCCGGAACCCTGGCGATATGACTACGGTCATCGCCCTCAACGAGACGTCGCTCTATCTATGGGATAATTTGTATGGTCGGGATTTCGAACAGGGTGATGTCGTTGCTTTGCTTTTGGAACGCTACGACGTGGATGAGGCTACGGCTGCAAAGGACGCATCCAGATGGATTGAAACATTGCGAGAACACAATATATTGGGCTGATGGGAGTTGTGCTGTATGTCGGTGGCCATAGGCTTGTGGTTGAAGGCGATTGCGCCGAGCGTTTCCTGCGCTCTTATAATGGTGCGCAGCCGTTCATAACCGACCTTTGCGAGGCAGATTGGACGGTGCGTTACGGCATTTCCCTTGAGCCTGCAACAGACGGCGAGACATTAAGCGAATTTACATTCAGTGAAATTAACTCTCATTGCCAGTTCGGGCGCTGTGGCGACGACTATTACTATGAGATGTACGACTCGCAAAGCGGCGCTAGGCTGATTGCTATGCGTCACCGTAGAGGCAGTGACTATGTGGAGGCGACAAATTGTGCAAATCCGTCGGCACTGCGCTTCTCGCTATGGTTTGCCTATAGTATGCTGGCGGCATCGTCAAAGACCACTTTTGTGCATAGCTCGGTGATTGTATATGGAGATCGTGCCATACTGTTTCTCGGCGAGTCGGGAACCGGCAAGAGTACGCACACACGCTTGTGGCTTGAGAATATCGGTGAAGCGCAGCTGCTCAATGACGACAGTCCTGTTCTTGCCATCGAGAACGGTAAGCCATACGTCTTTGGGAGTCCTTGGAGCGGAAAGACGCCTTGCTACATTGCGCGACGGTTTCCGTTGGGGGCACTTGTGAGACTTTCGCAGGCTCCTCAGAACAGAATGCACCGCCTGTCGATTCCTGAGGCGCTGGCTGCGTTGCAGCCCTCGCTGCCTCCGGCACTGATGCAGGACGAGTACTTTGCAGACAGGCTTATTGATATTGTTTCCGACACTATCTCGGCGGTTCCGGCCTATCATCTGGGATGTCTGCCAGATGCTGATGCCGCACGTTTGAGTTGTAGAACCATTTTTGGTGACTGATATGAGTGAAAAACGTCTGATATTGCCAAACGACGCTAACGGTTTCATCGTTGAGGAAATAAAAAACCGTCTCAGCCAGGGGCTTACGGTGACCATTGCCTTTGGCGGCAACAGTATGCTGCCCACTATCGACGGTAGCCGTGACCTCGTGGAGTTGGCCGAGACAAAAGGTGAGTTGCACTGTGGCGAGGTGTATCTTTTTGTTTTTAGAGGACGTTGTGTGGTTCATAGACTTCTTAGGATAAATGGCGACGAATATGTTTTCCGTGGCGACAACAACCGTTACACGGAAAAAGTCGGCCGCGATGCGGTGCTGGCACGGCTGGTGGCTGTAAAACACAGCAATGGCAGTGTTGAGAGCTGCGACACGCGGCAATGGCGTTGCAAGTCGCGCCGTGCCTCTGTTTTACGCACGTTGAAAAACTTGCCGTATGCCTGGTTTGGCAGTAGCCAACGCAGATGGCAGCGATGGGTGTATATATCAATACTTTTGGCGCTTATGTGGGCACCGGTCGGCGGACTTGGCATACAGCTGGACAGTATGGTGCTCAACATACGCCTCGACCACCTGCTGCACGCATCGGTATACTTACCCTTTGTGTTTTTCATAATGGATTTTGGCCATATGAGGCCGCGAGGGTATGTGCTTCATTGGCTTTCGGGGTTGCTCTTTGCTGCTGTCACCGAAGCAGGACAGCTGCTGCTCTTTTATCGTGGATTTGACCCCAGTGACCTTGTCGCTAACTTTATCGGCGTCACTTTGGGTTGGCTTTTAGTATTGCTTTTGAAATATAAAAGGCAATAAATCAGTGTGTTTGTTTTGTAGCGCTGATTTTTGCCGCCATTTGTGAAAAAAGTTGTATCTTTGCAAATTATTTCAAAAAACAGATTTATGTCAGATACATTGGTAATTACGCCGACATATAACGAAAAGGAGAATATTGAGAGAATCATTCGCAAAGTCTTTTCGCTTGAAAAGGAATTTGATATGCTTATTGTCGAGGACAACTCGCCCGACGGTACGGCCGACATTGTGAAGCGACTTATGCAGGAGTTCCCCAATCGTCTATTTATTAAGGAGCGCAAAGGCAAACTTGGTCTTGGCACTGCATATCTGGAAGGTATGCGATGGGGCAATGAGCACGGCTATGACTATATGATTGAGATGGACGCCGACTTCAGCCACAACCCTGACGACCTGCCGCGCCTTTACGAGGCCTGTTCGACTGGCAAGGGCGATGTGGTTGTGGGAAGCCGCTATGTCGACGGAAAGATCAGTGTCGTCAACTGGCCTATGGGCCGCTTGATGATGAGCTACTATGCCTCCAAGTATGTCCGCATAGTGACTGGTATGAAGGTATGCGACGCCACGGCAGGTTTTGTCTGCTGGAGCCGCAAGGTGTTGGAAAAGATGAAGTTTGACAAGGTGAAATTCGTTGGCTATGCCTTCCAGATAGAGATGAAATACACCGCCACGCGTCTTGGTTTCAAGGTCTACGAAGTGCCCATCATTTTCACCGACCGTGTCCTTGGTACCAGCAAGATGAGTATGAAGATCTTTAAGGAGGCCTTCTTTGGAGTGTTCAACCTTCGTTTCCGCAACTGGCGTAACTATTAGTACTCCTTGCCGCTGCTGCAGCAGAAATCGCGGAACAATCCAGATTAATAATCCTAACCACTTTGCGGTAGAAATCTTGTAAATCTTGTAAATTTATGCTGACGCAAGAGGAAATGTATGATTTAATGTACGAGGTCCGCGGTGCTGCGATGGAGGTATATAATCATTTCGGTCCAGGATTGTTGGAGTCGGTTTACGAGAAAGCAATGATACAAGAATTGACTTTGCGAGGGTTGAAAGTGGAGTCTCAGGTTCCCTTGACAATACAATATAAGGGGACTTTGATTGGAAATGATTTAAGATTGGATTTGCTGGTGGAAGAAGAATTGGTTGTGGAACTGAAGTCAGTGGAAGAAATAAAGGACATTTATTATAAGCAACTAAGGACATACCTGAAACTGCTCAACAAAGAAGAAGGTTTACTGATTAATTTTGGCGAATACGATCTGAAGAACGGAATGAGACGCGTAACAGTAAACGAATACAAAAGGTAACAGAGAATAACGACCTGCGTAGCTTTTCGATCGCAAAGCGAGCGAAATAATTTACAAGATCTCGCGAGCGCAGCGAGCAGGAGAACAGATTAAAGATTAACAGAGTAATAAGATATACAGAGATATGAAAAAGATAGTATTGACATTGGCGGCCTTGATGTGTGCTGCTACAATGATGGCGCAGGAGAAACTCCTGCAGTGGGACCAACTTATGGACCGCAATCTCTACCCCAAGCGTGAAGCTGTAAGTTTCATCTTCGCGCCCGACGGCAAGACTGTTACTTATTATAAGGGCAGTGAACTTTACGGTTTCGACGGCAAGAAGGAATTCAAACTCAGCGATAAACAACAGGACTGGCGCAAACCGGCAAACAACGACCCCAAACTTGAGGAGCGTGTTGATATTAAGGAGGGCAACCTTTATGTCGACGGCAAGTTGGTGGAGCGCGGCGACGGCTACAATATCGTACTTGGCGAGAGCGTGCACCGCAACGAGTTCGGCATCAACGGCGGACTCTTCTGGTCGCCGAAAGCATCGCGTCTGGCCTTCTATCGTATGGACCAGAGTATGGTCGTAGACTATCCATTGGTCAACACCAAGGCGCGCGAAGCAGAGGTGCGCAACATAAAGTACCCTATGGCCGGTATGAAAAGCCACGAGGTCACGGTTGGTGTGTGGGATGTGGCTGCAGAGAAGCTGGTTTATCTTAATACTCGCAAGGATACAACTGTACACGAGCGCGAGATGTACCTAACCAACATTGCCTGGAGTCCTGACGAGAAATACGTGTTTGTAGCCAAAATCAACCGCGAACAGAACCATATGTGGCTGGAGCAATATGACGCTGCTACGGGCGACTTCGTGAAGGTGCTCTTCGAGGAGACCGACCCCCGCTATGTGGAGCCCTGCGAACCTATGATTTTCACCCCCAAGGGCGACCAGTTCCTCTGGTATTCGATGCGCGACGGCTACAAGCACCTGTACCTTTACAATCTCGACGGAAGCCTCGTCAAGCAGGTTACCAAAGGCGAGTATGAGGTCGAGGGATTCATCCAGTTCGACAAGAAAGGCGAGAATATCTTTATCTATGCAAACAAGAACAATCTCGACGGCCGCGATGCCTATCGTGTGAATCTGAAAAATGGGACGATGGAATGCCTGACAAACTATAATTCAGCGGAAGGCACCCATACTGTTGTCATCAACGACGAGGGAACCCGTATGGTTGACTATTTCAGTGCTGTGGACAATCCTGGTGAGGTCAACTATGTTATTAACATAAACAAGCCGGCCAATCACCGCGATTATAACATCTACAGGGCTGAAAATCCCCTCAAGGACTACGCTATGCCCGGCATCGAGCTCGGCACAATCAAGGCTGCTGACGGCAAGACGGATCTCTACTACCGCCTTATCACTCCTCCTAATATGGAGAAGGGCAAGAAATATCCCACGCTGGTGTATGTCTATGGTGGCCCGCATTCACAGCTCGTCACCGACAGCTGGCTTGGCGGCGGCAACCTCTACTTTATGTTCCTCGCCCAGCAAGGCTATGTGGTCTTCACCGTCGACAACCGTGGCACCGACAACCGCGGCTTCGAGTTCGAGAGCTGCACACACCGTCACCTCGGCGAGATCGAGATGGCTGACCAGATGGAAGGTGTCAAGTTCCTCAAGAGTCTGCCCTACGTGGACCAAGACCGTATGGGCGTTGAGGGCTGGAGCTTCGGCGGCTTTATGACCATCACGATGAAGCTGGCTCACCCCGAAGTCTTCAAGGTGGGCTGCGCCGGCGGCCCTGTCATCGACTGGAAGTGGTATGAGATTATGTACGGTGAGCGCTATATGGACACTCCGCAGGAGAACCCCGAGGGCTACGAGGCCAACAGCTTGCTCAACAAAGCCCAGAACCTCGAAGGTCGTCTGCTGGTCATCCAGGGAGCCGAGGACAACACTGTCGTCCCGCAGCACAGCACCGAGTTTATCGAGCACTGCATCAACAACTTCAAACAGGTGGACTATTTCGTCTACCCGCATCACGAGCACAACGTTCTCGGTCGCGAGCGCCTGCACCTCTACAAAAAGATGTTTGATTATTATGAAACCCACCTTAAATAAGCTATGTTTACTGGAATTATTGAAATGACGGCCAAAGTCGTCAAGATAGAAAAGGAGAACACCAACTACCACTTCACTTTAGAGGTGCCGTTCGGTGACGAACTGGCCATCGACCAGAGTATGGCGCACGATGGCTGCTGCCTCACGGTGGTGAAGGTGGACAAGGAAAAGAAACAATATGTAGTCACTGCTATGGACGAGACTATGCTAAAGACCAACCTCGGCACTTGGCAGGTCGGTACAGAGGTCAACGTTGAACGTTCGATGCGTATGGACGGCCGTTTCGACGGTCACATCGTGCAGGGCCACGTTGATCAGACCGCTACTTGCACCAAGGTGGTTGACGACAATGGCAGTTGGCGTTTCTATTTTGAATACGAGCAGAAGAACGCACCTTCCATAACCGTCCCCAAGGGCTCAATCAGCATCAATGGCGTGAGCTTGACAGTTGTCGACAGCGAACCTGGTATGTTCAGTGTCGCGATTATACCATATACATATAAGGTTACAAATTTCCATAACTTCAAGCCTGGTACTATTGTCAACATCGAGTTTGATGTTTTTGGCAAGTATGTACAGCGTTTGCTGGAGCAATATATGGCAGCCAACAAGTAAATGCTGTTAGACTGATAAAAAAAAAGAGACCAGTATGGTCTCTTTTTTTTATCTTTTCTGTGGAGCTGGGCGGGTTCGAACCGCCGTCCATACAAGTAACTGATGTGCTTTCTACACGCTTATTCTGCGGTTGATTGTCGGGACGGCTCCGGACACAGACACCCAAGGCCGGCCTTATCCTCTAAAACTTCACCGACACTGCGAGGCTTTATGCCGGCTATCCCGTCTTTGCGAGCACCTCCGTTTCACACGCCGACGGTCAGGGCTTGTGGGAGATGTCTTGTTCCTACAACTGTTGTAGGAATTAAGCTAACCTACTGTGCTTCGGTTATGCAGCAAGAGCGTAGTTATTTTCGCCAATTATTGTTCTGCATCGGTTTTCAAGGCTGCTGATGCGTGAGCCTGCGTGCTTACAAATCCATTAACCTTGCTGTCAAAACCAGTCAGCCCCGTTAACAAACTTGCATAAAAAAAGCTCTCGAGTGAGAGCTTCTTCGTTTGGCGGTCCGGACGAGACTCGAACTCGCGACCCCATGCGTGACAGGCATGTATTCTAACCAAACTGAACTACCGAACCGTTTGCAATATTTGAATGACCTTTCCTTAATTGCGAGTGCAAAAGTACGATTTTTTTTGATACTGACAAATTTTTTTTTCAATTTTAGATGATTTTTTTTAGAAACAATTGATTATCAATGATGATTTCTTTATGAATTGTTATTATGAAGTGCTATTTTTTTCGTTTTTACTAGCATTTTCTTCGAAAATTGTATCTTTGCAATACGATTTAAATGCATAAAACGCATATTTTGTTGTATGTCAATACTATAGGTTTGTAGGTATGTTCGAAAATATTGAAAACATTATATTTGATTTTGGCGGTGTCATTCACGACATCCGTTATGAAAATGTCGGAGAGGCCTTTGTTGAGCACGGAATAACCAATCTTGGCGATTTTTATAGCAAGGATTTTCAAACAAAAGAAATGGATTTGTTTGAGAAGGGTCTTCTTACTACAGAACAGTATCGCGACTATATACGCCGCATAACTAGCAGCATCCTGTCGGACGATGATATAGACGATATAGTCAATGCCATCTTAATTGATGTGCCGCGAGAACGTGTTGAGTTGCTGCAGCGTGTCCGCTTGCATTACAAACTTTTCCTGTTCAGTAACACAAATCAGATAAACTATGATTGTTTTACTGTAAGATTGCGCAAAAAATTTGGCTTCGACATTTTTCAGGAATGTTTCGATGCCGCTTATTTTTCGCACTTTATACATCTTCGCAAGCCTGCCAAGGAGGGCTTTGAACTTATATTAGACGAACAGCACCTTGTACCTGAAAAAACTCTTTTTATTGACGATATAGAAAAGAATCTTGAAGGTGCACGAGCTGTCGGTATCAATGGACTTCATTTGTCGAAGGGTACCATTATTGACCTGTTTGATGATGAAGACTTCTTGAAATGAAGGAAAAGAATAAAAAAAAAGAGGACATTTCAGGATGTCCTCTTTTTATAACTACAACGCTCAAATTACATAGCGTTGACCTGCTTCATAAGTTTCGATTTGAGGTTGGAGGCTTTGTTTTTGTGGATTACGGAACGTTTGGCAAGTTTATCAATGATGGAAACCATCTTGGGCAGACGCTCGGTGGCCACGGCCTTGTCCTCAAGAGCACGGAAATCACGCAGTGCGTTGCGCATAGTTTTAGCGTAATATCTGTTTTCTACTCTTTTTTTCTCGTTGGAGCGGATTCTTTTTTTTGCTGACTTGTGATGTGCCATAATTATTACTGATTCTTTTATCTTATTTTGTACTCCGTGCGGGATTCGAACCCGCGATTTTGAGAATGAAAATCTCACGTCCTGGGCCAGCTAGACGAACGGAGCCTTTTGCCATTGATTGTTTTGGATTGTTGATATAGATTTTGTCCTTTTCAGCAATGCTTTCAACCCTCAAAAGCGGTTGCAAAAGTACGAACATTTTCAGAACTGGCAAAATTTTTTTTCACTGTCCGATGTCAATATTTAGTGTTGTACGTCGGTATCTGCTTGAAAACGAAATCCTAAGCGTTTTGCTGTAACTAGTGATTTTTTGTCAAAATTGTTGCGCATTTCACCCACAGATACCACCTTGATTTCGTCGTATGGAGGGGTCAAAAGATCAAAATTGGTGGTATATTCGATAGCTGATTCTACTATGTTTTGTACTGATTCATTGGTAATCAGGGAAGTGTTGAAATTGTTATATAGCATTCCCAACTCTCGTTTGCCTTCGATAAAGTAGTGTTTTTCTTTGTTAATAAACACTCGTCCAATAAGATACCCGAGGTCGTTGTCGCGCTGGTAAAGGAATGAATCAGTAAGAAAGTTGTATATGTGTATGACGCCGCAATATGAGCGTTCAGGGTTCTCTCGTATGTATGGCGATTTCATTACTTCGTGGTTGCGTGAAAACTCGAATACGTTGGTGTGCATCATAAAAACCAATGTATCGCTTGCAAAACGGATTTCAAACTCAAAGTCGCCGCGATCAATGAAATCAAATCGCATATCCTTTTCAGTCTGTTTGTTTCGCTCCTTAAGCTGAGCGATAATATCCTTTGCTATAGTGCGGAAAAGCTCGAATGTCTCTATGGTTGAATAATAAATATCGTGCTTCAGTTCTCCTTTGGAGAAGATGAGGTCACAGAGTTCTTTTTTCATTTCCATTTTAATACAGTTTTGTTAAACTATTTAATTTCCCAAGAGGCACCGTCTTTGCCGTCCTTAACTGCAATGCCGAGAGCCGACAGGCTGTCTCGAATTTTGTCGCTTGTGGTCCAGTCCTTGTTGGCTTTTGCTGCTGCACGGACGTCGAGAATCATCTGCATCAGGCCGTCAATCAGTTTGGAGTTGTCCGACGAGGCCTCGTCACACAGCCCCATTACATCGAAGACGAAGGTCTGGAAAACTGACTTCAGTTCGTCGATGTCTTCTTGCGTCAGTGTTGCCTTGTGGTCGTTGACGGTGTTGATGACCCTTGCGGCGTCGAAGAGGTGCGAGATGACGATGGGCGTGTTCATATCGTCGTTCATCGCGTCGTAGCAGAGCTGGCGGTAGCCTTTGACGTCGACCGAGCTGGTCTTGGAGGGCTGTAGCGAGTCGAGGGTCTTGAAGGCCTGCATCAGGCGGTTGTAGCCCTTTTCAGCGGCCTGTAGTGCTTCGTTGCTGAAGTCTACGGTGCTGCGATAGTGGGCCTGAAGAATGAAGAAGCGTATCGTCATCGGACCATAAGGCTGTGCCAGCATCTCTTCGCCGTTTTTGGGGTTGATATGGCTGCCGTTGAAGAACTCGTCGAGAGTGATGAAGTTGCCGAGGGATTTTCCCATCTTTTGTCCTTCAATGGTAATCATATTATTATGCATCCAATACTTGCAAGGAGCGTGGCCGGAGGATGCGACACATTGTGCTATCTCGCTCTCGTGGTGAGGAAATACCAGGTCCATTCCGCCACCATGAATGTCGAATGGCGATCCAAGGTATTTAGCTCCCATCGCTGTGCACTCGGCGTGCCAGCCGGGGAAGCCGTCGCTCCAGGGCGAGGGCCAGCGCATAATGTGCTCGGGTGAAGCTTTTTTCCATAAGGCAAAGTCGCCAGCAAAACGCTTTTCGTCTTGGCCATCGAGTTCACGTGTTGTGGCAAGCATCTCGTCGATGACGCGACCGCTGAGTTGGCCGTACTTGTGGGTTTTCTCCTGATATTTGCGTATATCGAAATAAACGCTGCCGTTGCTTACGTAAGCCAGCCCTGCGTCGAGGATTTTCTGCACCAGTTCTATTTGCTCGATGATGTGGCCGCTGGCGTGCGGCTCGATGCTGGGTCGCAACACATTCAAGCGATCCATAGCTGCGTGATAGCGGTTGGTGTAGTACTGTGCTACCTCCATAGGCTCCAGTTGCTCCAAACGTGCTTTTTTTGCAATCTTGTCCTCGCCTTCGTCGGCATCGTGCTCGAGGTGTCCTACGTCGGTTATGTTACGAACATAGCGTACCTTGTAACCAAGATGCTGCAAATAGCGAAACAGGATATCGAATGTAATTGCCGGGCGCGCGTGTCCCAGATGGGCATCGCCATAGACCGTCGGTCCGCATACATACATTCCCACACGCCCAGGAGTAATGGGTGTGAATAGCTCTTTCTGGTGGCTTAAGGTATTATAAATCAAAAAAGGTTGTTGCATATTGATGTTTTATTTTTTTATGTATGATAAAAAGTCGAGGTCAATCGACAGGGAGATGAATGGTTTGACGAGCCACGACTTGGCAGTGATGTCGTCGAGGGTCAATGCCGTCTCGAGTGACTGTCCTGCCGAATAGCCGTCGATAAGCATTTCATACTCACAGATGTTGACTCCGACGGTGAGGTAGAAGAAGTCTACGAAACGAAAACTGGGACCGATATAGAAATTCTTGAACAAGTTGGTGCCTCCGAAACCGACATAGATGCCAAGGTCGTAGTTGAACTTCTGGTCAAAACGTGGAATTTCAGGCAGTCGTGTCGAAGTGGAGTCCTTTTGCGACGGGTTGTTGAAGAAATCTGTTAAGTCCCATAGCATTACCGACGCACCGGTGACAAAGTCGAACTCGATATCTCCGGCGTTGCGGTTGCGAATCACCTTCGAATAGGTAGCCGCGCCTGTTGTTGGGTCGACGTGGTCGGGAGTCAGACGGATATCCCAGTCTGGTGTGCGGAAGAAACGCATAGCAATACCCTGTATCGGACGCACTTTCTTTTTCTTGTTCAGCGTAATAGCAGCCTTTTCCTCCGCATCCTTGGCTTTCTGGGCCAGGTATTTGTTCTCTTCCTGCTTGCGAATATTCTCGATCTCAACGGAATTGACACGCTTCTGCAACGAGTCGACAAGATGTCGGTAATGCTCTTTTTCAGTTAAGAGATTGATATATATCTCGCGCTGCGATATAAGTGTGACTTCTTTGTTATCGATATCTTTTTGCAAATATTCTATTTCTTTGCTCTTTGCCTCGATGCTTGCCTCCTTGGCCCTCAATTCGCCTTCCCATTTTGCTTTGTCAATGGTGGAATTTGTCAGTGCCTGACGATATAGTTCCTCTTTTTCGGCCACGAGTCGCTCTTTTTCCTGCATAGCATTCATCTGCTCGGTCAGAAGTCTGTTTTTCTCTTGCAGTTCTTTTTGATATAGGTCGTTCGCTGCAATCAGAGAGTCTTTGAGCATCACAAGTTCGCGTAGATGCTTGCGCATAGATGCTTGCAGCACTTGATTCGAATCAATATGTTTGTTAAGCAGCTCGATTTGCTCACGATACAGTCTTGTGGAGTCTTGCCAGTCGTCTTCCGACTGCCCACGACAGGGAATTGCAGCTGTCAGTGCCATCATCAATGTAATGAACAATCTGAATCCACGCATTTATTTTATGTTTTTTTTGCTACGGAAATCCGTGATAATTTATTGATATTAAATTTATTTAAATGTTATACACATAAAAATGTAATCTGCAAAGTTACTAAAATAATGCTGACATACAAAAGGAATCGTCAAAAAAACGTAATTTTGCAAATTCAAACTGTTAGTAATGCATCGTGTGAAATATCCAATAATCAAATATATAGCGTCGCTGCATCGACAATTGGCATTTTCTATGATGCCCGTTTTGATGATGCCGTTTATTTGCAATGCACAGTATATACCGAGTAATGGCATTTCTGTGTTGGAAAATAGTTCGCAACAGTTTGTGTTTGACTTTTCCGTTAAGGATATTTCGGTGAAACCGATAGATTCGGTGTATGTTGTTGTAAATACTCCTGCTGCAAATAGCTATAGTCGAGATGAAGGCAAACCTATGCTGCCACAGTACTGCCAGATTATCTCGCTCCCCATAGATGGTGATTATACGCTCACATTCGATGATGAAGAATGGCAAATATATAGTCTTGAACAGCTTGGGTGCGACGGTACTATTGTCCCGTCATTACCAGCACGTCCTAAGAACGAAGATGCATTTGATTTTAAGTTTGATACTTCAGTGTACGGTTATGATACTTTTTGGGGTAATGACCTTGTCAGAATAGAGGATATGGGTGTGATGCGTGGGGTTCGCCTGGCACGTTTGACAGTTTCTCCTGTACGATATAATCCTGTGGGGCACAGTGTTGCGGTATGCCGTTATTTATCTGTCGTGATCTCTTATTCAAAAAAACGTGAGACTTTGTGTGATCAGATGCATTTGGGACTGGATTTTGATAATGGCAAGGAATATTCTAACCAACTGATAGGAGGAAGCCCTTATACATATATGGTTGTTGCTCCGCCGCATTTCCGTCATACACTTCAGCCTTTTGTTTCGTGGAAGCGCCAAGAAGGTTATGCTATCGAGGAGTTTTACCCAGCATACAATGATAAGAATGCAATAAAAGCGTTCTTACAGCATCGTTATGATAATGCAACGTCAAATTTTCCGGCACCTCTTTTTATTTTGCTTGTAGGTGACGTGCAGGATATTCAGGTTTGGCCGGCCAATTTCCATATAAATGGGATTGATGTTCATCGTACTGATTTATATTATGCTGAATATACTGGTGACTATATGCCAGATGCTCTTTTGGGACGTATCTCGGTAAGGGACACGGCTACCCTTGCTCAAATTATTAGTAAGACAATAAAATATGAACGTTTCGAGTTTAGCGATAGTGGCTATTTGGGTCGTAGTCTATTGGTTGCTGGAAAGGAAGAGGCTCCTCCTGCGCCGACAGTCACAAACGGACAGATTAACTATTTGAAATCGATTATTATACAACACGACAGTTTGCACGACACAGTGTGCTTTTATAATCCTTCATCTGATACAATGTCGAACAGGATACAGGATTGTCTGCGGCAAGGTGTAGGTTTTGTTAACTATACGGCACATTGTACATCGCAAGGATGGCGTCATCCTCTGTTGAGCAGTATTGACATTGATTCACTTTCTTTAGGTTCACAGCCTTTCCTTTCTATAAACAACTGTTGCAGGGTAAACGACATTAGTGGCGACTGCTTTGGTGAACATCTGTTGCAGAAAGCGCCTGGAGGAGCTGTGGGTGTTATTGGGGCAAGCAACGAAACACTTTGGGATGAGGACTATTTCTGGAGTGTCGGAGGTAGTGGCATTCCCTCGCTTTATCCGCAATATTCTGATTTGCCCGGTGCATATGATCGCCTATTTCATATAAACAATGAACCTGTGTCTCAACGAGCTGTTACTCAGTCGCAGATAGTACTGGCCGGTAACTGGGCAGTCTCCGAAAGTGGTTCGCCATACGATGGTTTCTATTGGGAGATTTATTCGTTGCTGGGAGACCCTTCATTGATGCCATATATTGGTGTGCCGGCATCGCAACAACTTGAGATTGATAGTTTTTATACGGGCGACATTCAGATTGTTGTTCACGGTACGCCTGGCGCACGGGTGGCAGCAACATATAATGATACTCTCTATGGTGTTTGCACTATCAATGACGAAGGTAATGCAATGATGACCACTTTTATGTCGGTTCCAGACAGTCTTCTTTTTACCGCCACTGCACAATATCATAAACCTATACAGAAAAGTGTCAGGTCAATAGTGCCAGACTCTCCGCGTATTGTTGTGACAGATATGGCAATTCAGAATGTAAGTGGCAATGATATCGATCGTTTTACCTTGTGCGACAGTGCTGTAGTGATTGTTACTGTGCGCAATGTCGGTTCGCAGAGTGCAGATGGTCATAGTTTGCATATATCAGCTGGTGATGCCGATGTACAGTCTTTCATAATTGCATCTTTGATGCCTGGCCAAGATACAATTGTCAAATTCACTGTTTGTCCAAAAATCAGACAGGAGGAACTGACTATTACGTTCGAAACTGCTGACAGCGTTGTATATTGGAGTCATTCGAGAAGTTATGATGTGTTGGTTGCCAATACAGAAATAATGGCATTGAAGTTGATGCACGATGATGAGCCTGTGTCTACGGTCTTGCCGACAACAACATACGAGATAAATGCCATTGTTGTCAATAGAGGAATCGGGGTTGCAAAAGAGCTGAAAGCATCAATTGAAGATTGTGGAAGTGTATATGTTGGCGACCTTGATGCGGGCGACACGGCGCAATGCATATTCGATTATGTATCACCTGACGAGGCTGACAGTGTTGCCATTGCTGTATGTGTTAGCCATCGTGCAGACACGATTGTGAATACTTTTATTTTCGCTGTCGAAGATACATCGCAGGCAGTACTGACTGTAGAGGAATCCAATAATGTTAAAATTTTACCAAATCCCGCGGATGATTTTGTGATATTTAGTGGATTGAGTGCTCAAACTCACATCGTGATATATGATATTTATGGACGCAAAGTGAAAGATTTTTTTGCTGAAAATGGCTCTATGATGCAATATTCCACCAGGGAATTGCGTTGTGGCATCTACCACGTTATGTTTTACACAGGACAGCAGAATGCTAAACGGCTGCAAAAAACAGCAAAACTGGTTATAGCTCGATAAAAAAGATTATACAGAATAATTCAGATGGTACTGGACTACACTTTGATACAACAACCCGATACAGTTTTGAATACTGCAACGCAAATTGTTGACAGTGCTCCGGTTGCTGTTACAAACCATCAGAAGCCTCTGACTGCGCAAATCCATTATAATACAGAAGTACCGGAAACACTTCTTCGTCCTCACGACAGTGTTTTCAGTCCAGTATTCGACACTTCAGATTATTTGTTGCTTTGCAATGATTCTGTTTTTGCACCATACAGTGAACTTTCTGTACGACATCGTGAAAGTATGTTCGTGACTAATACACACAGTCGTCAAACGACGCAGCCCTATGTGCGTTCTGTTAGTGCGTCGACAGATTGGATTTTTGTCACAGTGATATCGCTTCTTGCATTGGTAAGTGTTTATGTCAACAATCAGAAATTTAGGCTGAAAGATATTTTTCAGTCGCTCTTTGACCTCCGTGTACTTGACCGGGTGTTTCGAGAAAGCAACATTCGTACGGTTTCCTTGTTGCCAATGGTTGGTATATATTTGGCATCTATTTCGATGGTCGTGTTGAAAACAACACAGTATTACGGTGGTTTTGTTGTTCCGTTCCCACCCTATATTCTTTTTTTTACGACATTGGCTGCGTTAATATCATTCCTTATCGTCAAAAATGGCTTTGTCCGCCTGCTTGGTAGTATATTCGAAGACCGTGCAACCACAATGTTGTACATCGCCAATAACAATCTTTTCTACTTCGTTGGTGGGTTGGTCATTACTCCTTTGCTTCTTCTGCTTTTCTTTTTTCATCCTGCCGAAATTGCAACGCTCAAAGTTGTGTTTGTTTTAGTGGCTATAATTTTCATTATCAGGTTTGTTAGGGGGATGCAACTAATTTTAACAAGTTCGAAAACGTCCAAATTGTATTTATTTTACTATCTTTGCATTTTTGAAATAGTACCAGTTTTGATTATAGTAAAGGTGTTATTTTTTTGAAGTATAGACAGTTGCATTATTTGAATAGAATTGTATGAAATTGAAAAAAGTCCTCATTTCGCAGCCGGAGCCGGCAGATTTGGAAAAATCTCCCTACAAACGACTGGCTACAGAGTTCAAGCTTGACCTGACCTTCTACAAATTCTTTGAGGTGGTAGGTATCACGGCAACCGAGTTCCGCAAAAGCAGAATCCATATAACCGAATATACAGCTGTCATTTTTAACAGCAAAAACTCTGTCGATCACTTTTTCAGAATGGCTAAGGAACTACGCGAAGTCATTCCTGAAAGTATGAAATACTTCTGCTCTACCGAGGCAATTGCTCTATATTTGCAAAATTATATTCAATATCGTAAGCGTAAGATATTCTTTGGCAGTCAGTATTTTGCTGATCTCATCGATGTGATGACCAAACATCGCGACGAGAAGTTCCTCTTTCCCTGCTCTGACGAAAAACAGACAGAATACACCAAGCTGCTTGATAAGGCTAAGTTCAAATATACCAAGGCTCCAATGTATCGCAGCGTGCCGCGCAATCTCAAACAGTTTAAACTTGAGGACTTTGATATGATAGCGCTCTTTTCACCTATTGGAGTCCGTTCGCTGCTGATGAACTTCCCGAATGCCAAGGAATCATCCATTCTTGTGGCTGCTTTTGGAACTTCAACCCACGCAGCGCTCAATGCAGCAGGTATAAAGATAACCATTGCAGCTCCAACCAAAAACTCTCCATCAATGGCAATGGCTATTGAAAACTATATGCTTGGCAAACAGCAGGAAGCTGTTTTGGTTGTGAAACCTTCAACACTGAAGAATTCAAAATCGGCTCATATCAGTAAGGTGACAGGCACCAAAAAAAGCAAATCGGTTTTTGCAAGCAAGACAAAATACAAACAACTGATGGAGGAGAAAAAAGCCAAGGCAGCTGCACGCCGTGCAGAACGAGCAGCACAGAAGGCTCTTAAAGAAGCTGAGGTTGCCGACAAGTCTGAAAAAAGTACCAAATAGTGATGTACACGTTCAAAAAAAAGGAACGTCTCTGCAACAAAAAGACTATTAGTAATCTTTACGCATCACAAAACAAGATGCTGACTTTCCCGTTGAGTGTTCATTGGATGATGCTTCAACCGGATGTTCAGCCCTGTCGTCTTCAGGTACTTTTTGTGGCACCCAAAAAGAAGCTACATAACGCTGTAGACCGCAACCGCACAAAGCGTCTTATGCGTGAATGCTATCGCACAAGGAAATACATATTGCTTGATAAACTTGAACAACGTGGTCTCGCGATGGCTCTTGGCATAAATTACATACATACCACACCTCCCGACTTCTATCATCTGCAACGTGCCTTCGACCGGCTCATTGAAAGTTTGTCTCAAGAATTGAACAATGATTAAGGTTTTGTTGACCAGGTTCTTTCTGCTGCTTATCAAGTTCTATCAGCAGTGCATTTCGCCTTTAACGCCGGCAGCGTGTCGATATACTCCTACCTGCTCGCAATATGCCAAAGAGGCAATCTTGAAATATGGCCCATTTAAAGGCTCGTGGCTTGCTTTGAAACGTATTCTTCGCTGCAATCCTTTTGGCGGTTCGGGATATGATCCGGTTCCATAATGCTGTTTTATAGTGTTTTGAATGATTTGTTGCAACTTTTATGTTGCATAATACATTATATTTCGAAAAATATATGTAATTTTGCAGTCAAATATTAAACCCCCTAAAACAATGAAAAAAATGAGATTTTTGGCCATTGTTATGGCTACAATGCTGACCTTTGGATTTGTCAGCTGCGGCAACGACGATGAAATTCCCTATGAGGGTATCGAACTTTCCAATGGACAGTTTATTGAAATCGAGGATTTTGGTAGCGATGCTACTGCAGCCTACAAACTGCACTTCAAAGTATGGCTCAGCGACGGCAAAATCGTCGCCGAAGGTCTGACCTCCAAACCTGTCAATACTCTCCTGCCTGAGACTATGGACCTCGCCACCTCGGCCAAGGTTGCCGACTGCGGCAAGGTGAACGGTCTTAACAAGCTCGATAAGGTTCCCGCTGCTGCTGACCTCGCCGACAATCAGACCGCTGCCGAAAAGCACGGATATATCATCGTGGTTAAAGGTGCGGGAAATGTTGACTCGTACGAAAACCCAAATCTTCACGATCCTGCCCAGCAGTATATGCGTCTGTGGCTTGAGGAGAAGAGCGGTGACGGTTTCAAACTCCGTTACGAATTTCCCTTCACTCCTGCGGAATAAAACAATTAAGCAAATTAAAACAGGAACCTGACATTCAGGTTCCTGTTTTTTTTTGCTTTATTGGACAAGTTGCAATATTCAGCTACTTTGCTATTGAAAGCCAGAAGTCAGCTTGGCCTTGTTCTGTGTCGATGATTGGACTTGTGCTGATAATGCAACCTGCGTTTCGAGCCTCTGTTTCGGTGGTCTTTAGGTGATCCATCAAAATGCCCGTGCCGGTCCATTTAAAGTAGGCTTCCTTACGTGTCCAGATGCAGGCAAACTCTTTCTGCGGGTCGTCGCAATTTTTCACGATGGCTTTCTCGTCGTCGTTGAAGGCTCGTTCGAGGAGAGTGTCGCTGAAACGGCGACGGCCTTCGATGTCGATGCCTATTGTACGGTTGCTGATGCCTATGGCCACGGCTTCTTTGCAATGGCTTATGTTGAAATGTATGCCTTCGTAGTTGGTGATATAAGGTTTGCCGTGTTCGCCGAAGGCCCAGAGGGGGAAAACGGAAAGCGTAAAGCGGAGAGCGGAATGCGGGAAGGCTTTGATTGTCGTAAGACTGTCGTTAATCAAATCTCGGTCGTTCTTCAGCGCGTGGCATAGCATCGTGTAGGCTATGGCCTGCTCGCATTTCTGACGGTGCGACTTGTAGTGTGCCACTATGTCCTGTTGCTGTTTCGGCATTGTGTCGACGAGACACTCCAAGTGTTCAGGGGCGAGATGCTCGGCGTTGCGATAAAAGTAGACTAACATAGGATTTTAAAAAGAGGGTGCCATAATGACACCCTCTTAATTATAGTTGTTGTAAATAAATTACTGCGTTACTCTTTCAAGCCATTTGACCATACAGAGCATCACGATCATCGACAGCAGGCATACGCCCATAAAGACGCTCCAGCAGATCCAGATAGGGAAGTTGGTGTACATCAGAGGTCCGATCCACAGTAGGCCGTTGCCAACTGCGGTTGCACCAAGCCACAGACCCTGGCAGAGACCGAGGAGGTTCTTGGGAGCAACTTTCGAAACGAAGCTCAATCCCAGAGGACTGATAAACAGTTCTGCAACGGTCATAAAGAAGTAGTATACGATGAGCACCCAAGGACCGGCTTTCAGACCAGCGGCGGTTGAGGCGTCGAGTTTGGTGAACTCATCTGCCGAGGGATAGCCGTGGGTGTTGCAGAAGATGGTCATAAAGAGATATGCGATTGCTGCTATACCCATACCAATAGCGATTTTGCGCGGAGTTGAGAACTTGCGGCCCCACTTGGTGCCGAACAGCCACATAATGGGGAAGGTCAACAAGCAGACAAAGAACGGGTTGACAGCCTGCCAAACTTCGGGCGGCAGAAGCGAAGTGTTTACAAAGTCGCGTGCGAAGAGTGACATAGAGGTACCGTTCTGATGGAACGACCACCAGAAGAAGACTGCGATGACGAGCACTGCAAAAAGAGCATAGATACGCTGTTTGAGTTCCTTTGCCATAGCCATTTTCTCTTCGGCTGTGTATTCGACACTTTCGGTAGCGGCTTTTTTGGCAGGTGTGGGGAATTTCTTCTTGCTGGCGACAAAGATGAGAAGTGAGATAAGCATAGCTGCAACAGAGGCAATGAACGAATAGTGGACGCCGGTGTTGAAGACATTGAGGTAGTTCTGGCACATTTCCTGAGCGGCTGCTGTGTCGGTTGGCAGAACAATGTGCATATTGGCGAAGAGCTCGGTGGTCTTTGCTATTGCCTCGGGAGCCATAGCTGCACCAGCTGCAAGATATTGATGGCAGAGTGCGGGAATGTCGGCGTTGTATTCAAAGCCGTTTACGCCAAGCCACCAGCTGCGGAGCAGAGGAGCTACAAAAGGAGCGATGAGACCGCCTACGTTGATGAACATATAAAAAATCTGGAAGCCAGGGTCGCGTTTGCTCTTTGCTTCGGCAAGAGCTTCGGGACCTATCTTGGCTGCTTCAGCCTCGAAGTTGTCGTACATCTGTCCGACAATAGCCTGCAGGTTGCCTTTGAACAAACCGTTGCCGAATGCAATCATCAGAAGGGCGAAGCAGGTGAGGGGCAGTAACCAGTTGATGTTGCCCGCCGTAGCAAGGATTGGAATGGCCAGGATGATGTAGCCACAAGCCATTACCAAAAGACCTGACTGGATGGTTGTTTTGTAGTTTTGCGTGCGGTCGGCGATGATACCGCCAACGAGGCTCAGGATGTAAATTCCGCAATAAAAAGCAGAATAGATACCTGTAGCGACACTGTTGCTCAAACCGAATTTTGAGCATAGGAACAGCACAAGCACCGCATTCATAATGTAGTAGCCGAAACGCTCTCCCATATTGCTCAATGCGGCGGCAATTAGTCCTTTAGGATGTCCTTTCATAATTGTGAATGTTTTGATTAATAATATTTTAATTTGAGTTTTTTGTTTTTCTCTGTCGGAAATAATGGTGCAAATTTACGAAAATTTTTGAAAAGTGGTGTGGCTTTTGCGAATATTTTGTATTTTTGCAGCCAAATTTGTTCAATGGTATGATGAAAAAAGAGGTGCATTCCGTTGTTGCTGCTCTTGAACGGGGCGACACTATGCTTTATCCGACCGATACAATCTGGGGCATCGGGTGCGATGCCACCAATGCCGCGGCTGTTGAGAAGATCTATGTCATAAAGGAGCGCGACCATAGCAAGAGTATGCTTATACTGTGTCGCGACCTTGAGATGGTGGAGCGTTATGTCGGGCCGGTCGACGAAAGCGTGTTGGACCTGCTCTGTGCTTCGGAGCGTCCGACGACGGTGATTATGCCTGTCAGACACAAATTGCTTGCTGCCAACCTGGTTGCCGCCGATGGCACCGTTGGAGTGCGTATACCACATATGGATTTTTGCCAGAGAGTACTGGATCTATTCGGCAGACCTGTTGTCAGCACATCGGCAAATCTCTCGGGGCACCCGTCACCGGCAACATATGCAGATATTGATGCTGAACTAATGTCCAGGGTCGACTATTGCGTTCAACCAGAGTATGAACAAAAAACCGTCGGACAGTCGTCACGTATTGTGAAGGTGCTGTCCGACGGCAGTGTCTTCGTCATCAGGGATTGAATCCCTTCCGATGCCTTTTTACTTGAGTCTTAAAGGCGCTTCGTTGACTTTGGCTTCTTTTATTTGTGAGCTTTGACGGTCGAGTTTTTTAATGCCTAAGACTTTGAGACCCTGCTCGTAGCGAATGTCGATGGGTATGTTGGCTTTTTCGATGGCTTTCAAGTCTTTTGCAAGGTCGGGACGGACTTTACCGTTTTTCTCGGCATAGCTCTTTGCGACATTGTAGTCACCATCGCCTTCGGTCTTTAAGACCAGAGCAGCCCATTCTTCAAGAGCTTTGCGCATTTTTGCGACATTGACGACGTATTTGCCTTCTTTGTTGCGAGTGAAAGCACCCTTGTCCTGCATATAGTTGAAGCACATCATATTTGCGATTCCGTGAGCCTCGGTGGCACCAAAGCGGACGCTGCGCAGCAGTCCGGCGATATAAGTTACATAAGCATCCTCGATGGTGATATTTTTGATTTCACCTCTTTCAATGAGTGACTGAACGATGTACAGTCCGCAGATGTCTGCCTTGGCCTCTTCCCAGGCGCTGTACTGGTTCTGAAGTGCTTGGCGCACGTTACCTTTTCCTGTGATGGTGTTCTTGATGCCAAGGCCGTGGGCTACTTCGTGATAGCACACATTGCTGAAGAATGCGTCGAATTTGACGTTTTTGAGCTGTTCTTTGCTGATCATAAGGTTCGCAATGGGCATCATTATCTTTTCGAACTTGGCCTGCATAGCGTTCTTAAGCTGTAGTCTGCGGGTTCCTTTCTCAAGATGGACGCGTTCGTCATTTGGCAGGTTGATGGCGATGGTTTTGCTGCCGGCATTGCAGTCGCCTGCATAGTAGATGACATCATATACGTTGAGATCGCTTTCTGTACCGGGAACTTCTTGTTTGTATTTGGGGTCGCAGGGAAGGTTCTTCTGCAGTTCGGGCAGCATTTGAGTGAATCGAGCCAAGTCATTGCTCCACTGTTCGTCCTTGATAAGTACAAAGGCTTCGTATGCGGTTTTGTATCCGAAAAGGGCGTCTTCATAGTTCTCTATTGGACCGAACACAAAGTCCAAACGGCTCTTCTTCATATCCATCCATACCATATCGCTCTCGAAATAGTCGTCGGTGAGTAAGGCTTTGCGACGCACTTCAAGGTATTGTTTCAAACCTTCGTCCTCGGCCAGGTTTATAGCTTTTTCAAGCAGGGCGTCAACGCGTTTCAGCTGACGGGCATAGGCTTTGTGATAGGGTATAACCTCCAAATCGCCCTTGATGTTGCGGCGAAGGATGGTGTACTGGCTGGTTTTCATCGGGTCTTTGAGTTTTTCAAATTCCTCCTTGGTCATATCGGCAGGATAGAAGTTGGCTCCGGCAGGTTTGGGACCGTAGCCGGGCAGGAAAGGCTTCTCGGCATCCAGACGATCCCACGCACCGTAGTGTATTTCTGCATATTCGCGCAGATAGGGGTCTTGGATGTCTTTAAGTTTTTTGCGATTGGCAGTGCCAAAGGACTGTTCCCAGAAGATTTCGTCCATTGCGTCGGCTATTTCGATGAAAATGCCTACCAGTTCAGCCTCCTTTGTGTCAAGTTGGCTGATGTCGTACTTGAGCGTGAACGGTGCGTATTGTTCAACTTTTTTCTTCATTTCCTGATTGACTTTTTGGGCTTGTATAGCGCTGCCCCCTGTTGTCAGAAGGGCGAAAGCCATAATTGTTAAAAGATGCTTTTTCATTTATTGTCAAGTTTTAATTTTTTTTAAAGGGTGTGTTTTTGTTATAGTTTGTCGTTTAGGAAGGTGTGGCTCTTCATTATTTTTTGCACACTTTTATTGTTTGCTGTCTCTTTCAGCGCATTGGCATATCGCATATTGTGTGTGTCGGTGCCAAGGTACTCCACCATCCCTGATTCAATATATTCAAAGCCTTTCCTTTGCGCCGATTCACCATAGAATCCGTTGAGCGATAGGACATTGATTTGGAATTTAATGCCTATTTCCTTCATTTTGACAATCTCGTCCGAGTGTATGCCGAGGTAAGGGTAGCGCTCTGGATGCGCGAGGATTAGGGTGTAGCCGAGTTTGATGTATTCTGAAAATATGTCAATTGGCATATAGTCATTGTAGTGCAGCGAAAATTCGCATAGCAGTTTCTTGCCAGGCAGCGGCAGCACATTGTCAATGCCGGGGCGACGTGCAAATCTGGGGTCGAAACGGTATTCGCCGCTTACGGCTACGACTTCAGGCAATGCATTGTCGTTTAATGATGTAATCTGTTTCTTTAAAGCGTCAAAGCGTTTTTGGATATCTTCTTCAACATTGGGATAGTTGGCCTGAAAGTGCGGAGTGAGGAACACCTTTTGGAAGCCCACCGACGCCAGTGCCTTGAGGCATTCAATGGTTTCTTGCATATTGCTTGAACCATCGTCGACGCCTGGCAGCAAATGGCAGTGCATATCCGTTACTAGAGGGGCAAAGGTTCTGCTTTGTTTTTTGTTGGTCAGAAAATCGAATATCATATTATTTTGTAGTAATGGTAAATAGTTGATGGTTAGTTGATTGTGGTAAACGGTGGGATGCGTAATATATTTGCAAAGATACAAGTTTTATTTAATTGGAAAAAGAAAACGGTAAAAAAGATATAGGGTAAAATAAAAGAGGATGCCGTGAATGGCATCCTCTTTATGTAACAGCCTGTATGGCAGTGTTATCTTCTGTGGCCACCGTTGCCGCCTTCGCGACGGGGACCTCTGTCACCGCCCTCGCGACGCGGGCCGCGGTTGCGTTCGCCGCCACCGTTGCCGCCTTCGCGGCGCGGACCACGGTTAGGCTTCTCCTCCTCATAGCCTTCGGGCTTGGGAAGCAGAGCCTTGCGACTCAGTTTCAACTTGCCGGTCTTTTCATCGATGGCGATGATTTTCACCTGGATGGTGTCGCCCTCGTGGATGAGGTTCTCAAGGGTGTCGGTGCGTTTCCAGTCATATTCGCTGATGTGCATCAAGCCCTCTTTGCCAGGCAGGAATTCCAGGAAAGCGCCAAACTCGACAATCGATACAACTTTGGCATCGTAAATCTGACCGACTTCGGGAACGGTGCAGATTTCCTTGATCCACTTGACGGCAGCCTCGATGCCTTCTTTGTCCTGCGATGCAACGTCGACAATACCCAGGTCGCCTTTCTCTTCGATATTGATGATGGTGTTGGTCTCGGCCTGGATTTTCTGGATGACTTCGCCACCCTTGCCGATAACGGCACCGATGAAGTCTTTGGGGATATGAATCTGCACGATGCGCGGTACGAAGGGTTTGTAGTCTTCGCGCGGTTCGGCTATTGTTTCCTGAATGTGGTTGAGGATGTGCAGACGGCCTTGGCGTGCCTGCTCAAGAGCCTTGGCAAGAACGTCGTAGCTGAGGCCGTCGACCTTGATGTCCATCTGGCAGGCGGTGATACCGTCGCGGGTACCACAGACCTTGAAGTCCATATCGCCCAGGTGATCCTCGTCGCCGAGTATGTCGCTCAGCACGGCCCATTTGTCGCCTTTCGAGATGAGACCCATAGCTATGCCTGCCACAGGCTTGCGAATCTTCACACCGGCATCCATCAGTGCCAGGCAGCCGGCGCATACGGTGGCCATACTCGACGAACCGTTGCTCTCAAGGATGTCGCTGACAACGCGGATGGTGTAGGGGCAGTCCTCTTCGGTGGGCAGCACCTCTTTCAGTGCGCGCCAGGCCAGATGACCGTGGCCTACCTCGCGGCGGCTGAGACCGCGGTTGCCTTTAACCTCGCCGGTAGCAAAGCCGGGGAAGTTGTAGTGCAGCAGGAAGCGGCGGGTGCCTTCGATGACAGCACCGTCGATGATCTGCTCGTCCAGTTTGGTGCCGAGTGTGACAGTCGAAAGCGACTGGGTCTCGCCACGGGTGAAGATGGCGCTGCCGTGTGCCGAGGGCAGATAGCTGACCTCGCTCCACAGCGGACGTATCTCGTCCAGTTGGCGGCCGTCCAGACGGGTGCGCTCGTTCAGCACCATATCGCGCATAGCTTCGCGCTCGGTGTCGTGATAGTAGCGGTCGATCATAAACTTCACCTCGTCGGTCAAAGTTTCCTCTGTATAGTTGGCATCGATGAATTCCTGTTTGATGGCCTCGAAACCTTCCTCGCGCATATGTTTGTTGGCGATGCCCTGTTTCGAGAAGTCGTAGCATTTCTGGTATACTGCATCGTGCAGGCGCTGGCGCAGCTCTTCGTCGTTGACCTCGTGGCAGTACTCGCGTTTCTCGCTCTTGCCGGCCTCGACGGTCAGTTCGGCTATGACGCGGCACTGTGTCTTGATGGCTTCGTGTGCGGCCTTGAGGGCGCCGAGCATAATCTCTTCGCTCACTTCCTTCATTTCGCCTTCTACCATCATAATGTTCTCTTCCGTGGCGGCGACAATGAGGTCAAGGTCGGCGCGCTCTATGTCCTGCATCGGAGTGTTGATTACATACTGTCCGTCAAGGTAGCTCACGCGCACCTCGCTGACAGGACCGTTGAAGGGTATGTCGCTGACGGCCAGAGCCGAAGCGGCTGCCAAGGCTGCCAGTTGGTCGGGCATCGTGTTTTTGTCGCCACTGATAAGGGTTATCTGCACCTGCACCTCGGCGTGGAAATTGTCGGGGAACAGTGGGCGCAGTGCGCGGTCCACCAGGCGGGCAATCAGAATCTCGTGCTCGCTGGGACGTGCCTCGCGTTTGAAGAAACCGCCGGGGAATCGACCCATAGCGGCGTACTTTTCCTGATAGTCAACGGTGAGGGGCATAAAGTCCACAAACTCACCAACTTCTTTTTTTGCACATACCGTGGCCAGAAGCATTGTGTCGTTCATACGCACCACGGCGCTACCGTCGGCTTGCTTGGCAAGCTTGCCGGTCTCGATTTCGATCATACGGCCGTCGCCGAGATCGAATTTCTTGTTGATAATGTTCATTTTTTTACTTTTTTCCTTGTTTTGTCCGACATATCAGTGCGTCGAACGTCACGGCGCACCGTTTGGCTGTGGCCTTTTAATCAAAAAAAGTCACCGAGGAGTACCCCGGTGACTCAACCATAACCAAATAAATATGAAAAACTATTATTTCCTTAAGTTGAGTTTCTTGATGATGGCGCGGTAGCGTTCGATATCATTCTCTTTCAGATAGTCGAGCATACGGCGACGTTTTCCAACCAATCCGACCAATGCTCTCTCCGACACTTGGTCCTTCTTGTTCTTCTTCATCAGCTCGGTGAGGTGCTGGATGCGATAGGTGAAGAGGGCAATCTGTGCTTCGGCCGAGCCGGTATCTTTGGCACCCTGGCCATATTCTGCAAATATTTCTTGTTTCTTTTCTTGTGTAAGATACATAATTCTGATTATTTTTTTCTTTGAAAACGGCTGCAAAAGTACATCAATTTTTTCATTCTGTGACGATTTTTGTCTTACAAAATGAATCTTTTTTGTTAAAATGGTGTTTTTTAGTGTAATGAAAATTGTTAATAAATCTTAAATAGTGCATTTTTGCCAAAAAAATGTCTGTTTTTCGTGGGCAAAAAGAAAAAATACAGCAGTTTTTGAAAGTTTTTTTTTTTTTTTTTTTGAGCGATAGACGGGGTTCGAACCCGCGACCTGCGGCTTGGGAAGCCGCCGCTCTGCCAACTGAGCTACTATCGCGAAAAGCACCTCTAAAACGCTCCGGCCGTCACTTTATTGCATTGAAAGAAAAAATTTTTTCTAGAATTCTAGAAGCTCTAGATTCTCTAGAAACTCTAGAATTTCTAGAAAAATCTAGTTCTTCTAATACTCAAAGCTGCTGTCGCCCAGGAATTCGCGCAGGATGCTGGTGGGGGGGATGTACTTGGTCTGGATGGGTTCGATCATCTCCAGCATACTCAGCAGTCGCACTGCTTCGGCATACTCTTCGGCGCTCTGGGGCACCATCTTGAGCAGTGGCTCGGCAAAGGGGCGCAGGATGCCCAATTCGTAGAGCAGGGCCGAGTTGAACATTATGTCGGCGTTCTCCTGATAGGGGAATATGTGTTTGTGCTCGCCGTGGCGCACGCTGGGCCAGCGCTGCAGGGTGGCCAGGGCACTGTAGCCGCGGAAATTATTGTCGCGCACAATGCGGCGTATCAGGCGGTTGTCGTTCGAGCGGATGATGTTCTGCTTGTCGAGGGCTATCTGGGTCAGTGCCGACACATAGACCTTGAATTTCAGTTCGTCGTCGATGTCTGATGTCAGCTTTGGGTTGAGGGCGTGAATGCCTTCGACGATGAGTATGCTGTCTTTGTGCAGCCTTATGGTGCGTCCGCTGAAGAACGGTTCGCCTTTCTTGAAGTCGTATGTCGGTGTCTTCACCTCCTTGCCGTCGAACATCTGCTGCAGCTGCTCGTTGAGCAGCGGGATGTTGAGGGCCTCGATGGCCTCGAAGTCATAGTCGCCGTTGGGTTGGCGCGGTGTCTGCTCGCGGGGCAGGAAATAGTCGTCGAGCGACAGCTGCTTGACGTCGAAACCCAGCACTGCCAGCTGCACCGCCAGGCGGCGGCACGATGTTGTCTTGCCGCTCGACGAAGGTCCGGCCAGCAGCACCATACGCACCTTGTCGCGGCGCTGGTCAATCATATCGGCTATCGATGCGTATTTTTTCTCGTGCAGTGCCTCGCTGACCTGTATCAGCTCGTTCTCGCGGTGGCTGCGCACAGCTTCGTTGAGGTCGTCGATGGTGGTTATGCCCAGCAGTTTGGCCCAGTTGTGGTGCTCCTGGAAAATGTTGAACAGCTTGGGCGAGTCCTGATAGATGTCGAGCTTTTCAGGCATCGACGGATCGGGGCACTGCAGCAGAAAGCCGTTGGCAAACGAACGCAGATCCCATTGCGTCAGCACACCCGTCGACGGCACCAGCCGTGTGGCCCATTTGTGGGGCGTGCCGCCCAGGAAATGCATCTCTATGTACAGCTGCGTCAGTCCTTTCAGCAGCTGCTTGGTGGCCGGTATCGGCTCGTCTTCAATCAGCTTGGCGGCATCGGAAACCAGCATCGACTTGGTCAGGAACGGCAGGTCCAGACGCTGCAGCTCGACCATACGGTCGCGCACCGTGCGCACCACCTCCAGCTGCGACGGCAGCGTGTAGCCGTCCTCCGTGGGCTCTATCTTGCAGTAGAAACCGTTCACCATCCAGTGTTCAATGTCAAGCACCGCTTTGGGGTAGCAGTCGCGCACCGCCTTGTAGAGCAAGAAACAAAGCGAGGTGATGTAAATACGGTAGCCTTGGCGATGGGTGATGTCGATAAAACGTACGCTTTTGGGAGTGAAAAGGCGGTATTGGAGCATCGTTATCTTGTTGTTCACCAGTGCACAAAGCACAGGGTACTTGCAGTGGTGCTCCACTTTCCCGCACAGTTCGGCCAACGAAAGGCCCTGTTCTACCATACGGCGCTCGCCGGTGTTCTCGATGATTATTTCTATCTGCTGCATATATATGGTTTTCTGATGATTGAATTTTTCTAACGTGCTTTTGCTGTTTTTATTGTGCGCAGGGGCTCAAAAGCACAAAAAAAAGCTGGCAGCATAGGCATATGTACAGTATTTGTACAGTATATGTACAGTATTTGTACGCTTCCAAAGCGTACATATACTGTACATATACTGTACAAATACTGTACATATGCCTGGGAAGGTATATCGAAAAAAGCCTCTTTGCACATAGAGGCAACGTGTGAAACATTGTGACATTCGGAATTATATACCATATTGGTTTTCAGTGTTATGGCGTGCCGCACTGCGCCATCCCCTCTCGGAGAGGGGTACGCGAAGCGGGGGGTGTGTCGCACTGCGTAGCCTCAACCTGTGTGGCTGTGTCGCACTGCGTAGCCTCAAACTGTGTAGAGTGTTAAATTACCCCTCGAAAAAGAACTTCCAGTGGTCTCTGTCGTTCAAAAAAGTTAAAATAACGCAAAAATTTCCATTTTTTTGTCTATTCAAAAAAAAATCGTATATTTGACCTTTGATATTTAAGACTCTTTTTTTTGCTATTTTTAGAACAAAAACTTGTAGACCATTATTTTAAAGCAAATAATCAAAAATAAATTATTTCAGATTTTCGAAAAAAAGGAACAATTTTATACACACAAATTCATTTATTAACCAAATCTTTTTATTATGTTCAAATTTATCAAAAGATTGTTACTCATTGCGGCATTATGTATGCCTTGGGTAACGCAGGCACAGTCAGACAGCTGTACCTTCAAGATCGTCGGTGAAGACGCTTACGCCGATGGTTGGAATGGTGGCTCGTTGGCTGTGATGCAAGGAACGACGACAGTGGCGACGTTCGACGCCGCCAACGCTGACAACGATGGTGACGGTCCGGCCCTCGACTCGACCTTTGTCACTTTGGCGTCAGACGCTCCTGTCAGCTTTGTCTGGACCTCGGGTTCGTATGGCGACGAAGTCACCATCTGGATTTACAATGCCAGTGGAGTGCTTCTGTTTACGGTCAATGACCCGTCGGCAGGCACATTATTCTCAATGAGCAGCCCCTGCTCTAACTGCTTTGCCCCCAGTGGCCTGACTGTCGACAGCCTGACCTCCGACTTTGCACGTCTGGTATGGAACGGCGGTGCCGACGGCTACGGCATCATTTGGGGAGAGTCTGCCGATGTCCTTGCCGGCAACGGCACAGTGACCTCTACTACCGACACCTACTACGATTTGTCCAACCTCACCTCTGGCACTGCTTACACCGTCCTCGTGTGGACCGAGTGCGACAACAGTGAAACCAGCGACACTATTTCCATCACCTTCGCCACTGTCGGCGACGCTGTGAGCGAATTCCCCTACACTACTGGCTTTGAGGCCACCGACGACATCGCTTGGAGCTTTGTCAACGACGCTACCAACAAGTGGTTCATCGGCACCCCCGGTGCACACAATGGCACCAGTGGACTCTTCGTCTCCAACGATAATGGTTCTTCGCTTGCCTATAATGTTAGCGGCACCCAGTTCAGCTATGCCTACCGAGTGCTGAGTTTCACCGACTCTGCCCAATTGGGTATCAGCTTCGACTGGAAAGCCAATGGCGAGACCAACTATGACTACCTGCGTGCCTGGATTGCTCCGGCAACGGCAATCAACAGCCTCCAGGCTGGCCACGACCCCGAGGGCGGCACCAGCGCCTACAGCTACACCACCTCCACTCCTGCCGGCTGGGTTGACCTTGGCGGCAAAATGAACGGCCACGACAGCTGGCAGACCTGTGTCGCCACGCCAAACGTTGGTGCAGGTGACTATATGCTCGTCTTTATGTGGGCCAACGACGCCAGCGGCGGTTCTATGCCTCCTGCAGCTGTCGACAACGTTATCATTACTATGCTCAATTGTCAATTACCCACTGACTTTACCGTCAACGCTTCCCAGGCCGACAGTATTGTGTTGAATTGGGTTGAGACAGGCGATGCTACCGAATGGGTGATTGCCGTCGGCGAACAAGGCTTTAGCCCCGACACAGTCGAAAACCTTATCAGTGTAATCGATACAGAGTATGTGATTGACAATTTGATGTCAGGCCTGATTTATCAGGCATATGTCCGTTCCGTCTGTGGTGACGACAGCAGCCTCTGGGTAGGTCCGTTGACCTTCTCTCCCGGTTCCATTGAGATGGGTGTCACCGGCAGTTCCGTAATGTACGTTTGCAACGCTGTCATCTATGACGACGGCGGTGCCACCGGCAACTACAGCAACAACTGCCACTACACGCTGACACTCTATCCTAATGATGACACCAAACGTTTCAAGTTCTGGGGTTCTGGTGTTACTGAAGGTACTATTGACTATCTTCGCGTCTATGCCGGTACTTCTGCCAGTGGAACAATGTTGGCTCAAATCAACAGTTCCAACCCGACCATCGACACTGTCACCACTCAGGGCGGCCCCATCACCCTCCTGTTCCATTCCGACGTCTCCGTTGTCTATGCCGGCTTCGAGCTTAACGTGAGGTGTGAGGATATGCCTTCCTGCCGCGACATTGACGAAGTCACTGTTCAGGAAGTTTCCACATCTTCGGCTTATATTACCTGGACCAATGCAATCGGTTCCACTCCGCTGCCCAACAGCTATATCGTCACTGTCTACGACACTGCCAACAGTGTTGCCGCAACAGTCACCACTCCTGATATGTTCGCTATGGTTGGCGGTCTCGATGCCGGTTCGGATTACACCGTTTCGGTTGTTCCTTCCTGCGATGATAGCGACGGTATGCCTGCTATGGTCTCCTTCACCACTGCCGGTTTCGGCTGTATGCAGGTGGATGACGCCCTCGCTTTCAGCGACACCATCGGCAACGGTACTTCTACCAGCACCTACCTGCCAAGCTATTCGTTATACAACTATGGCTTGACACAGCAGATCTACACCGCTACCGAAATCGGCCACGGCGGACAGATCGACAATGTCTCTTTTATGTGGTCTGCAGTTGCTCAGCAGCGTACCTATGAAATCTATATGGGACACTATAGTGCTGCTACTGCCAGCAACTATGTCCATCCTTCCGACCTCACCCTGGTCTACAACGGCGGTCCTGTCACCCTGACAGCCAACCAATGGACTACTTTCACCCTGACCACTCCGTTCAACTACAACGGTAGCGACAACCTGGTCGTCATTATGCGCGATATGACAGGTAGTTATGTCAGCGGTAATTCCGGTTACGTCCACTCTGCTCCCAGCGGTTCTGCCCGTTACGCATATCAGGACAGCGGTCCCTACGATCCCTTTACATACTCTGGCGGTACTTCGCTCAGTGTTCGTAACAACATCATCCTTGGTGGTGCTCCCTGCGCTGTCGAGTTTTCCTGCGCCGCTCCTCTCGTCGTCGTTACCGGCAAGACCAGCACCACTGTCGACCTGATGTGGGCTGCCGGTGCTGATGAGACCTCCTGGAATGTTGAGCACAAGGCTGTGAACGACGCTTCCTGGACCGTTGACTATGCCGGCACCTCAATTACCAGTGCTACCATTTCCGGTTTGACTCCCTACACCGAGTATCAGATCCGCGTTTATCACCTCTGTGGTACCGACACCTTTGCAACTGTCAAGACCGTTCTTACCGACTGTGTTGGTGAGCCTGTTCCTTTCAGTGAGAATTTCTCGACCTGGACAACAGGATCTGCTGCTCCCGCTCCCAGCTGCTGGTTCAAGCTCAGCGACTACAACGCGAACTATCCCTATATCTCCACCAGCTACTCCCTGGGCGACGGCAAGTCGATGTATTTCTATGCAAGTGGCACCACCCACACAGCTCTGATTCTGCCCAAGATGGATGCTCCTATCGACACCCTTCTCCTCAGCGGTTTTGTCTACTACAGCAGCAATGGCTATCAGTTGGATCTCGGTGTGATTACCGATGTTACCGACTTCTCCACTTTCCACGCTGTTGGCAGTGTCTCCACTGTTGCCAACACCTGGGTGCCCTTTGAGGTCTCCTTCGTCGGCCAGCCCGAGGGTAACATCGCCCTGACCGCAGGTAACAGCGGTTCTTACGTTTACCTCTATCTCGACAATATCGAGGTCAACTATATGAACCCCTGCATCCGTCCTACCAACGTAACCGCTTCGGGTATTACCCAGACCTCTGCCAATATCAGCTGGACGGACACCGCAACGACCAATTTCGTTGTAGAGTACGGTCCTGCAGGCTTCGAACACGGCACCGGTACGGTGATTTCAGTTACTGGCAACACCACACAGCTGACAGGTCTTACCCACAGCACTATGTATGACGTCTATGTCCGCGGTATCTGCGGTAACAGCGACAGCAGCAACTGGTCGTTTGCTTATCAGTTTGCCACTACTTGCGGCACCATCAACTCGCTGCCTAAGACCGAGACTTTCAGCAGCTGGGGTACGGGTTCAAGTGTCCACGCTCCCTACTGCTGGAGCTATGGCTCGACCTACAGCTCGACTTATCCTTATATCAATGGTTCCTATAACCACTCTGGTACAACAGGTGGCGCTATGTATATGTACAACTCAAGCTCGTCAGGCGCGTATGATACCTATTTCTCATTGCCCGAGCTTGACAACATATACAGTGCCAGCGACCTTCAGGTTTACTTCTACGCCTACAACCCGACCAGCACGACAACCTATGTGGCTGATGTGATTGTGGGTGTCTGCACCACACCTGGCAACATAAGTACCTTTGTCGCTGTGGATACCATCACACTCAACTACGAAGGTGCCAACGCTTGGCGTCCCTATGAGGTGGCTTTTGACAGCTATACTGACACCGGCCGCTACATAACCTTCTTGGCTAAACCCTCGACTGGTTCTACCTACTGCTACCCTGTCATTGATGACATCACCCTCGAGCTTATTCCTACCTGCCAGCGTCCTAACGACCTGACGGCTACCAACGCCACCACCAACACTGTTGACCTGGCTTGGAACGACCGTGCCAACGCTTCGCAGTGGCAGATCGAGTATGGTCCTACCGGATTCCAGCAAGGTACTGGCACCACTGTCATCGCCAACAGCAACCCGTTCACGCTGACCGGTCTGCCGGCTTCGTATCAGGGCGAATACTATGTAAGAGCAATCTGCAGCGCTACCGACACTGGCGACTACAGCCGCGACGCTTGCGGTTTCAACACCACCCAGGCACCTGCCACTCTGCCTTACAGCTACAATTTCGAGGATCCTGCTGAGTGGGCCAACTGGCAGCATAGCACCAACAATCCTTCGTATGACTGGTATCGCGGCACCGCCGCCAATACCAACGGCAACACCAGCCAGTACAGTATGTATGTATCGGCTGACAGTGGCGTTACCTATCGTCCCTATGTTAACGACGCCGTCGTCAATGCCGCCGTCTACCGCGATGTGGACTTCGGTCCTAACCAGAGCAGCTTCACTGTCACGTTTGATGCCCGCGCTGGTGGTACAATCGAAGCACGCTACGACGCCTTGATGGTCTTCCTCGTCGATCCCGCCATCCCGACAGTTCCTTCCAACAGCGGCATCACCTCGCCGTGGGGCAATGTCAACGACCTGTATCGTATAGCTACTATCTATCTGGATACCAACTGGAACACCTACTCGGCTTCGTTCGACACTGTCAGCGGTATCCGCCGTGTCGCCTTCTTCTGGTTCAACCAGAGCACTTCGAGCTATGCCACCTATCCGGAAGCTGCAGCCGTCGACAACATCCACATCGAAGAGAGCGCCTGCCCGCGTCCTGTGGCCACCACTCTCAACTATGCTTCGTCGACTTCGGCCAGCCTCTCGTGGATAGGTCCTTCACCTGCCAACTATGAGGTGATCTACCGTCCGTATCCCGGCACCCCGGCCCAGAATGTCTTCCTCCAGACCCAGACCAACAGCATCACGCTGACCGGCCTTGAGCCTATGAGCGAGTACGTTGTATGGGTGCGCAAACTCTGCACCAACGATACCAGTCTCACCAGCGACGCCTACCATTTCGTCACCGAAATGTGCGACAACGCTACCTGGTATCAGAACTTCGACACCACTCTCACCTCGAGCACCTCGACCTACTCGCCGATCGGATACAGCTTCTACAACTACGGCTATGTCCAGACCATCATCGACTCGGCTTATCTTGCCGGTATGGATGGCGACATCACTGCTCTTGCATTCGAACCGACGGTTACCACTGCCGGTGACGAGTACGAGAATATGACCGTTTACCTGGCCAACGTTCCCGAGGACAACCTCTCCACTGCCTGGATCCTGCCCGACTCGACAACGCACGTCTTTGTCAAGGTAATCGACAATGCAAGCTTCAGCTATGACAATACTGGTATTCAGCTCCACGGCTTCGACACTACCTTCACCTGGGACGGCCACAGCAACATCCTTGTTTCTGTTGTTCGTAACAACGGTAGCTACACCTCTGGCGCTACCTTCGCTGCCCACAACCACGGTGTAGCCAAGGGTCGTTATGTCTACCGCGACAGTCCGGGAGGTTACACCTACACTAACCCTGAAGCTGCAGGTACAGCCATCACAACTGTCGGCGACATCTATCTCATCACTTGCGGTGCCGGCTGCCGTGTTCCCGGCGCTCTCAGTGCTACGAACATCTCTTACAACGGTGCTACTCTGAACTGGGGTGGTTCTGCAATGGATTATGAAGTCGCTGTCAAGGCTGCCAACGAGGCCACCTGGCCCGAAGCAGTTGCTGTCAGCAATGCTACCAGCTATGCTGTCACCGGCTTGGCTCCCACTACCCAGTATCAGTTCCGCGTCCGCGCCATCTGCGATGCTACTGAAGAACTGATATCCGACTGGGCTGTTGGCAACTTCATCACCGACAGTCTGCCTTGCTTCGACCCGAGCGGCCTCGAGGCTACTGCCACCACATTCACCACTGCTACTCTCGACTGGGAAGCCAACGGCATTGAGAACCAGTGGAGCATCCAC
>JAEEMK010000076.1 GCA_016283175.1 Bacteroidales bacterium
CCTCTATTCTATCCATTGAACTACAGGAGCCTTGATTGTGGTTGCTTGATTGTGTGAATGTTTGATTGTTTGAGTATTTGATGCGACAGCCACTCATGCATTCATGCAATCAAGCATTCAAGCAATCATAATTTCCTCTTGATTTCAATCACCTCGTAGGCTTCGACGATGTCGCCGACCTTGATGTCGTTGAAGTTCTCGATGTTCAAGCCGCAATCCTGGCCGCTGACAACCTCTTTGACATCGTCCTTGAAGCGTTTGAGTGATGCCAGTTTGCCGGTGTAGACAACGATACCGTCGCGGATGATGCGGATGTTGCTCTGGCGGTTGATCTTGCCGTCCAAGCACATACATCCTGCGATGGTTCCGACCTTGCTGATTTTGAAGGTCTCGCGAATCTCAAGGTTGGCCACAATCTTCTCCTGCTTCTCAGGCGAAAGCATACCTTCAATAGCATCCTTGAGTTCGTTGATGGCATCGTAGATGATGCTGTAAAGGCGAATGTCGATATGCTCTGTCTCGGCCATTTTGCGGGCTCCAACACTGGGGCGCACCTGGAAACCGATGATGATAGCGTCTGACGATTCGGCCAGCAGCACGTCGTTCTCGGTAATCTGTCCAACGGCCTTGTGGATGACATTGACCTGAACCTCGTCGGTAGAGAGTTTCAGCAGCGAGTCGCTGAGTGCTTCGACAGATCCGTCGACATCGGCCTTGACGATGATATTCAGTTCCTTGAAGTTGCCTAAAGCAATACGGCGTCCAATCTCGTCGAGAGTCATATGCTTCTGTGTGCGAAGACCCAGTTCGCGTTGCAGCTGAGTGCGGCGGTTGGCAATATCCTTGGCCTCTTTCTCATTTTCGGTGACGTTGAATGTGTCGCCTGCCTGGCAGGCACCTGCAAGGCCAAGCAACAGCACAGGCTGTGAGGGACCGGCCGACATAACCTCCTGGTTGCGCTCGTTGTACATAGCACGAACGCGGCCACTGATGGCTCCTGCCACAACGGGGTCTCCCTTGCGGATGGTACCGTCCTCGACAAGGATTTTTGCCACATAGCCGCGGCCCTTGTCCAGCGAACTTTCGATGACGGTACCTTTTGCACGTTTGTTGGGATTGCCTTTCAACTCCATAATGTCAGCCTGCAGAATGACTTTTTCCAGCAGTTCATCGACATTGATGCCCTTTTTGGCGCTGATATCCTGGCTTTGGTATTTACCGCCCCATTCCTCGACCAGCAAGTTCATATTGGCCAGCTCGGTCTTGATGCGGTCGGGGTCGGCACCGGGTTTGTCAATCTTGTTGATGGCAAAAACGATGGGAACACCTGCTGCCTGGGCGTGGTTGATAGCCTCGACGGTCTGCGGCATTATCTTGTCGTCTGCGGCTATAACGATGATGGCGATGTCGGTCATCTTTGCACCACGGGCACGCATAGCCGTGAAAGCTTCGTGACCAGGGGTATCGAGGAAGGTGATTTTGCGGCCGTCGGCAGTGGTCACCTCGTAGGCACCGATGTGCTGTGTGATACCACCGGCCTCGCCGGCAATGACGTTGGTTTTGCGGATATAGTCGAGCAACGATGTCTTACCGTGGTCGACGTGACCCATAACGGTTACGATGGGGTTGCGCGGCACCAGGTCGTCGGGATTGTCCTCTTCCTCAATCTTGTGCAGTGTGTCGACAACTTCCGAGCTGGCGAAACTGATTTCGTAGCCGAATTCGTCGGCGATAAGGCGGATGGTCTCTGCGTCGAGGCGCTGGTTGATGCTGACAAAGATGCCCACCTGCATACAGGTGGCAATGATTTGCGTCACGGGGATGTTCATCATTGTTGCCAGCTCGTTGGCGGTGACAAACTCCGTCACCTGCAGCGTCTTCTGGCTCTCCATCTCGCGCATCTGCTCTTCCTCTATTTGCTGATGCACCTTCTGGCGTTTCTCGCGGTTGTGTTTCGATGTTTTCGACTTGCCCATTGGGCTCAAACGGGCCAGGGTCTCCTTTATCTGCTTCTCGATTTCAGCATCGTCAACTTCGGGTTTCTTCTTCTCGACGGCTTTCTTTTTGTTCTTTTCGCTCTTCTTGTCCTTGTTCTTCGAGGCGTTTTTCGAGTCTTTGCCCTGGTCGATATTGCCAATCTGCGGGTTGTTCTCGTCGACCTTCACGCCGTCTTTCTTTATGCGTTTACGTTTCTTTTTCTTCTCCTCTTCGCGTTTTGGCTTGGGTTTGTCGAATTGCGATAGATCAATTTTAGAAACGACCTTTGGCCCTTCAAGCTTTTGATACTGAGTCTCGATGAACTCGATTTCCTTCTCAGGAACCTTTTCCACAGGCTTTTCGGTCTCCGTTGCTACGGGTTGCACCGGAGCCTGTTCGACTTTCGGTTTCTCGGTCTCGGCCGCTTTCTTCTTCTCTTTCTTCTCGCTCTTTGCAGTTTCGGCACCCTCTTTGGCTTTCTTTTTCTCCTTGGCCTTGCGTTCCTCTTTCTCTATTTTGGTCTGTTTTGCAGGAGGACGCATACGGGTGTTTATTGCCGAAAGGTCGATTTTGTCCACTATGCGCACTTCGGCGTCGAAAGCGTTCTTGCCCTCTTTGACACCAGCCACAGAGCTGCGCAACACTTTGGTCTCGAATTTGGGCTGCTCGGGCTCTTCCTGCTGACTTGCATCTTCTTTCGCTTCGTTGTCGCTGGCGGTCGTTTCATTGATGTCGACGTTTGCAGTTTCGTCGTCAGCCTCTTCGGTTGCGGCTTTCTCCTTTTTCGGTGCCTCTTGGGCTTTGGGAGTGTTGAAGTTCTTTATGATTACTTCGTCGCTATAATCGTGTGCCTCGTCACCGCTGCCCGTGTTGGTGGCTTCGATGACTACGCTGCTGCCGGTGCTGATTTCTATGCGGTCAGCATTCTCCTTCACCTGGCGTTCCGCCTGGAACGCGGTTTCCAACAAAGCATACTGCTCAGGTGTGATTCTGGCGTTGGGATTCGCATCGACCTTGTGGCCTTTCTTGGCAAGGTATTCCACGAGGGTGGGAATGCCGACGTTCAGTTCTTTGGCGGCTTTGTTGAGTCTTATGTTTTTCGGTTCTTCTGACATTACACTCCTCCTTCTTTTTAGTTGGACAAATCGTTGTTTTTTGTTTGGCGTTGTTTCTTGTTGCGTTGTCGTTAATCACGCGTGGGGGCGCCTACTCTTCTTCAAATTCAGCCTTCAGCACTTCGATGACGTGGTCGATGGTGGCCTCGTCAAGACCGGTGCGGCTTATAAGTTTATCTCTCGGTATGGCCAGTACGCTCTTGGCTGTCTCGCAGCCTATGTTCATCAGCGAACTGATGACGTGCTGATCCAATTCGTCGTTGAATTCTTTCAGGTCGACGTCGAACATAGCTTTGAGCACATCGATGACGTGGTCGATGGTCTCCTCTTCGAGGTCGGTGCGGTTGATGAGTTCGTCTTTAGACAGTGCCAGTACACTCTTGGCGGTGTCGCAGCCTATCTTGATAAGCTCGTCGACAATCCAGTCGTCGATTTCGCCCTTGAGGCTCTTCAGGTCGATGTCGTCAAGGTCTTCGTCGGTGTTGCGGTAAATCTCTATTTCATAGCCACACAGCTTGCTTGCAAGCTTGATGTTGTGGCCGCCTTTGCCGATGGCCATCGACACTTGGTCGGGTTCCATAAAGACTTCGGCGGTCTTGGTGTCCTCGTTGATGACAATCTTTGTGATTTCCGCCGGGCTCAGCGAACGGCGTATCATCAGTTCGGGACGGTTCGAATAGTTGATGACGTCGATGTTCTCATTCTTCAGCTCGCGGACAATGCCGTGAATACGGTTGCCTTTCATACCCACGCACGAACCCACGGGGTCGATGCGGTCGTCGTACGACTCGACAGCCACCTTGGCTCTCTCGCCGGGCACACGGACAATGTTGCGGATGGTGATGAGACCGTCGTAGATTTCTGGCACCTCGGCCTCCAGCAGACGCTCAAGGAAGATGGGCGACGTACGCGACAGGATGATGACAGGATTGTTGTTTTTCAGTTCCACTTTCAGCACGATGGCGCGCACCGTGTCGCCTTTGCGGAAACGGTCCGAAGGTATCTGTTCGGCCTTGGGCAGAACCAGCTCTATCTTCTCCTCGTCGAGGACAAGGATTTCCTTGTTCCACGGCTGGTAGACTTCGCCGATGACGATTTCGCCCACTTTGTCTTTGTATTTCTGGAAGATAAGCGATTTCTCATAGTCTTGAATCTTGCCTACCAGGTTCTGGTGGATGGCAAGAATCTCGCGACGGCCGAACTCAGTCAGAGGCACAGGTTCCGACAGTTCTTCGCCCACCTCGAAGTCGGCCTCTATCTTGATGGCCTCGGAGTACTCTATTTCACGTTTGCTGTCGGTCAGCTTGCCGTCCTCGACAATGAGGCGGTTGCGGTAGATTTCCAAGTCACCTTTGTCGATGTTGACGATGATGTCGAAATTGTCCTCCGTGCCGTATTTTTTTGACAGGGCGGTGCGGAACACTTCCTCCAGAATGTGCATCAATGTCTCACGGTCAATGTTCTTGAAATCTTTAAATTCCGAAAAGGAATCGATAAGGTCTGACGTCTTCATTTCTAATTGGGTATTGAGAAAATATCGTGCTAAAAATTTATTACTATCTTTGCTGTCTTGATGTCGCTGTATTCAAACGACACCGGCTCGGCCGGAGCTTTCTTCTTGCCGGCGGGCTGCACGACGATGTGTGTCTCGTCGGCCTCGGTCAGGCGGCCTGTGACGTTCTCGCCGTCGAAGGTCGTCACCGACAACTCGCGGCCTATATTCTTGCGGTACTGGCGTTTGAGCTTGAGGGGCGAGTCGAGGCCTGCCGAGGCTACATTGAGTTCGAAATCCTCCTCGTCGCGGTCCAGGCTGCCCTCTATGGCGCGGCTCAACTCTATGCAGTCGTCGATGGTGATGCCGTTGTCGCCGTCGATGGCCACGTTGATGCGGTTGTCGGTCGATATCTTCAAGTCGACCAGAAACTTGTCGCTGCCTGCCAAAGCAGTGTCTATGACGTTCAGTACGTGCAGTTTGTCAATCATAACTGTTGTGTTGGGTTCTTTTTGTTGTTGCGGGTAGTGTAATAAAAGAGGGGACTTGCGTCCCCACTTCACTGTTTCCGGCTGCAAAAATACAAAGAATATTTTGATTTTGGCCTTTTTTTGAAAAAAACATTTATTATTATGGCGTATCGGGTTGATAGACAGCGGTGTGGTATTTAAGCAAAAACACTCTTCCACGCCCTCTCCCGCCTGCATTTCAGCCTCTTTCCATTCCCAACCTGCAAAAATCGGACACCCTTTCCCTCACACCCTTCCACCCCCTGTTTCCCTGCCACCAGCATAGGCATATGTACAGTATTTGTACAGTATATGTACAGTATTTGTACGCTTCTAAAGCGTACAAATACTGTACATATACTGTACAAATACTGTACATATGCCGAAGAATGTATACCGAAAGCAGCACTATGTGCATTGAATGAAACAGATGAAACCGTGTAAAAAACAAACGGCTGTGATGTTCTGGTTGTCAAAAAGATGTGTCTCTTTTTTTGCCAAAAAGCGCCCCTGTTGCCTCCCGATTCGAAAAATCACTACTTTTAGTGATTTCACGGTTTGTCGACTATTGTTAATTTTGCAAAACGAAATAAACTATGTGAACTAATGTTACTTTCTGAATTACAAACTGGTAAGCGGGGTGTTGTGGTCCGTGTGGCGGGTCACGGAGCCTTTCGCAAGCGCATTATAGAGATGGGTTTCATTAAAGGTGTCACGGTTGAGTCGATACTTAACGCCCCTTTGAAGGATCCTATCAAATACCGTATTATGAATTTTGAGGTGTCTTTGCGCCGCAGCGATGCCGAAAAGGTTGAGATTGTCGGCGAGGACGAGGCTGAACGCGAGATTGTTAACCACAGCGACTACGAGCCTATCGATGCTCCCGAGTGTGACGCTATGCACCATATCGCCGCCGAGCGCGGCAAGACTATCAATGTGGCCCTTGTGGGCAATCCCAACTGCGGCAAGACCAGTATATTCAACATTGCCGCCCACGCCCACGAACGTGTGGGAAACTACAGCGGTGTGACTGTCGACGAAAAGGTGGGCACGTTCCAGTATGGCGGCTACACGTTCAATCTTATAGACCTTCCGGGCACTTACTCGCTCAGTGCCTATTCGCCTGAGGAACTTTATGTCCGCAAGCATATCATAGAAAAAAATCCCGACATCATCCTCAATGTCGTAGACGGCAGCAATCTGCAGCGCAACCTATACCTCACCACGCAGCTTATCGATATGGATATCACGATGGTGATGGCCCTGAATATGTACGACGAACTGCAGAAAAGCGGCGACAAACTTGATATCGGCCAACTCAGCACTCTGCTGGGTATGCCCATCGTACCCACCACGGGACGCAGCGGCGACGGTATCAACAGGCTTTTCGACAAGATTATCGAGGTCTTCGAGGGTGCCGTAAGCGGTGAGCACAGGGCAGCGAACGGCGAGCCGTTGTATAGGCACATCCACGTCAACCACGGTCGCGAGCTGGAGCGTTGCATCAAGCAGTTGCGCACCGAACTCTACGAACACGGGTTCAGCGATTCGCTTTCAACGCGTTTCTTGGCCATCAAACTCCTTGAGAACGACCGTCAGCTGGAGCAATATGTCGCCGAGCGGGATCCCGACGGCAGCGTGCTGAGGATGCGCGACCAGATTGCTGACAAATTCAAGAAAGAGATTGGCCGCCGACTTGTGGACAAGGACATAAGCAAAGGCCACCAAGTGACAGTGGAAGAGGAACCGCAGGACATTGAAAGTGCCATTACCGACGCCAAATACGCGTTTGTCCGCGGTGCCCTTGCAGAATGTTATGTGAAGAACGAAAAAAGCACCCTCCACGCCCATACCGACAAGATTGACGCCATAGTCACCCACCGCTGGCTTGGCTATCCGGTGTTTCTCATTTTTATGTTCATCACATTCTATTGCACATTTGCCCTCGGTGCCTACCCGATGGACTGGATAGACGCTCTCTTTGGATGGCTTGGTGGATTGGTGACCGACAATATGGCCGAGGGTCCGCTGCGTTCGCTGCTTGCCGACGGCATCATTGCCGGCGTGGGCAGTGTCATTGTGTTCCTGCCGAACATTCTGATACTGTATCTTTTCATTTCCTTTATGGAAGACAGCGGATATATGGCACGTGCAGCGTTCATTATGGACAAGCTGATGCACAAGATGGGGCTGCACGGCAAGAGTTTCATCCCGATGATTATGGGTTTTGGCTGCAATGTGCCGGCCATTATGGCCACGCGCACCATCGAGGACCGCAAGTCGAGACTGTTGACGATGCTGGTCATCCCGATGATGAGCTGCTCGGCAAGAATTCCGGTGTATGTGATTCTTGTTTCGGCTTTTTTCAGCAAATACGCAGCCCTGGTGCTGACGGGCCTCTATCTGCTTGGAATGATTATGGCGGTTCTGATGGCCAAGTTGTTCAGCCGCTTTGTTGTGAAGGGCGACAGCCTGCCGTTCGTGATGGAACTGCCTCCATACCGTATGCCTACTGCCAAGGCCGTTTTGCGCCACACCTGGGAGAAAGGCAAGGAGTACCTTAAAAAAATGGGTACCATCATTCTTGGTGCCAGCATTATTGTCTGGGCGTTGAGTTATTTCCCCACCAACGACGACCGCAAAGTGCAAGCCGAAAACTCGTATATGGCCAAGATTGGCAAGACCATTGAACCTGTGATGACACCTTGCGGCTTTGACTGGAAACAGAGTGTGTCGCTGCTCAGCGGTGTCTTTGCCAAAGAGGTGGTTGCCAGTACTATGACTGTGGTCTATGCAACCAGCAGCGAGGAAGCCGACGAGCTTGAGGATTTCGAGGACGAAGAGAACGGCAGCCGTATCTCGCAGCTGATACAGCAGAATATGTCACCGCTGTCGGCAGCATCGATGCTGTTGTTCATACTGCTCTATATGCCTTGCCTTTCGACAATAGTCGCCATCAAGAATGAGAGTGGCAAATGGCGCTGGGCTTTCTTTACGATGGCCTATACTATAGGCCTCGCCTGGCTGGCTTCGACGCTGTTGTTCCAACTCGGCTCGCTGTTCGTATGATTAATTGGTCTGACTGATATTAAAAAAGCTTGTAAAATGCAGAATGTCATAGTTGTACTGGTGCTTGTGGTTACCGCAGTGTTTGTGGTGCGGTGGGTGGTGCGTTCCGTCAAAGGCAACGGTGGCGGATGCGGCTGTGGCTGTGGGAATTGTCCGATGAAAGGCGGCGAGTGCCACTGTGACAATTCGACAGAACTGCCGGAAATAAATGTTGATTGATTTTTTTTTAAATAAAGAATACAAGTTTTCCCCCACTTGCAATACTAATGAGAAACAGATTATTTTATGCAGAAGTTTTTCAGGTTTATAGTATTGGCTGGGGTACTGTTGTTGGCCAGCTGCAACAAGGACGAGATTACAACTGTTGTTGCCGGCGATGGCGAGAACACCGAAAACTATGACATCGATACCACGGCCGATCGCACGGTGACTGTGGCTTTTTCGACCAGTGGTGACGCTGTGGTTGGTGGTGCTGGCAACGGCATCACAGCAACTGTCGACGGCAACGATGTGACTATAACAAACACTGGATCCCAAAAGGTGTTTTATTCTCTGAGCGGATCGACCAACGACGGTTTCCTGAAGATATACAGCGGGCGCAAGCAGAGTATAGAGCTGAACGGAGTCAGTATTACAAATACCCGTGGTGCGGCAATCAATGTGCAAGGACTGCCGGATACGCCAAACAAGGGGAAGCGTGTTGACCTGATTCTCAACGGCAGCAGTACTCTTGCCGATGGTGCGACCTACAGTCTCACCCCAAGCGATGAAGACGAGAAGGCTGCGCTGTTCAGCGAAGGACAGATTGTTGTGAGCGGCAGTGGTTCACTCACGGTGTCGGCCAGTGGTAAGAGTGGTATTGCCACTGACGACTGGCTTTGCATAAACGACGGCACAATCACTGTCAATTCGTCCAGCAAGACTTTTGTTTCGAATGGAGACACTACGAAGGTGTCGGGTGTGAAGGCAAAAGATGCATTCATCATAAGCGGCGGTGCACTAAACATTACCTGCAGCGGCATTGGTGCCAAGGGCATCAGTGGCGACAGTATTGCCACCTTTGCCGGCGGTACCGTGAATATTACTGTGACGGGTTCCAACTTTGGCTCGTCGGGTGGCGGTTGGCCAGGAGGCGGCGGCCACGGGGGTGGCAACAACGACAACAGTGTGGCTGCCAAAGGAATAAAGTTTGACGGCAACATTGAGATTGTGGGTGGCAAAATCACTGTTGTAGCCTCCAACCACGAAGGAATAGAGAGCAAAGGCACGTTGACTGTCGCTGGCGGCGAGGTGTATAGCCAGTCGTCGGACGATGCCATCAATTCGGCGGGCGATATGACCATCAGCGGAGGCTATGTCTGTGCCTATTCAACAGGCAACGATGGCATTGACGCTAACGGAAACATATATTTACAAGGCGGTGTGGTGTACGCCATTGGCAAAACCTCGCCCGAAATGGCAATAGATGCCAACACCGAAGGAGGCAAGAAACTCTATATTCAAGGGGGAACTATCATCGCTTTGGGCAATCTTGAGAGCGGAGCCCAATTGTCGCAAGCTTGCTACCAGGCTTCATCGTAGACCAAAAATGTGTGGTATTCCATCGTCGTTGGCGACAATACCTACGCTTTCAAGACTCCTTCCAGTGGAGGTCAGAAATTGGTCGTATCGGGTTCGTCGCAGCCCGCTGTGAAGAGCAGTGTCAGCGTCAGTGGCGGTACCGAACGATGTAACGCTATGCTTATCGAAGCTCCGGAGGTGAGCGGCGGCAACAACGTATCGTTGTCGACATACACGGGTGGTGGATGGCACTAATAAAGCAAATAAGAAATGAGAATAACTGTAGGTATACTTTTATTACTGTTTGTTGTCTGTATTCCGTCATTGCATAGCCAGACGGATGTGGCAATCGACCCCGATTTTGGTACTCGCTTTTCTCTGTCGGTTGACAAAAAGCTTGCCAAAGGACTTCACCTTCAACTGGAGGAAGAGGTGCGAATGGACGACTGGGGCCGCTCATTCGATCGTCTTCACACCACATTAGGCCTCACCTATAAGGTGAACCAATATTTCAAGTTGGGCATTGGCTATGCATTGATTAATCCATACAGTAGTGTGAGCAGTGCCTTTAAGAGCAGTCGTCACCGTCTGATGGTCGACGCTACAGGTAACTTGCGCTTTGGTGACTGGCGGCTCTCGCTAAAAGAACGTTTCCAAGCCACATACCGAACTGGAGATATGAACGAATACCAGAATCCACGCACGGCATTGACACTCAAGAGTCGCCTGAAAGTGTCGTACAAAGGTTTGCGGCGCCTCGAACCATATGCCTACTTCGAGTTGCGCAATACGCTCAATGCACCGGTCATCAAAGCCAATTATGACGGTGCCAATTATGTGACCGATGACCTTTCACAGAGTGGTGAGCCTGGCTGGTTTATCAACAGCTGGAACGGTGTTTATGTCAACCGTTTGCGTGGTTCGCTTGGAGCCGAATACAGACTGGGCAGTCGCAGTACGCTGGATGTCGCCCTTATGGCCGACCGCACAATCGACAAAGTAGTAGATGCCAATGCTGAAGGCACAAAGCTCAAGTCATACACTCGTGAGAAGACTTTTATGTATTGGCTAACTGTTGGCTATAAATATTCATTTTAAACGAAGTATATGAAAAAACAGATTCTGATAGTATTGCTTCTTTGTCTCGTGGGAGGCGTCGTCTGGGGCCAGGACAAACAGGTCAAACGCGAGCGCAAGAAAAACCTTATCGTCAGGGAATGGAACACCAAGGCTGGCTCCAAAACGCCCTATCTCGACAATACCGTTACTTATGACGAGTATGGTCGCAAAGTGGAGGAAATAGAATACGCTTCGTATGGCCAGAAGCGACGCACCACATACAGCTACGAAGGTGTCAGCACCAAATGCAAGGAGCAGGTGGAATATGATGACAAGAACAAGCCTGTTCGTATCAAGCAGTTCGAATACAACTCGGATGGCACCAGAAAAGTTCAGCGCAACTACAAGCCAAACGGCAAGTTGGAGAGTACCAAAACATTCGAATATAGCTACAAGTAATGGGTGTTATAGACCAGATGATACCTATAGGATTGGACGATATGAAGGCTGTTCGGCTGATGAACCGTATGGATCAGAAGTACATTGCTTCGTCCGACCAGTTGGAAATGCTGTTGGCGCGCATTGCCGATGGCTACTATGTCCAGCACATTGATGGCAATCCTTTGGCACCTTATCGCACACTCTATTTCGACACCGACGGTTTGGCGATGTATACGATGCACCACAACAAGAAACTCAACCGTCAGAAGCTGCGTGTCCGCACCTATCGTTCTACCAATACTACCTTCTTTGAAATCAAGAATAAAGACAATAAAAAGAAAACACACAAGGTCCGCATACCAATCAGCGTGCAACAGTTTAACTGCTGTCTTGATGTACCGGAGGTGGCAGAGTTCGTAAATGAGAATACGCCATTCCCCGTTTCTACGCTCCACGAATGTTTAGAGAATAGTTTTGAACGCATTACCTTGGTTGACAAGTCTATGACTGAACGCGTAACCATCGATAGCAATATTGTCTTTCATAACCGTGCAACCGGAATTGATGCCAACATAAGCAAATTGCTGGTCATCGAGGTGAAGCACGAAGTGAGTGCACCTATGTCCGACATTGAGCGTGCATTGCACGATATGCACATCATTCCGCGCCGGATGAGCAAATATTGCATTGGTACGGCCCTCACAGATATGGCAGCTAAGCGCAACCGGTTCAAGTCCAAGTTGCTATATATAGACAAAATCATCAATTCAAGGTGACTATGAAAATATGTAATTAATTTTGTTAAACCTTAAACCATAAACTCTACAATGATACAAAGCGAAGAATTCAACACAGATATTGCTGCCCGTTTCGGCAATGCCGAAGAAACAGGTGCCGACTTTTTGGGACTTCCTTTCTTTGATGCCCCCGGTCTCTGGAAAATGCTCATTCTCTTCGGCATAAATCTACTTGTATGCTGGATAATCACCCATTTCTTCTATTATCGCAAAAGCCATCGTCGCGACTACTATTTCACATACATACTTTTCAGCACGGCAATATTCTTTATCCTTTACCAACTGCAGAATATGAAGATTGAGGTTGGCATCGCCCTGGGCCTATTCGGCATCTTCAGTATGATCCGCTACCGTACCGAGCAGCTGCCCATTCGCGAGATGACCTATCTCTTTGTCCTTATCGCCATCAGCATAGTCAATGGCGCCGGTATGGCTTCCAGCTATGTGTCGTTTATCGCCACCAATGTTCTCTTTATCGCCATCATTTGGATACTTGAGGCTGTGGGAATGACCAACCGAAAGACGCAGAAACTAATCAACTACGAGAAAATAGACCTCATCAAGCCTGAATGCCGAGACGAACTGCTTGCCGACCTCCGTGCTCGCACAGGGCTCGACATCGTCAAAGTGCAGGTGGGCGGCATCGACTTCCTCAAGGATACGGTCGTCCTCAAGGTGACCTATATCCCCGACGACCAGGATCCCAACGATATTGAAATGGTCACAAAAATCAAGATAAAGTAGCCATTGATACCTAATACCGATGAAAAGCAATATAACGAAGCCATTCTTTGCGTTTGTGCTGCTTCTTTTGATCCTTGCACCGCGGATGCAGGCGCAAAAACGAGTGAATTATAAAGATTTTGACAGCATCAATGTATCGTACATTGCCTTTCTTGGCATCATTGCCGATATACATTATTGTCGAGACAGCACCACTATGACGTTTTCTTCTTTCGTTGACGGTGACACCGTCGTAAAATTTGACGACACGACCACAGCGCGTTTCCTGCAACGGCTCCAAAACGGGGTGTTTGACGACGAGTCTTTGAAAAAATATAAAGATATGATTATCACTGATTGCCCGTGTGTCAGTGTCTCCTGTTATAGAAAAGGCAAATTAAAGTATTCAAAATATATCGACTACGGAATGGGAGAACTGACACCGAAATACAAACGTTTTAACGACTGGCTTACCGATATTTTTGACCAACTTGGCAACGACAAACAGCAACAACGGCGGTGACAGTCAAACCAAGCCTATGGTTTGCATCATTGTGCGGTAGTAGGCCGCCTTCTCCGGAAGTTTCATCGGGAATGCGCGCGACGACGACGGCATTCGCCACAGCCGCATCGTTCGGTCGCCAATTGCCAATTCATTGTATTCTCCCATTGCGGGAACCGCAGCGCCATAGTCTTCGGTGAGGACCGAAAAGCTTTTCTGGCCGGTGCATACGATGTCGTTGCACAGCGGTATGTGGGAAAGAAGCTGCGGTATTTCTGTCTTCTCTACTATTTCAAGGTCTTTGTCCGAAGCGTTGCCACTGAGGCGACGTATTGCCGTTGCGGTGTCGAAGATGGCTATCCCGCGTTCGTTAAGCAGACTGACGATGTCGTCGAGGCGGAACGTCTTGTTGTCGGCATCAACCAGCCGTTGACTGTCGCCGAAGAAGACGAGTCCGAAGATTTCCCACATCATATTGGTTCGGTTGGGGTAGAAAAAGTCCATAGCCCAGCGTTTGCGCGGCGGTGGGAAGCTGCCGAGCATCAGAAGCCGGGCGTTCGGTGGCAGAAAGGGCTTGAGAGGATGGTGCTCGATATTTATCGTTTCCAAGTCTGGCATAACATTGGTTCAGAGTCTTATCTTGCTGAAGCCGCGCATCAGTGCATCCCACCAGCGCGAGGGGAGCAGCCAGTGGAGGAAAACGCCGGAATGGGCAAATGTACCGGTGCGGTAGCGTGCGCGAGGGCGACGGCTGTTGACGGCGCGCGATATGGCACGGGTGATGACGTGCGGTGACGAAAGCCATCGGCTTGAGTAAGCTTTATGCAACGTGTCGGCCTCGGCAGTGGCACTGGCTTCGTAGGGTGTGTTGGCAGCAGATTCCTTCAAATGGCGTGCTGCTATGATGCCCCAATCGGTGTGGATGCCGCCTGGCTCAATAATCGACACGTCGATGCCAAATGGCTTCAACTCCATTCGCAGGGCGTCGCTCAGTGCTTCGACCGAGAACTTTGACACGTGGTACCAACCGCCATACAGCAGTACGATTTTTCCAGCAATAGAGGCTGTGTTGATAATGCGCCCTTTGCCCTGTGCGCGCATCGTGGGAAGCACCAGCTGGCACATACGCGCCAGGCCGAAGACGTTGACCTCCTGCTGTCGGCGGGCCTCGCTCATCGGCACTGTCTCGACAGCTCCGAAGAAACCGTAGCCTGCATTGTTGACCAGCACGTCGATACGTCCTTCGGCATCCAGGACGGCTTGCACGCAGCGTTGCATCGAGTCTTCGTCGGTGACATCGAGCTGCAGTGGCGTGATGCCGTCGGCTTTGAGAGGTTCCATCAATTCTGTGCGGCGTGCGGCGGCATATACCTTGTGGCCTTGACGTGCCAGCGCCTGTGCTGCATCGAATCCTATGCCGCTACTGGCGCCTGTTATGAGTATAACTTTCTTATTCATATCTTTTTTAACGCAAAAAAGGCAAATAAATTTTCCCGATTGTGAGAAAAATAATATCTTTGCGTCACAGGAACGTTGGAAGCGTTAAATGCGGTGTTGGTCTAAATAGTTGACAATCATCAATGTCGCGGACAACGAGCAACCATTTGAAACATTCTAAAACAATAAAATACACCTGTTATGAAGAAACTGATAATTGTGGCCGTGGTGGCCCTGATGCTTCCCGCTGTCGCCAATGCACAGCTTGGCGGAGTGCTTGAAAAAGCAGCCCGCAAAACAGCGAACAAACTGATAGACAAGGCCAGCAACAGTGCTGCCGAGCGTGCCAACAAGGCCATTGATGCCGAAATCGACAAACAGCTCGACGAGGACGGCAGGCCCGTAAAATCCGCAGAAGAAGGCACTGTGACGTGCGAGTCGCTGATGCGTCAGATGCCCGAACTGCCAACGGCCGACCAACTGGTGAAACACAAAGAGGCCGAGCTTGGCGGCAAGACGCTGAAACTCGTCGCCAGCAAGGTGACGGCGTTCAACGCCAAAGTATTAGAGTTGTCGTCGCGACTCTCAATTGTAGGCTACGAAAGTATGGATTCCGCGCAAATCAGCGAGTCCGCTTACCGCTATGCCGAGTTGACCACTGGAATGAGCCGCGAGGAGCTTGAAAAACTATCCGCGATGAGCGAGGATGAGCAGGAAGCCTATATCAAACAGCGCTACGAATCGGGCCAGTTCCAGGCTGAGGCTGCAAAGCATACTTTGGAGACTGGCGAATGGCTTGAATCGCTGCAGCCTCTGATTGAACAGTGGAGTGCCGCTGGCGACAAGGCCGACAAGGCGTATGAAGAGATGAACGCAGAACTGCGCCCCATCTACAAAAAATACGCCGATAAACTGTCGAAGGCGACCAGCGCCGAGCGCAACAACATCCTTCTTAGCTACTATACCGAGGCCTTGCCGTACATCAGCGCTGCCGTGCAGAAAGCTCTCGCCATCCGCCTTGATGAACAGCTTCCCGTTGCGGAAAAGATTGAAGCCGAGATGGTTAATATCCGTGCCGAGCATCCCGATGCCATCAGTCAATTGCTCAACTATCCCAAGCTCACAGCAACACAGTATTTTGCCGAAGTGTCGCGATTGCTTGAGATACCTGAGTTTTCGAACTAAATACCAGTGTTTTGACTGGCTATAAAACAATGCCTTCTAAGCCACCAGCATAGGCATATGTACAGTATTTGTACAGTATATGTACAGTATATGTACGCTTCTGAAGCGTACATATACTGTACATATACTGTACAAATACTGTACATATGCCGGAGAATGTATACCGAAAAAAGCACTTTAGGCCATAAAAGAGCATAGTGAAACACAAAAAACAATGAACCTATGGTTGTGATTGATTTGCAGAAATATAAAAAGGCGGACAACAGGCTGTTGCGCGAAATTACCGCTTTGCGCGACGACGAGAAGGCCGTCGGGTTGTCGCGATTCTTCAAAACAGGTCCCGGACAGTATGGCGAGGGCGATGTCTTCCTTGGTGTCAAAGTGCCCGACACGCGCCGCGTGGTGAAGGATTGCTGGCACGAGTGTTCGTTCGGAGATCTGGACGAATGTCTGGCTTCGCCTTTCCACGAGGTGCGTCTTGCGGCGCTGTTGGCACTGGTGCAGATGTTCCAACACAGCAAACACGATGTCGGTCGGCAGCGCGAATGCATCGAGTTCTATCTTGCCCACCTCGCCGCGGTCAACAATTGGGATTTGGTTGACCTGAGCTGCTATGAGCTGCTTGGCCGTTGGCTGCTGGACAAAGATGCCTCGCTCCTGCGAACGTTGGCACGCGACGGCAAAACCATATGGGAGCAGCGCATAGGCATAGTCAGTACGATGTGGTTTCTCCGCAACGGCCGTCTTGACGATACTTACGTTATTGCCGACATATTGCTGCAGCATCCCCACGACCTGATTCACAAGGCCGTAGGCTGGCTACTGCGCGAGGCAGGCAAACGTGACAAGGAGCGTTTGGTGCGCTTTCTCGACACGCCTGCCGATGGCGCTGCTTTGCTGTCGCGCTGTCAGCTTATGCCACGCACGATGTTGCGCTATGCAATTGAGAAGTTTCCCGAAACAGAGCGAAAAAAATACTTCGAAAAACAGAAAGACGGCCGCTGAAAAACGTTTTTGTTTGGTGGTGCGATGTGTTTTATGGGTAATAATATATTTGATTATCAGTTTGTTTGATAAAATATTCAAAATAAATTTTGCAGGTTTGCAAAAAAGTAGTACTTTTGCAAATCTTTTCGAAGATAAGATGGTGGGCGTAGTTCAGCTGGTTAGAGCGCCAGATTGTGGATCTGGAGGTCGTGGGTTCGAGCCCCACCTCCCACCCTGGGAAGCACTTCCAACACATAGTTGAAGTGCTTTTCTTGTATACAAAACATCGAAGACAGTCATAGATGATGGAAACCAAGAAGAAAAGATTATTGTCAGGCTTGCAGCCAAGCGGCGAACTGACTATAGGCAATTATTGCGGCGGTATACGTCAATTTCTGGAATATCAGAAAGAATACGACTCCTTTCTGTTTGTTCCCGATATGCACACCATCACCGTTCCGCAGGGCGATCCGCGCCTGATACAGGAGCGCATACGCCGCTTCGCAAATCTCTATCTGGCTTGCGGTCTTGATCCTGTCAACTGCACGTTCTATATCCAGAGCGAGGTGCCGGCAGTAAACCAACTGGCCTGGATTCTGGAATGCCATACCTATATGGGCGAGCTGAGCCGTATGACGCAGTTCAAGGCCAAAAGTGAAAAGCAGACCAACGTAGGCTGTGGCTTGTTTACTTATCCCGTGCTGATGGCTGCCGACATAATTCTGTATGACAGCAATGTAGTGCCTGTTGGTGCCGACCAGAAGCAGCACGTCGAACTGGCTCGCGACATTGCCGAGCGAATGAACCACAAGTACGGCGACCTTTTCGTTGTTCCCGAGCCTATCATTCCAAAAGTCGGTGCAAAAATCAAGGACCTGCAGGATCCTACGAAGAAGATGAGCAAGTCGGCTGAGGACACTTCGGGCATTATATTTCTGCTTGACAGCGAGTCGACCATAAAGAAAAAGGTCAACCGTGCAGTCACCGACAATGACGGCTATGTGGCCTTCGACGAAGAAAAGAAACCCGGCATATCGAATCTTATCACCCTCTATTCCGCTTTGAGCGGCACACCGCTGCAGGAGGCTATCGACCACTTTACGGGTATGGAACGCTATGGCGACTTCAAGAAAGAGGTTTTGGAGGTGATATACGAAACCTTGCGTCCCGTACAGGCTGAATATGAGCGCCTGTCGCAGAGTGACTACGTCGACGAGGTGCTGAACCGCGGCCGCGACCGCGCCAACGAGATTGCCAACCGCAAATACGACCTCGTCCGCCGCGCCGTAGGCTTCGGAAGATAAACGGAAAGCTGGTACGCAGGTGCCTCGCCTGCGAAAAAAAAGAAAGTGAAAGTCCTGTTTCTCACAATATAAACCCGTTTGGCTCGTTATAGCTGGAACGAAACCCAAACGTTCGAACTATGAAATTCAGAAATATTACAGTTTTTGTCATCTCGCTGTTGGTGGCAACACTTTCCGCCTATAGCCAGGAAGACTTTGGACACAGCCGGATAGACACCCTGATAGGAAAGATGGAGTACGCCAGTGCATACAAGCTGGCGCAGGAGCAATGGCGGCAGTCACAGCAGTCGGACGGTGCGGCGCAGCTGAAGGCTGCATTCTACCTTACCGCCATCGACTACGCCTACAGCAAAACACCTGAGGATTCGGCCCTGATGCGCTACAGCAGCCTGGCGCATCGGCTGGAAGGTGTGGAACAGGCAGTGGCATACGTATTCCTGTTCCAGACCTACAAATGGCTCTATGCCGCAAGGGGATACGCTCTGGCATACAACAAGCCATCGGACGACAAGGCGTTAGGATGGCCGCAGTGGCACACGCAAAGGATGGTGGACAGCCTGACGGCCTGCGTCGACAGCATAATGGCCAAAGCCGACCTGCTGCGGACGACGAGCGCCAAGGGCTACCGCTGGCTGAGCAGCGGAGAAGACCAGATACAACCGATGGATACAAGCCTGATGGGTATGATGGTGCAAATGCTGATAGGAACGGAACGATACTATGCAAACAGCGACTTGCTGAACGAATCGCAACGGGCAGCAATACAGCAACCCCTTACGCTATTTCTGAAAAACACCTCAGATGGCCTGCCCTACCCCTTTTCGATACACCGGCTTGTGGCCAGCGCGTTTGCCGAATCGGCTGCCGACCAGCAGCTGTGGCTCGACCTGCGGCGTCTTGAGACGTTCGACTTCGACTCGTCGCTGACAGAATCTGTCGAAAATCTGGAACACCATTATTGGCCGCTGCTGAAGAGCGACGAGATGAAAGCCTGGTTGAAGCTTTGCCGCGCAATTTGTCTTTATAAGGCAGAAAGGCGGGTGGAGTCCGAGCAGCTGTGCCTGGAAACAGAGCGGCTGTATCCCGACACGTGGGGCGCCGACGAATGCCGTAAGCTGCGTGACGACATCTGCAGGGCCGAAATCAAGGTCAGCTACAACACCGTCGAGTCGTCGCGCCGCAGCCGGTTGGCCTGTGTTGAAGCACGCAACGTAGACACGCTGACTTTCAGAATAGTACCCAAAGAGAGCGTTCCCGACAGCCTGATACGCAACAGAAAGACCGACACCCTGCGCGTGATTCCCGCCATAGCGGAATGGCGTCAGGCATTGCCCGGGTCGTCTGACCGCCTTATGCACCGCCACCTGATGGCTCTGCCTCCCGTGCCTCAAGGCGACTACTATCTGGTGGCGCTGTCGGACAGCAGCTACAGCCACAACGAACTGCAATCGGCCGACGCGGCATTTATAACCTACAGCGACCAGCCTTCGGGCAAAAGGCATACACAGATGGCAAACTCGTCAGGATACCTGATAGACCGAGTGACCGGACAGCCGCTGCCCAACCGTCGCGTGACGCTGCACCTCGAGGGCCTTTTTGGTTCACGCGACTACAAACGCCGTTACCGCACCGACAGCGAAGGCTATTTCAGTTTTCCCACCTCAAAGGCACGCTATTTATTAAAAAATCCCCATTCCATCTCAGCCGACATTGACGGCTATGAATATGAATATCCAGACAGATACGGATTCAGGATGCTAATCCACAACGAATCGAGAAGAAAATCGAAACTTCTGGACATCATAATGACCGACCGCCCCATCTACCGTTTGGGCGACACGGTGCGCTTCGCCTGCATAGCCTACAGCAAAAAAAGGACTGGCGACACGAGGCGCGAAACATTAAAGCCCAAGGCAAAACTGAAACTGGTGGCCTGTCTGGAACAGGACTACACCGACACCGAGGACACCATTATGCTGACCACCGACCAGTACGGCCGCTGCTGGGGCGAGTTTGTGATCCCCACGGATGGCCACAATGGAGAATATACACTATCGCTGTATGAACCCAGCCGCGGAAGTGAGGCTCTGGACTCATACACAGACAGCCGCACGATTACGGTGAGCGCCTACAAACCGCCCCGTTTTGCGGTGACACTTTCCAACACCGCAGCAGATGCCGACAGCACAGCAAATACCGTCCGACGCTTTGGTAAGCCCATAACCATATATGGCACAGCGATAAGCTACAGCGGCGCACCTATGACCGGAGCGCGGGTGAAATGGGAAGTGTCGCGCGAGAAGATGCGGAACCCCTTCCAGGCCTACTCGGTAGCCGACGAATACCCGTTCTGCGACAGCCTCGAGGTGGACAGCAACGGACTGTTCCAATTCACTTTCACGCCCGAGAGGACTAAGGCAGACAAAAACGAAGACTATATATACACAGCATACGTGCTCGTGCTGGACGCCGACGGCGAGCAGAGGGAGCAGCAGTTCGCGTTCCACGTCAGCGATGCCGACGGCTACTGCAGCCTCGGCAGCGACGACCTGAGTCACCTCGCTTTCGCCTACAACAACTTCGACCACCAGCCCCTGAAAGGAGCCGTGCGAGTGCAGCTGTACCAACTGCGCCAACCCGACACGCTGCGGATGCTCGACCCGATAATGCAGGAATATCCCGACGCGAAGTGGGTGGGCACACGCGAGGAATTCCGCCGGACATTCCCGCATCTAGCATACACAGCCGAAGAGGCCGACAAACGCCGCTGGCCGACAGTGGCCACACGCTGCGACCAGACGACCGAAGAGCGGCAAATCGACATTGCAGGACTGCCCTCGAGCCTCTACCGGCTATGTTTCACAGCCCCCGACGGCAGGCAATACGACACGCTGGTGAACTACGTGGCCCCCGGCGGACGCGTAACCGGCGACGACATCGTCTGGGTTCGCTCGACGCCGAAGAGACGATATGAATATGAGGCCGTTGGCGTAAAGATAGGTGACACCATCCGCTTAGAGCTTGGCAGCCCATTCGGCAACCAGCCTCTCTACTACAGCGTCAGCAGCGTCGCCAAAGTCTACAGGAGGGGGATGATGGTTCTTGACAGCAGCCACACATCCACGCTGGTCATCCCCGTCATCGGCGAGATGGAGAACGGCATCACGGTGACACTTACGGCGATGCGCAACGGCAGAGTCTTCAACCATCACTACCGCTACATCGTTGCACGGCCCGACCGCTGGCTGAACGTCGGCATCGAGACATTTCGCGACCACCTTCATCCTGGAGAGAAAGAGCAGTGGCATCTGCAAATCAGCAATGCCGACACCAGCCACGGGAAAACAGCCAAAGGCGTAGAGGCCAACCTGTGCCTCACGATGTTCGACAAGTCGCTGGACGAACTTGCCCGCGACAGCTACCTCTTCTGGCCGTGGGGCATCAACTACGCAGGCACACGGGCCACGTTGACGGGCTCCAGAATGAACAAAATAAATTTCAACAGCCCACTCGTCAGCTTCAAGGCCTCCGCCAACAATTCCAGACCCGAATTCGGCCCTATGCTGCCAGTTTCACGATTCTATTGCCACCAGATGAGACTCGGTTTCAATCCTGGAAGACTCAACGGCACCGTCGTCGACAGCCGTGACGGCGAGCCGCTTCTCAGCGCCAATATTGTGTTGAGGAAAAAAGGTGAAATAGTGACCGGCGCGCGTACCGACTTCGATGGGAATTTCAGCATAATAAACGTTCCCGAAGGCAGTTACGACCTGGAGGTTTCCTATATGGGATACAACACACAAAGACAGCGCATAACCATCAGGCGCGACGAAAGGCTGCGCCTGCACATAGCACTGACGCGATCGGGAGCAACACTCAAGACAGTCCAAATCAAAACCAGCAAGATTCCTGTCTTGGACGTCAGCGCACCCGAACACGGAAGGCGGTTAGAGGCGAGCGACATAGCCCGTATGCCAGGCAGCAGTGACGAGATAGTAGCCGCTGTGGCCGGCGTTGGCTATGCCCGCGGCGAAGAGGGGATGGTCTCACAGCAAGGCAACGTGCGCAAACGCACCGGCGTGAATGTGCCCAAGGAAGCCATCGCCGAAATACAACCGCTCCTGCAGTTCGACGGCAGCACAGGCGAACGGCCGATGGCGTTGAGGAAGAATCTGTCGACACTTGCCTTTTTCAAGCCCGACCTGCGCAGCGACAAAGAGGGCAGCATCCATCTGACGTTCACTATGCCCGACGCTCTCGCCCAGTGGCATCTGTGCGGCACGGCCTGGACCGAACGGTTCCAAACAGGCAACATAGACCGCACACTCTGGACCCAGAAAGAGCTGATGGTGCAGCCGTTGCTGCCACGATTCCTGCGCCAAGGCGACACCACCGAAATCCGCGCCAAAGTCTCGAACCTGACCGACAGTGCAATCCAAGTGGAAGTGACCCTCGAAATAGGCGACCCCGCTGCGAAGGCCAGCGTAGCACCGCTTTCCGCCATCACAGTCGAAGGCCACAGCAGCGCCATCGCAAAATGGCGGGTGCCAGTCGACGACGAGTGGCACACGGCCGAATACAAAATCTACGCCCGCACGGTGCGCCACACCGGTGGCCACCTCAGCGACGGCGAACAAGGTGTGCTGCCCGTACTGCCGCGGCGCGAGCGCATTGTCGTCAGCCATCCGCTCTATGTTGCAGGATGCAAGGATTCATCGCAAAATGCAACGGCATCGTTCAGCATACCCATAGGCGGAGCCGATTCGGTCGACATAGCATTCAATGCCAGCCCGATACAATACGTCATAGAGGCCCTACCCCACTTCGAACGGCACCGTATGCCCGGCAACCTCTATTTGGCCAACAGCATCTACGTCAACAACCTTAAGGCAACGCTGGGCCAACTTACGGACAAAGAGCGCAAACGCATCAGCAGCCGCGCCCGCGGCGACCTGCAAAAGCTGCTCGAGTCGCAGACCTCAGAGCAGGGATGGAGCTGGATGCCCGGCGGCAAAAAGACCAACCTCAACATCACAGCCTCAATACTGGAACGCATAGTTCCCTACACACTGCAATTGGATGGCTACTACAAACGCCAACTGAAAAAAGCCCTGTCGGCACTTGACAAGGCCATCGTCAAACAGTACAGCGACCAGATTCAAACAGCAACGAATTCACGCATTAACACATTCTCGCATTTTCGTAATAACACAATCTCAATCCTCTATGCCCGAAGTCTTTACTTCGGCAGCGAGCCGTTGTCGAAATGCGACAGCGCAACCCGCGAGGCATACGACCACTACTACCGCCAGTGCCTAACGACAATTGACGACGACATTCCGCTTATGTGCCAGGGGCAGCTGGCGCTGCTGATGCAGCATTGGGGAGATACGGCCAGTGCCAAAAAGGTGGCACACCGACTGAAAGAATCGGCACACGTCGACCCGCAGCAAGGTATGTATTGGGTGAAGAACACGAGCGGCTACGGCTGGTACCAGCGTCCTGTGGAGACGGCGTCGCTGCTTGTCGATGTCTTTGCCGATGTGCTGCACGACTGGGAATCGGCGAACCGCATACAGCAATGGATACTCTCCGCCAAACAGGGCACCACGTGGAAGAGCGATATGGCCACAGCCTACGCCCTCTCCGCCCTGCTGCGCCAGCCCACCGGCAGCGTCCGTCAGGGCAAGGCAACAATCGCCATCGACACACTAACGAATTCCCAAATTAACACATTGACAAATTCCAAAATTAACGAATTAACCCTCAATGTAAAACTGGAAAACCCGACCCCCTACCCAGCTTGGGGAGCCGTGTTCTGCAGCAGCGAGCTGCCGATCGACAGCATCCCTGCCAACGGCAGCGGCATCAGCCTGCGCAAGACCATCAGCATCGTCGCCCCCGATGGCAGCCAGCACCTGCTGCAACCTGGGATGGCGCTTCGCATCGGCGACCGCGTTCGCGTGCATATCGACATCCATTGCCAGCGCGACCTCGACAATATGGTGCTGGCCGACCAGCGTGCCGCTGCCTTCGAGCCCGTGAGCACCGCCAGCGGCTGGCGCTGGTGCCACGGTGACGGAGGCACCAAAGGATTCCACTATTACACCGATGTCCGCGACGATGCGCTGAACTGCTATATCGACCACCTGGCGGAGGGGCACTACTATGTGGAGTACGACCTATGGGTGCGCAATGCCGGCACCTTTGCCGGCGGCATCGGGAGCCTGCGCAGCGTCTATGCACCCGAATTCAGAGCCAACACAACGTCGGCGACAATCCGCATAGTGGATTGAGGCAAACCAGCCGGCACAAAGCACCTGAAACGCATCACCCCGCCAACTTTTCCCAGCCGCAAGACGCAAAAGTGACAACCTGAACCAGCGAATCACAAGCCGTTTTGCGAGCCATCCGCTCCGCCATTTCGCCGTTACTTCTTCGTTACATCATCGTTACTTCTTCGTTATTTCTTCGATGCACAATCGAAGAAATAACGTTGAACTAACGTTAAACAAACGTTGAAATGGTGGGGCAGATGCGGCGCGGGACTAAAAAAGTGTCTGCATATAGCGCAAAACGCACAGCGCAATCTCGGTTCTGTCTTGTATGGATTAAAAAACAACGGAGATGCGAAACAAACGTTCACATCTCCGTTCTCTATTTTCGGAATTATGTTGGTCTCACTTGGAGGAGACGACAAGGTAGTCGGTGAAGCGCCAGAAGGCGTTGACATCCTTGATGGTAAGGTAGGCTACGCTCTTGGAATCGTTCTCGTCATAGATGAGTTCGTATGAGCCTTCCGGGTGTTTCGATATGACCTGCGCCTTGCGCTGGTTGATGGCGATGGTGGTCACCTTGGTGCGGTCAATGGTCTGGAACTTGCTTACGTCCATATTTTCCGAAGTGTTCTGTTTTTTGCCTATACCGATGAAACCACCGCTTTTGTTGACGATGCCCATTTCTTTCAGTTCTTTGAACGAGCCTACGATGTAGTATGCTTTGTTGGCTTCGTTGGTCTGGTAGGCTATGTAGTCATCCTTCTCCTGGTTGGCTTTGGTGAGGTCGGTGACGTTGTCCGACAGTTTCTTGATGGTGGCTTTGCTTATGGTTAGTTCGTTCATAAGCTCGCTGATTTGCGTCTCTTGGTCGGCAATGCGCAGGTTCAGGTTTTCGACGAACTCCTGCAGCTTGCTGTTCTCCTGTCCCAGACTGGCGATTTTGGCATTGAGGGTGGCAATCTTTTGCTTGTTCTGCGACAGCATATTGTCAATAATGGCCAGTTGGTCGGTGATTTGGCCTTTCACGCGGCTGTTCATCTCGGGATTGCCTTGTTTCAAGGTGTTGACGGTGCTGTAGCGTGACGAGATTTCGGACAGGTTTGTCTCAATCTCGTTGAGCACTTCAAACAGTGCATCGATTTCGCCATCTTTGGCGTCAATGATAGTCTGGAGCGAGTCGGCGCGTTGTATGGCAGCCGTTTTTTCGGGATCCTCGCTGTTGCAGGCGGTGAAAAACAGTGGCAGTAGTGCCAGCGTTGTCAAGAAAATCTTTTTCATAACAGATTGTTTTTAGTGCACAATATTATTATACAATTGCGTTATTTGCATAGGCTGAAACGCAAAAAGGCCTGAAATATTGTGAAACGCAAAAGAATAATTCAAAAACAGATTAGTTATGAGCATCAACCCCCTCAATGCAGAATGGAACACACCTCGCCAAACTCCGCCGTTCGGCACAATACGAGTCGAGCATTATTCGCCGGCCATTCGCGAAGCCATCGTCAAGGCGGAAGAGAATATTGAACGTATTGCGGAACAGTGCGAGGCACCAACATTCGCAAACACTATTGTTCCTATGGAAACGGCGTCTGAAATACTGGATCGCGCCGTGGCTCTGCTGCTCAACTTGAATGAGTGTTCCACGACACCCGAAATGCAGCAGACGGTGATGGACTTGATGCCTGTGATTACGCGTTTCGAGAATCGTGTATGGATGGATGAGCGTCTGTTCGGACGTGTCTCAAAGATATACGAGGGCAGGGAAGATGCAGGCTTGACCGATGAACAATGCCAGTTGACAGAGAAGTACTACCAGCGTTTCGTCGGCAACGGTGTCAATCTTGATGCCGACAGTAAGCGTCGCTTTGCTGAAATTGCCGAAGAATTGTCAACACTCACTGAACAGTTCGGCCGCAACTCGCTGGCCGACACAAACGATTTTGTACTCCATATAACTGATCCTGCCGACCTTGCCGGATTGCCGGATACTGTTGTCTCCACAGCGCGTCAGGAGGCCGAAAACCGAGATTTGCAGGGGTGGGTGTTCACCCTGCAGGCACCGTCGTACAGACCGTTCCTTGCCTATGCCGACAACCGTAAGCTGCGCGAGCAGATGTGGCGCGCCTACAATAGCCGAGGCAACCGCGGCAATGACAATGACAACAATGCCACAGCTCGCCGTATTGCCAATTTGCGCCTTGAAAAGGTACGCTTGCTGGGATACCGTCATTTTGCTGAATACAAGTTGAGTCGCACAATGGCCCGAGAAACCAAGAATGTCACCGCATTTCTAGACAGGCTGCGCCAGGCCTGCATTGACTTTGCAAGGCGCGACCTCGACGAGGTGCGCTGCTTCGCCAAAGAATGCGCTGCTGACTTCGAGCTGCAGAGTTGGGACTTTGCATACTACAGCGAGAAACTGAAACGGGAGCGATACGATTTCGACTCCGAACTGTTGCGACCTTATCTGCCGCTTGACAGTGTCCGTCAGGGCATTTTTGACCTTTATCACCGTCTATATGGTCTAACCTTTGTCGAAAACAGCGCGATTGAGCTCTACGATGGGGATGTCAAGGTGTATGAAGTCTATGACGGTGATCGGTTTATGGCTGTGCTGTATCTTGATATGTTCCCTCGCGAATCAAAACGCAGCGGTGCTTGGATGACCGAGTTCCGCGATCAGTCGAACATTGGCGACAACGAGGTTCGACCGCTGGTACAAGTGGTTTGCAATTTCTCAAAACCAACTGCCGATAAACCCGCACTGCTTAGTTTTAACGAATTGGAGACGTTTATGCACGAAATGGGGCACGCCATTCACGGAATGTTGAGCGATATTCACTACCCATCGTTGAGCGGTACCAGCGTGCTGCGCGACTTTGTTGAGATGCCTTCACAGGTGATGGAGAATTGGTGCTACGAGACGGACTTTCTCAACACTTTTGCACGCCATTACCTGACGGGTGCACCGATGCCGGAAGAGTATATCGACAAGATACGCCGAAGCAAGAATTTCCAAGCGGGTTGGCTATGCCTGCGTCAGCTCAATTTTGGTGCCGTTGATATGGCTTTCCATACGCTTGTCGAGCCTATGGATGGGAATGTCCGTGTCGAGGATTTCGAGCATAGCGCAATGACTGAATTATTGCCGCCAATTGAAGGTTGCTGCACCAGCACGGCGTTTACGCATATTTTTGCAGGTGGCTATGCTGCCGGTTATTACGGATATAAATGGGCAGAAGTGCTCGATGCGGATATCTTCTCGAAATTTAAGGCTGAAGGTATTTTTAACTCTGGAACTGCAAAAGAATTTCGCGACAGGATACTTTCACGTGGCGGCAGCAGCCACCCCGCTGACCTTTTCCGTGGTTTTATGCATCGTGACCCAGACCCCGATGCTTTGATGCGCCGTTGTGGATTTATATAAGATTGAGTTCTTCGAAGCGCAGGAAACGGTGACCGCAGTTGTCTTTCCAGACGACACGGTCGTGGCGGGGGAAGAGGTCGAGTAGGGGCCGGTGGTCGCCGAGCAGTTCGTCGTCGGTGCTGAGGGCGAAATTGATGGGTGTGTCGTCAGGCCAGCGACCGCTCTGGTTGAGTTGTATCTGGCTGTTGAAAATCCTGGCATTGAAATCTTTATAGATATCAAGAAAGTCGACGTCGAAATGCGAAGAAAGCGGTGACTGTGAATTGATGAAGATGCGCCTTATGGTGGTCTCGATGTCGTGGACGGGGTTGACGACCCACACCGTACCGTGGAAGAAAGCCGTGGCACACAGAGTATGGTAGCCACCAAAACTGCTGCCGACAATCATTCGGACATCTTCTTTTTCAACTGTGTCGGATATCTGTTTCTGAATTGTCCAGGGTGTTTCGTGGTTGTAGTCGAAGGTGGGCGACACAACACGGTGCTGCGGCAGCATCTTGCGAAGCAGCTGCCCTTTCATAGCGTTGCCGTCTGAACCGTAGCCGTGGATGTACATTATGGTCATAGTGTTAGTGTTTTTGCATTTTAACGTGTGGTGGGTGGTTTTATTATTCTAAAAAAATACTTTATTTATCTGTGCGACGTTATATATAAAAAATGATATGTCAACACCAACTGTGGGTAGAAAAATAAGTCTGGCATCGGTTTTCTGGCTGGTGCTGATGGTTACGGTCATAGTCATTGTGGCTTTCTGTCATTTCCCCGACGGAGCTGATTGGAAGTGGTGTATCCCCCTCGAAGGCCGTTTGCATATTCCGATGATGCTTGTCGGCATTGTCTTCGTCGGGCTGGTATCGTTGATGGCTATGAAATGCTGCCGTACTGAAACGGTGCACACGGGACGGCTTTGGATGGTTACTGCTGCAATGACCCTTGTCCAGACGCTGATGGTTTACAGCTACTATGTCCACACGGACTGGGATGTGCAGCAGGTGACGGGACTGGCACAGGCAATGGCCGAAGGGCGGCCCATAGACGATTTCAAAGAATATTTCAGTTGGAATCCAAACAATCTTTTGCTCAGTAGGGTGTATGCCTTGGTATTTTTCGTCACAGGACCGCTGTGGGGAATGAAAACCACTCTGTTCCCACTGATTGCACTGCAAAGTGTTGGCGCAGGGCTGACGTCGCTGATGCTGTTCCAGACTGCTATGCACATCTGGCGCCGAAAAGACTGTGCCATTTTGGTTTATATTCTTTACACACTGCTTGTTTGGCTGTCGCCTTGGTGGTCGGTACCCTATTCTGACATCTGGGGTCTTATGTTGTCGGTCATCATTCTCTGGATGGTGACAGTAGCTTCGTTCAAAAAGCTGTGGGTCAGAATATTTGCTGTCGCTTTTGTCAGTGCCCTGGGCTATTACATCAAGCCCCAGATACTCTTTGTCGGCTTTGCCATCGTACTTGTGCATCTGTTGGAAATGCTGCGGAAACGTGAAAGCATTAAAACGCTTCTATGCCCAGTAGGACTTGTCTTGTGTGGCATAGTTGTTGGCGTTTTGACAGCGCACCTTGCAGTGGCAGGTTGCGGACTTCACCTGCATACCTCTAAAGGATTGGGTGCGCCGCATTACCTGATGCTAGGCGCCAATTATCAGTCGATAGGCATTTATAGCGCTCAAGATGTGGATTTTTCGCGCAGTTACCCTAAAAAGAAGGAACGCAAACGAGCCGAACTGGAGGAAACCGTGCGACGCTATAAAGATCTTGAAATGAAAGGCACATTGACGCTTTGGGGTCGCAAGAATCTGCTGAATTTCAGCGATGGGACGTTCTACTGGGGTCGCGAAGGCTCCTTTTATAAATACATTCCTGAACGTTCTGGCTGGCTTTCCAAATTGACGCGTGGCGTCTATTATAACCGGGCATACAAAGGCCAATGGAACGATGCCTGGAGTGTTGCAGCTACTTCGATGTGGTTTGGTGTGCTTGTCTTTTCGATGCTGGCTGCATTGCCAAGAAAAAGGAAATTGGGATACAGAGAACAAATAGATGAAAACGGGAGACGGGTAATAGAAATTGTTGTTTGGGCAGTCATTATGCTGATATTGTTCCACACGCTATGCGAGGCGCGAGCCCGCTACCTTTTCTGTTTCGTCCCATTTTTCATTCTACTTGCAGTCGATGGAGCAAGAAAAGTTATCCATACTACAAAGTCTTCAACTTGATTGTTCCCAGATCGCCTTCAAGACTGTAGCGGTTGAAATGTGTTGAGTCGTAATAAGTATTGAAAGGGATTTCAGGGATGCTGGTGTTTAGATATGGTTTATAGTCTATCTGCTGGTATTCGCGTTGGCGGTCGGGCAGGTTCTTGGTGTCGATGCCCTGCGGATTTGAATACCTTATATTGCGGCGGTCAAATTTCTGCCTGCTCATTAGCGGAGCCGAGACCTCGAAATGGACGTTGTAGTCGTTGCTGTAGAGTGTGAAACGGCCGTTGCTGTCGGTATATGTGTTCATCCCCACTGACCAGTCTTCGTTCCATCCCCGCACCACAGCTCCCTCGACTGGCCTCCCGTTGCTTTCGTCCACTACTTTGCCAGTTAGTCGGATATTGCTGTATGCAAGCATATTGTAGTAGTTGACCGGCGGAACGATGTCGCTGTCCACACCAACACCCAGGCATATCTTGCCGAGATACCACACCAGGTCTACAGCAGGTTTCCGTTTGCCGTTGCGGTCGCTCAGACCTGTGTACTGCGCCTCGAAATTGACACCCTGCGGGTTGTCCTGAAACTCCCACCAGCCATACCCTATGGCACCGTGGACTTTTGCGAAGCGGTATGTGTCCCACATAAACTGTTCCTGCCACTCGTACGGCACCGAGTCGTTGTCGACCGGTAGGCTCGTCTCTCCCACCATCCACGGTTTGCCGCAGTAGCGGCTGTACCACCACATCTCTGAGAAGACCCTCAATGGGTGGTAGGTGTGCATCTCGACGAAGTCGACCGGCAGCAGGGCGGGGTCCCATTCGAAGACCTCGATAGGCTCGGCAGTGGCGACAGTGAAGAGCTGATGTGGCGCATACTGACGCACCCAGTGGCGCCACTGAGACACCAGGCGTGCGGCATCCATCTTGTCGCGTTCGGGTTCCGGGTCGAAGTAGAGGGGCTCGTTGAAAAAGTCGTAGGCCCATAGTGCCGGTAGGTTGGCCAGATGGCGCAGAAGTCCTTTGGTGTAGCTCTGCCAATAGGGGTCGAAGGGTGTCTTGATGAGCAACATCACTTTGAGGCCGGCGCTGTCGGCCTTCTGGATGACGCGACGTGTGGCACGGAACATAGCGCTGCTGTCCATCTCGCTGTCCAACACGTCGAGACAGATGCGTATGGCGTTGAATCCCCACGAGGCAATAGTGTCGAAATGTTCCTCAATGTAACGACCGTGATAGTAGTCGGCAGGCACAACCTCGAGCGAGTCGCCCACCTGACGTATGAACGCCTTGTAGTTTAGCATAATCGGGAACCATTCTTCTCCGTCGAGGACAAAGTGCCCGTCCTGCAGGCCTACATAGCCTTCGGTGACTGGCGGCAGTGAATCGTTGTACATTATGCCGTTGTCTGAATGGTTGCACCCAACCATCAAAATTGCCATTAAAGCAATATAAAGTGCGTTTTTCTTTACCATTGTTTCAGTTGTTAATCAATCATATCACTCACATAAAAGGACTCGGGGTCTACCGCTTCGCCTTCGACACGTATATGAATAACCTTGCGGTGCCTGTTGTTGGACACCACCGCCTCTTGTCGCCACAGGTTTCCATCCTTGTAGAACAGGTTGAAGCTTTTGACGGGCGACAGATAGAAACAGTCGGCACCACTGCTGTCGGCAACTGTGACGAGCAATCCGTTGGCTTTCTGCACCTCGCGTGCTCCAAACAGGTAACAGGGCGCCGAAGGGTATTCCGTCCGTTTCTGCTCCAGCATAGCTGAGTCGTTCGCATAGTGGAACTTGCGACCGGCACGAAGGTCAATCAGATCTTCGATGTCGTCCGTGCCTTCGCAGATAGCATTGGCTGTGCGCGATGTGGTATGCAAGGCCTCGGTATAAAGCAGGGCATCGTCGGGCAAAGCGTCAAAGAAGCCGGCACGAGACATCTCGTCGATGACAACAAAACGGTTCTGGCTCCGCTGCCATTCGCGGGA